>PBNW01000061.1 GCA_002723255.1 Pelagibacterium sp. | reverse complement strand
CGCTCCGCCAGCGCCTCGATCCGCGACAGAAAGAACGATTGCACTCCAGATACGCCAGCCAATGCCCGCTCGATAACGCGCACCCTGATTTCAGGATCGGCAGTCCCGAACGCCTCGCGCTCGATCCGCACGATTCCCAGGGGATCGCGCGCGGCATGCCCGGCGATGAACCCATCGGTCGCCCGAATGGCCAAAGCATCGATCCGCTGGAGCCGTTCGGCGGCCTTGCCCAGCCGATCGGGCGCGAGCCCGAGATCGGCAAGGCCGGGCAACGCGTCGCGCCAGCGCGTGCGTTCATAGGTTCGATCGGCGTTGGACGGGTCGAAGGCCGGCGACAACCCGGCCCGCGCCACCAGCGTCGCCAACGTTTCGGGCGAAACTCCAAGCAGCGGCCGGAAAACACAAATTCCCTCGACGCTCGAAAATGTCCTTATGCCGCCCAGCCCGGAAACTCCGCTGCCATGGGCAAGCCGCATCAGGACCGTTTCGGCCTGATCGCGCAGATGATGGGCGGTGAGCAGAATTTCGGCCCCGTCGGCGTCCATCGCCTGCGCAATCAGCCCGTAGCGGGCTTTGCGCGCCGCGCTCTGCCTGCCTGTCGAAGGTTTGTCCCCCGTCCAGGCAAGCGCGCGGCAGGAAAGTCCGAGCTTTCCGGCCTCGCGAGCAACCATGGCCGCTTCGGCCTGCGCCTCGGGTCGCAAGCCGTGGTCGACGGTATAGACGATCGCCCTGGGCTTTGTGCCGCTCCAGGCGGCATAGAGAAGCATCAGTGCAAGCGAATCGGCCCCGCCCGAAACGGCGAGGCCTATGGTTTTTCGACCGGCCAGAGGCGCAAAAAGCGTCTCGGGGTCGAGACCGCACAACGCCATGTCAGCCGGGGTCAGCACCCCGCCTGCGCCTGCTCGGCCGTCACCCTGTCCTTGAAGGCCTGGGTGGAGTCCGGATAGCGACGCAGCACTTCGCCATAAGTCCGGCACGCGGTATCGAGCTCTCCCGCCCCGTGCAGCGCAACGCCGAGGCTGAACAGCAGATCGGGCGCACGGGTCGAGGTCGTGTAGCTTTCGAACCCTTCGAGCAGCACTTCGGCCGCTTCCCCATAGGCGGCGCGTTCGATCAACGTTTCGCCCAGCCAATAGGTCGCATCGGGCGCCTGCTGGTGGTTGGGGAAGGTTTCGATGAACTGGCGAAACTGGTTTTCCGCAAAGGCGTATTCGCCCCGCACCACGGCATCGTAACCCGCCTGGTACTGAGCGTTGGCATCGCCATCCTCAAGCGGGATCGCATCGGGATCGAAACTGAGATCGAGCGGCTCGGAGGGTGGCGTGCTGCCCAATTCGCCCTCGGGTGGGCCCAGAACGACCCCGTCAGCACCCTCCTCACTCGACTCCTGCCCGAACACATCGCTGGCATAGAGGTTGTCCTCGCCGCCAATTTCGCTGCTATCGATGATGTCGGAATCCCCGATCAGGGGATCGATCACCGTCTGATCGGAGGGGGCCGGCTCGCTCTGGGGCTGGGGGTCCTGCGGCAACCGCTCGGCAGGCGTCTCGCCGCCGGATGGGATTGCCGCATCAGTTTCCCCCAGGCTCCCGCCCTCCAGCTGCTGGAAGCGGTATTCATTGTCTTCCTGGGTGCGCTCGAGAAGGCTCTGGAGCTGGGTGAGCTGGAACTGAAGCCCCTCGATCTGACCCGAATTGAGCCGCACCTGCTCTTCGAGCTGGTCGATGCGCACCTGCATACCGGCCAGGTCATTGCCCTGCCCCTGTCCGGCGACAGTCATGGAAAAAGTCAGAAGTCCCGCCGTTGCGGCGATCACGGCGCCCTGCCGCCATCGCCCCACGAGCGTCGTTAAAAGTCTCGACACAACAAATCTCCTTTAAACGCGCCACTTTTGCATTGGCAACGCAGTTCAACGATTTAAGGATGCGTGATTAAAGCAGGTTTTTGGCAAAAAAGAAGCGCCGGGACCAGATACGCGGTCCCGACGCTATGCCTCCAGATTGGCATTGGCGATTTGGATGGTCAGTTTGTCAAAACGGTGACCGCGCGGCGGTTCTGGCTCCAGCACGAAATATCGTTGCAGATCGCGACGGGGCGTTCCTTGCCGTAGGAAACGGTCGAGAGGCGCTCCTGGGGAATGCCGCGGGAAACCAGATAGTTGACGACAGCGGTGGCACGGCGGGCACCCAGCGCGATGTTGTATTCGCGCGTGCCGCGCTCATCGGCGTGACCTTCGATCACGATGCGGTACTGGGCGTATTGCTGCAGCCACTGGGACTGCTGGTCCAGTGTCGCCTGCGCATCGGCGGTCAGAACCGAAGAATCGGTTTCAAAGAAGACGCGGTCGCCGACCGAAACCAGGAATTCCTGCTGGCTGCCAGGAGCACCGCCGCCCCCGGCGGCATCGCCGCTGATATTGCCGACGCCTGTGGTCGGTGTGCGGGCGCAGGCTGCGACGGCAACGAGCAAAACCGCCAACAGGAGGCCTTTGCCGAAACGAAGAAGGGGCATGGTCGAACCCATAGCGAAAAAGCTCCAGAACCGGAAAATTGTGGTTAGCATTTTTACAGCGCGTTATCTTAATCGCGCGTGTGTGGGCATAGTTAATCTTGTGCTAATCGGGCGCAATTGCGGCATCTGCCCGGCAAAAAGGCGTCCCGAAACAGGACGCCTTGCATGTGTTGCACGACTGCAATGGCCATTACGACAACAGCGGGCCCCAGGCCGGATCGGACGCGAAGCCCTCGGTGGGAACGCGCCGCTCGTTACGGCCCCAGATGTCGATGGAATAAAGCTGGGAACCGTCATTGCCACCGGGGTCACGGAAATACATCAAGACCCGGCCATTGGGCGCCCATGTGGGCCCCTCGGCGTGGTAGGAAGTGGCAAGGATACGCTCACCCGATCCATCCGGTCCCATGATGCCGATCGAGAACTGGCCACCCGACTGGCGGGTAAAGGCGATCAGATCGCCCTTGGGCGACCAGACCGGGGTCGAATAGGACCCGTCGCCATACGAAATCCGTTCCGCGCCACCACCGGCCGCCGACATCACGTAAATTTGCGGACGCCCGCCCCGATCGGATTCGAACGCAAGACGCTGCCCATCCGGCGAGTAGGAGGGCGAGGTGTCGATGGCCGAGCCCGTGGTGAGCTGCTGAGGCTGACTGCCCCCCAGATCCATCGCGTAGATATTGGTGACCGCGCCATTGCTGACCGAGAACACCAACCGGCGACCATCGGGCGAAAAACGCGGGGCAAAGCTCATCTGTCCGAACTGGCCGATGGACTGTGCCTGGCCTGTCGCCATGTTCACAACGAAAATGCCTGAAGAGGTCGGGCCGTCCAGGACCATATAGGCAATGAGCTGGCCGTCGGGCGACATGCGCGGGGTAAGGATCTGCTGGGCGCCATCGCTGAGATAGCGGATATTGGCGCCGTCCTGATCCATGATGGCCAGCCGCCGGACGCGGTTGGCGCGCGGGCCGCTTTCGGCCACGAACACGACGCGGGAGTCGAAATAGCCCGTTTCCCCGGTCAGCCCCGTGTAGACCGCGTCCGATGCGATATGGGCGATACGGCGCCATGAGCTTGCGTCCGTACCGTATGATTTTCCCGTTACCTGCGCGCCCGCCGTCGTGTCCCACAACCGCAGGCTCGACTGGATCTGTTCCGCGCGGTTGGCGTCCGCCATGATCACCGCGTCCGCGCCCGTCGAGCGCCAGGCGGGGAAATCGGGGGTCTGGCTGGGATCGCCCACCTGGGCGGGGTATCCGGCCGGATCGACCAGCCGGAACAGGCCCGAATTGGTCAAATTGTTGCGCACCACCTGCGCCACCTCGGCCCCGAAAGCCGCATCGGCGGAGGCGAAATTGGGGATGGCGATGGGCATGGGCGTGAAATTGCCGCCCGTCACCGTGATCTGCAATTGCGCCAGCACCGGACTTGCGGCCATCATCGCGGCGCCGGAAAGCCCCAGCCTGAGCGCAGTCCTGCGGGTCATCGAAATGTTTTCCACGTCAGTCTCCATGTTTGACGGCCTGTGCCGCCGCCTCGATCCGAAGGGTCAATCGGAGAGGCCAAATTGAGGTTGCCCCGATTATCGGCAAATCATGTCCGAATATCGGTGAGAGGTCAGTTTTGCGCTCGTTATTGCATTTTGGCCACGCATTGATGTCGCTCGGTTAAAGGTCGCGCGGATCGAACGTCACGTCCACCTGCCGCCAGCTGTCGTATTTTTCTGCCGGCAGCATGGTATAGGGACCGCAGCGCTCAACGGCCCGCTGGGCGGCAAACGCCGTGGAACGCATGAGATCGTCGGTCAGCGCCGAGCGGATTTCAGTCGCTGAAACCGACCCGTCCCGGTTGAACGTAACCAAGACCCGCACCGTCAGCCCCGGCACGCTGAGCGCGCCCGGCGGCGGCGTCCAGCAGCGACGCATGGCAGCGGCCAGCGCCGATTGCTCGGACTGGGTGAGCGTCGCAGACTGACCGCTGGGCGCTCCCAACGAGGATTGCCCACCGTCGCCTGTTGTGGCCCCGCGTGAGGTTTCCTCATTGATCAGATCGCCGATGCGGTCGGCAATGTCATCGGACACCTGGCTGGAGGGCTCCTGCGGCGTTGGGCTAGGCTCGGGCTGACGCTGCGCCTCGGCAAACTGCTCGCGCAGTTGCGACACCGACGACGTGACCTGCGGCGGTACCGGCGCGACAGGCTCCGGCTCGGGTTCAGGTTCGGGCTCCGGCTCTGGTTCCGGCTCAGGCTCAGGCTCAGGCTCAGGTTCTGGCTCCGGAACAGGTTCAGGCGCGGGCTCTGGCTCTGGTGCGGGTGTCGGCTCAGGCTCGGGTGCCGGTTCGGGTTCCGGCGTGGGCTCGGGACGCGGCGCCGGGGTGGGCGGCGGTGTGGGCTCGGGTTCCGGTTGAGGTTCAGGCTCCGGCTCGGGTTCCGGAGCAGGTTCGGGCGCCGGCGCTGTCTCAATAGTGGGCGCTGGAGACGGGGTATCGGAAATTTCGGGGTTGGGCTGGTCTTCTTCGGTGTTGCCGGTGCGCTCGGCAAGCTCGGCCTCGGTTTCGGTATCGACGGCCGACGGTGTTTCGGTCTCCACGATCTCGCTTTGCAGATTGCCCGCCTGGATATTTGAAAATTCCGAAATCGGGACGAGATCGACCGAAATCGCCGAATCCATGTTCGGATCGAGCCGCTCGACGCTCGAGAGCTGCACGAGGGTGAGCCCGATAATGGCGATATGGCCGACGACCGATACGGTGGTCCCGATCCGCATGGACTATTGCCCCGAGCTGTCGGCAGTCGGCTGCTGCGTGATCAATCCGATGCGCGAATATCCGGCCGACGAAAGCGTGCCCATAACGTCCATCACGGTGCCGTAGCTGGCAGAGGTGTCTCCCCGCACATAAATCCGGTCTTCAGTCGATTCCGCGAGCGCGGAAACGGCGTCCACCAGCGCGGAAGACACCACCGGCTCGTCATCGACAAAAATCTCACCCTCGGGGGTAACCGAAACCATGATCGGGGTGCGCGGCGTCTGCAACTCGCCCGCCGATGACTGCGGCAGATCGACCGCGACCCCCGCCGTCATCATCGGAGCGGCGACCATGAACACGATGAGCAGCACCAGCACCACGTCCACAAAGGGCGTGACGTTGATTTCGCTCATCATGGCCCTGCGCTGGCCGCGACGGCGGCGGCGTCCGCCCCCGCTTCCGCCTGCAACACCCATGCCCATTATTTGCGGCTCCGCGCTTCGAGCTGGCGGCCCAGAATGGCCGCGAATTCATCGGCAAAGCCTTCAAGCCGGCCAACCAGCTTGTTGGCATCGCCCGAGAGCTTGTTGTAGGCGATAACCGCCGGAATGGCCGCCACAAGGCCGATGGCCGTGGCAAAAAGCGCTTCGGCGATGGGGCCGGCGACAACGCCAAGGCTGGCGCTTTGCGAGGCCGCAATGGACGAAAAGGCGTTCATGATGCCCCAGACGGTGCCGAACAAGCCGATGAACGGGGCCGCCGAGCCCACGGTCGCCAGAAACGAGAGCCGGCTTTCAAGCTGTTCGCTTTCGCGCGCGATGGCCACGTCGAGCACTTTGTCGAGCCGCGCCTGCACGCCGAGATAGCTCGAGGCGTTCTGTTCGTGGCTGCGCTTCCATTCCTTCATCGCTGCAACGAACACCGCCGCCAGCCCGCTGGTGGGGCGCTGGGAGAGCGTCTGATAGAGCTCTTCGAGCGACTGGCCCGACCAGAAGGTCTTTTCGAACTGGTTCATGTCCGACCGCACGCGGGTGAATTTGAGCGATTTGTCGATGATGATGGCCCAGCACCAGATCGACGCGGCCAGAAGGCCGAGCATCACCAGCTTGACGACGATGTCGGCCATCAGAAACAGGCCGATGGGCGAAAAATCGGTGTGCGCCGCCGCGCTGCCCACTGCGTCCATAGCTTCCATTATGAGTGTTCCTCGGAGAAAAAACCTTGCCGATGGGTGCCCCGCCGCCAGCAACACCCGATGCAATCGCGGTCAAATTTGTCAAAATTAACGCCGCGTGCAGAAAAGTGGTCCCACTTTTCGTCGTCAAAGCGACGCAGGTTGAATTTCGACAAATGCCCGCGACCGGGTCACCGCGACGCAGCAGGGCCGCTTGCCCCATTTATGGTCAAGGAAAGGTTAAGAAGCGCTCAACGCCGATCAAGTAAGGCGCGAAGGGCTGCTGGCAGGCGGACCGGCCGCCCCGCGGCGTTGAGCAAAACCGCCTGGACCTGCGCCCGACAGATGATTTCTGCGTCGCGCTTCATCGATTGCGCCAGAGCAAACCGCGCCCCGCCGGCCGCGGCCATTTCCGTTGTGACCTCGAGCAGATCGTCGATACGGGCGGGTCTGTCGTAGGAAATGGTCATTTCCCGCACCGCGAAGGCGAGGCCCTCGGCGATCAATTGAGAGTGATGGATGCCATGGGCGCGCAAAAATTCGGTCCGTGCCCGCTCGAAAAATTTCAAATACGCGGCGTGATAGACATTGGTGGAAAAATCGGTGTCCTCGAAATAGACGCGTACCGGGAACCGGTGGATGCCATCGGCCCCGATTTCGCCGCCAAAAACGCTCACTCCCCGCTCTCCTCCTCGAACAGGCTCGCCTGCAGGCCAGCAAAGCCCTGCGGGACGGCATAGCCCATGTGCTGGAACGAGAGCGCCGTCATCATCCGTCCACGCGGGGTGCGCTGGATGAACCCCTGCTGGATGAGATAGGGCTCGACGATTTCCTCGATGGCATCGCGCGGTTCGGACAGTGCGGCCGAAATGGTTTCGATGCCGACCGGCCCGCCGCCATAAAATTCGGCAATTGTCGTAAGATAGCGCCGGTCGAGCTGATCGAGCCCCCTGGCATCAACATCGAGCCGCAACATCGCCTTGTCGGCGACCTTGCGGTTGATCTCGGCCGCGCCCTCGACAAGCGCGAAATCGGTGACCCGGCGCAACAGACGCCCCGCAATGCGCGGCGTGCCCCGCGAGCGGCGAGCGACTTCAAGCGCACCATCCGATGTCATGGCCATGCCCATCAGCCGCGCACCGCGCTCGACGATCTGGACCAGTTCCTCGGGCGTGTAAAAATTCAATCGCACCGGAATGCCGAACCGGTCGCGCAAAGGGGTGGTCAAGAGACCGGCCCGGGTCGTTGCGCCCACAAGGGTGAACTTGGCCAGATCGATGCGCACCGAGCGCGCCGCCGGGCCCTCTCCGATGATCAGATCGAGCTGGAAATCCTCCATCGCCGGATAGAGAATTTCCTCGACCGCCGGGCTGAGACGGTGGATTTCGTCGATGAACAAGACGTCGCGCTCTTCGAGATTGGTCAAAAGCGCGGCCAGATCCCCCGCCTTGGCGATGACCGGACCGGACGTGGCGCGAAAGCCTACGCCAAGCTCGCGCGAAATGATCTGGGCGAGCGTGGTCTTGCCCAACCCTGGCGGGCCGACGAACAACACATGATCGAGCGCCGCCTGCCGCTGCTTTGCGGCTTCGATGAACACCTGCAGATTGGCGCGCGCCGCCTCCTGCCCGATAAACTCGGAAAAACCCGAGGGGCGCAGGGAAACATCGAGACTGTCGTCGCGGCCTTCAGCGGCATTGGTGAGATCGGTCATATTGGTTTGCTATTGCCCCCGGCGCCCGATTGCAACGGACCTCACGAACTCAATTCCCGCAGCCCCAGCCGGATGAGCTTTTCGGTGGGCGTGTCCTCGCCCTCTTTGGCCACGACCCGCGCCAGCGCGCTTGAGGCCTGCGCCTGTCCGTAGCCCAGATTGACCAGTGCCGAGACGGCATCCGACACATTGCCCGTGGCGAGCCCTTCGCCCAAAGCGGTCTGCAGGCCCATCGCTCCTGCATCGATCGCGACCCCGGCGGGAACCTTGCCCTTGAGCTCGGACACGATGCGCTGGGCCAGCTTGGGGCCGACCCCGGATGCGCGACCCACCATGGCCTTGTCCTGGAGCGCGACGGCCGAGGAAAGATCGGATGGCGATAGGATCGACAAAATGCCCAGCGCGACGCGTGAGCCAACGCCCTGAACGGTCATCAACAATTTGAACCAGTTCTTTTCGCCCTCGGTGGCAAACCGTAAAGCCGGATCATGTCCTCGCGCACGATCATTTCGATAAACAGCACGGCCGCTTCGCCCACCCGGGGCAGCGCCTGCAGGGTGCGGCCCGAGCAATGGGCTTCGTAACACACGCCATTGACGTCGATCAGCGCGGTGTCATCGCCGAGCGTTTCGATGATGCCCTTGAGTTTGCCGATCATGCGCTCTTTGCCAGTTTGCGGTGTTGACGATGGTGGGCATGGCAAATGGCGATTGCCAGGGCATCAGCCGCGTCGGCCGATTTGAAATTGGCGGCGGGCATCAGGGTCTTGACCATCAATTCGATCTGCTTTTTTTCCGCGTGCCCGGTCCCGACCACCGATTTCTTGACCAGGTTGGCCGAATATTCACCCACCGGAAGCCCCATTGAAGCTGGAGTCATGACCGCAATGCCGCGCGCCTGTCCGAGCAGCAGCGTGGAACGCGCACCGGCATTGACAAAGGTTTCCTCCACGGCGGCCTCGGCCGGGTGATGTTCGGCGATCAACCGCATCAGCCCTTCGTGGAGATGGACGAGGCGCAGGGAAAGCTCCTGGTCGACGGCCGGCGTCAGAACCCCGCAGGCGATAAACCGCAGACGGTTTCCCTCAGCCTCGATGATGCCCCAGCCGGTGCGCCGCAGCCCCGGATCGATCCCCATGATTCGCACGATATTCAACATCCCCCAATTTAGCCCGTTCCCATCAGCCTACCAAGCGCAAAGTGAACAAACCAAAAACATCCTCATCTTATCCCCCGACTTCACAATATCCGGCGCGGCTCCAATTTTCCCGTTCCCGGCAAGATTGTGTTCACCCCTTACCCGCTAGGTTGCCCCCGGACGCAAATACTTTCGGTACATATCCATGGCACGAGAATTCAGACTGCCTCGGCAGGCCTGGGCGGGCATCATTGGACGTACGCTCGGTCACATGGCGGTCGCCGTCGTGATTTCAGTGGTGATTTCCTACATCATTCTCGAAGTGTTCTCCCAGGGCATCGGCCAAATCGGTCTGATCGTTGCCATCATCGCCCCGCTCGCGCTGGGCGGTCCGATGGTTTTCTACATGTCTGTCCGTCAGTTCGAACTGCAGATGGCCTATGACAGGCTCGAGGCGGCAGCGGCGCGCGACAGCCTCACCAATTGCCTCAATCATGGCGCCTTCGTCGATGCGGTCAGCCTTGCTCTGGCCGACGAGCAGGCCGGCGGCGGCACGCTGCTTGTCATCGACGCCGATCACTTCAAATCGATCAACGACCGTTACGGCCATGCCAGTGGAGATACCGCGCTCAAGCTCATCGTCGCCGCCATCCGCTCCTCGGTGGGGTCCCTCGATATCATCGGCCGGCTCGGCGGCGAGGAATTCGGCGTCTTTCTTCCAGCATCCAATGCCGAACAGGCCCAGCGCACCGCCGAGACCATTCGCCAATCGGTCCAGATGATCGAATTCGATGCGGCAGGCACCAAGGCCTGCGTCCTGTCGGTGAGCATAGGCGGCACCGTTGCCGCCGAACCGGTCGATTTTGGCGTCATCTTCAAAAGCGCCGACGAACAGCTTTACAAGGTCAAGGAATCCGGACGCAACGGCGTCAGCCTCGTGGTGCTGCTGCCCCGCCCCACAGCGACCATGGCGATCAAAGAGCCGACCGGGCTGGTCTATCGCGGGCAGGAAGTCAAACGCATCGCATGAAAAAGGCGGCCGTCAGGGCCGCCTCTCAATACAGCATTTGCGCCGGTCAGGCCGAAAGCTTGGCCATGTCCTCGTCGCTCATCTCGAAATTGGCATAGACGTTCTGGACGTCGTCGTCGTCGTCGAGATTGTCGATCATGCGCATCAGGCTCGCACCCTTGTCGGCATCGACCGGCGTATTGGTCTGCGGCTTGAACACGGCCTTGACGCTTTCGGCCTCCCCCAGAGCCGCTTCGAGCGCTGTGGAAACCTCACCGATATCTTCAAAGGCGCAATAGATCGTGTGGCCCTCTTCGTCGGACTGCACGTCCTCGGCCCCGGCCTCGATGGCCGCTTCCATGACCGTATCGGCATCACCGGCCTTGGCGGGATAATAGATTTCCCCCACCCGGTCGAACATGAAGGCGACCGATCCGGTTTCCCCCATTGCGCCGCCGGCCTTTGAAAAGATGGCGCGCACGTTCGACGCCGTGCGGTTGCGGTTGTCGGTGAGCGCCTCGACGATAACGGCAACCCCGCCGGGGCCGTAGCCCTCGTAGCGGACCTCTTCGTAATTGTCGCCGTCTCCGCCCTGCGCCTTCTTGATGGCGCGTTCGATATTGTCCTTGGGCATGGACTGCGCCTTGGCGTTGTTGATCGCCAGGCGCAGACGCGGGTTCATCGCCGGATCGGGCATGCCCGACTTTGCGGCGACGGTGATCTCACGCGCCAGCTTGGAAAAGATTTTCGAGCGCACCGCGTCCTGACGGCCCTTGCGGTGCATGATGTTCTTGAACTGTGAATGGCCGGCCATGGTCGGACAGTTCCCTGTTTGGTCGTTAAAATGAGATTGGCGGGTTATAGGGGAGCGATCCGGAGAAATAAAGCCTCAGAATTGGGGCAGCGCTTGCGAGAGCGACCCACCGATACGCACGGGCTGGATTTGCGTGCACAGCCCCGAGCCTCTGTCTGTCTCGATTGCAACGCCGCACAGCGTGGCCTCACCCTCGGACGGCGTGAACCGCGCCGTGGCCAAACCGGTGACGAACCGGTTGAGGGGTTCTTCGAGCTCCATGCCGATCACGCTGTCATAATCCCCGCACATGCCCGCATCGCTCATCAGTCCCGTTCCGCCGCGCAGGATGCGGTGATCGGAGGTCGGGATGTGGGTGTGAGTGCCCACCACCAGTGAAACCCGGCCATCGAGGTAATGGCCCATGCCCTGCATTTCCGAGGTCGCCTCGGCGTGAAAATCGACGACGATGGCATCGGCCTGCTCACCCAGCGGGCAGCGGGCGATGGCATTGTCGACAGCGCGGAACGGATCGTCCATGGGCGGCATGAACACCCGGCCCAGCGCATTGACCACTAGCACCTGATGGCCGTTGCGGCCCGTAATCATTGTGGCGCCGCGGCCCGGCGCCCCGGGGGGAAAATTGATCGGCCGGATCAGGGTGTCGTGGCGCTCGATTGCCGTCATCAACTCGCGCTGGTCGAAAGCATGATCGCCCAGCGTCACCACATCGGCGCCCGCGTCGCGTAACAGCTCGTAATGGGCCTCGGTGATGCCGCGCCCGTGGCTGGCATTCTCGCCATTGACGATGACGAAATCGAACCGGCATTGCTCGATCAGGTCGGGAAGCCGCTCGGCCACCACATCCCGGCCGGCCCGCCCCATAACGTCGCCCAGAAACAAAAGCCTCATGCGTCCTCGAAGCGGCGCAGGCCGGTCTCGGTGACCAGCAGGTCGAGTGGCAGGTCATGATCGAGCCGGGGAATGAAATCGAGTTCCTGGGCCGAGAACGCATAACCGACAAGCAGCGGTTTTTTGCTCATGGCGGCGAGCGTCCTATCGTAATAGCCCTTGCCATAGCCCAGCCGCGTACCGAGCCTGTCGAAGGCCAGAAGCGGAATGACGACAATATCGGGTGTGACGATGGGCGCGGTTTCAACTGGAGCGAGCGTTCCAAAACCCGAGGGATAGAGCGGCTGACCGTCTTCCCAGAGCCGCAACTCGAGCGGCTCGTCCTCGCCGGTCACCACTGGCAGGGCGATTTTCTGGCCCGAATCCATGAGCCGGGTCAGAAGCGGCTTGCAGTCGATCTCGTCACGGATCGGCCAATAGAGCGCGACAATCTGATCTGAATGCAGCGGCACGCCCTCGAGAAAGACATCGGCCGCCAGTTTGGATGCGTCGGCACGGTCGTCTTGGGGAACGGCCAGACGCCGGGCAAGGGCCTCTTGCCGAAGTGTTGCCTTTTGCTCTTCAAGCTGGGCTTCGCTATCGGTCAAGCCGCTCACTTTCCTTTAAAATCTTGTGCCGCCCTGGCCGTGGGATGTGTCGATCCCGGGAACCTACGTTAGTAGGTGGGCGCCGTTTGTCCAAGCCCACGGGCCTGGTCAGGGACAGCTCCCTTTAGGATCGATAAGGCCCCGGGGATGCAGTATCCTACACGAACCGGGCAGCACGCGATCATATAGGCCTTTGTGAGCGTCCCGAAAAGTGGGTAAGGACCAAATGTTTTCCAGCCCGGCGGGCGGCAGCCCTATTGGGCCGGTACCGGATGGAGTGCGCTGCGCTCGACGGCAAGTGTTCGGGCGGAAAAAGCAAGACCAACACTGTCCCATGCGCGGGCGATATGGTCGGTCAGAGCATAGAAAAACAGCGTCAGCCCCGCGATCTCAAGCCCCTCCTCGATCAGGATGGATATCGAATAGGCCACGGTCTCCTTGCCCGTGGCACTTTCGACGGCGCCGCCCACCAGTTCCATCCCCAGCGCACCGCCGACATAGGCCCCGCCGGCGATGGTGAACAGGACGGCGGTGCGGCGCGGGAGGCGCAAGAGGAAAGGCAGGTAATAGGCGCCGATCAATGCCACGGCGATGGCGCCGGGAATGACCCAGGAATAATACAATATCCCGGTGAGATCGAAGGCGTTGCGCAGCGGCATCATCAGCGATTCGTGAAAGCTCGCCGCCTCATCGATTGCCATAAGGCAGAAGATGACCCCCAGTATCGTCCAGCGCCGCGCATCCACTCCCCCGGTCTGGCGCACTGTACGCCCCATGACCATCAGGGTTGCCCCGATCGCCAGGATCAGGACGGCTGAATAAAATGCTGGCAGCGACAACTCGGCATCGAGCGCTATGTGGCGCAATTCCTTGAGCGGCGTGTCCAGCCCGATCCGGCCAATGACGATTTCGCGCACAATGCCCAGAGCGATGATGACCGCCGAAATTTTGGCAACCCATTGCGCGCAACGCTTGAGATCAATGGAAAGAACAGGCGCTTGTGATGCGCTGACAGACATGGCGATACCCCGTTTTCAAGGCGGTGCGGCCAAGTTCAATTGCCCGAAATGCGTTTTTTGTATCCGCACAGCCCCATTTCCGATCGCATTAACGGATCGGATTGTTACCCAATCAAAGGATAACCAACATGACATGTCCATCAATCCGGGGATAAATGGTAAACAACGGACTGCAGGAACCGCAGACCCGGCAAGAAGAAATGCCCGACATATCCCTGTTTATGTCAGCATTATTGACATAAAAGCAATCCTGCACATAAATTGGTCGACGCCTGCAGGTCACCATGGGAGCAGCCCGATGATTACGCCCGAATATGCGCTCACCATGGCGCGCTACAATGCCGAACTCAACCGCCGCGTTTATGGCGCTGCGCTGCGGCTTTCCGATGCTCAGCGCCGCTCAGACGAGGGGGCTTTCTGGAAATCGATCCACGGCACGCTGTCTCATCTCTACTGGGCCGACCGCATCTGGCTTTCCCGCTTCGGCGCCGCGCAGGCACCGGACGTGCCAATTGCACGCAGCGCAACCATGATCGAGGACTTCAACAGTCTGTGGGCACAGCGGCAGGACCTCGACCAGGTCCTGATCGAATGGGCCGATGCCATGACACCCGAAGAGATCGCAGGCGATCTGTCCTGGCACAGCGGGGCGGTCGGACGTGACATGTCAAAGCCGCGCGCGCTGCTCATCATGCAGATCTTCAATCACCAGACCCACCACCGCGGTCAGGTCCACGCGCTGATCACCCGGTTTGGCGAAAAGACAGGCGATACCGACCTGCCATTCGTGCTGCCCTGACGGGCAAGGGCCTTAAACCCGTCCAAGCCGTTGCACGCAGTACACGCCGGCGACCGCGCCCGATCGCTCACGAGTTGCCCTGAGGCTCCTGACCGGCAGCGTCGACGGCGGTTGCGATCGATTCGATACGGCGGGCGACATCGGCCAGCTTGGCGGCGAACTTGCTTTCCATGGTTTCGGCCTCGGCGGCCACGTCGTTGCCCGCCTTGGTCACCGTCTGCAGTTCGCCCCGCAGCTGCTCGAGCTTGCGCTCGGCCTCGACAAGCTCATCGACCACCGCAATCCCGGCCATGACCGTAAGCCGGTTATCGCCGATCTCGCCGAACGTGCCCTTGTAATCGTCGATATAGCTGTTGAATCGGGTGGCCAGCGACGAGAGGTGGGTTTCCTGCCCGTCCTCGCACGCCATGCGGTATTTGCGGCCATTGATTTCGACACTGACTTCAGCCACGGGCATCTCCCTCTTCGAGCACTGAACGCACGCGGGTCATCGCCTCCTCGATGCGCCTGGAAACCGTCTCGGCGGCCTGGTCGAGCCGTTCGGCCCGCGCATTGGCCCGGTCGAGGTCTCCGGCCAGCCGCTGGCTGTCGGCCTGAAGCTGGGACGATGTGCGCAGCCGTCCCGACAGCGAGCGGACCGATGTGTCGAGCCGGTTGAGCGCCCGGTCGAGCCGTTCGATGGCTGTGGTAAAGCTCTCTCCGGTCGATGGCGATGTCACTTTGGGCGCGTCCTTCGAATCCATTGCCTCTGGTGCCCACAATAACCCCAAAAGTGGCGGAAATGGCAAGGGCGCCACCCCCCGGGCAAGACGGCCCCGACATTGACTCGTTAACCGGACCTGTTATGTGTCTGCCTCGCGCGACCGGGCCGTCTCGTGCGGACCGCCGCATCGCCATTTTTCCTAACGTCGAACGCTTCGGGATATCATGACAGACAGAGCCAAACACGATGCCATGGCCAATGCCATTCGCGCCCTTTCCATGGACGCCGTGCAGGCCGCCAATTCCGGCCATCCGGGACTGCCCATGGGCGGCGCCGACATCGCCACCGTGCTGTTCACCAAGATCATGAAATTCGACCCCAAGGCCCCCCACTGGCCGGACCGTGACCGGTTCGTGCTCTCGGCGGGCCACGGGTCGATGCTGCTTTATTCCTCGCTTTACCTTCTGGGCTACGAGGACATGACGCTCGACGACATCAAAAATTTCCGCCAGCTCGGTTACAAGACTGCCGGCCATCCCGAATACGGCCACGCCGATGGCATCGAAACCACCACGGGGCCGCTGGGCCAGGGCCTTGGCAATTCGGTCGGCATGGCGATCGCCGAAGCCCATCTCAACGCCGAATACGGCGATGATCTGGTCAACCATTTCACCTACGTCTATGCCGGTGACGGGTGCCTTATGGAAGGCATTTCCCAGGAATCGATCTCGCTGGCCGGGCATCTGAAACTCAACAAGCTTATCGTCATCTGGGACAACAACGACATCACCATCGACGGCAAGGTCTCGATGGCCGATTCCACCGACCAGATCGCCCGCTTCAAGGCTGTCGGCTGGAACACGATGGAAATCGACGGTCACGATCCCGACCAGATCGAAAAGGCACTAAAGGACGCCCAGAAGTCCGACAAGCCGACGCTCATTGCCGCCAAGACCACGATCGGCTTCGGTTCGCCCAACAAGGCCGGCACCGCCAAGGCGCACGGCTCCCCGCTCGGAACCGACGAAATTGCACTGGCCAAGGCCGAGCTCGGCTGGAAATACGGCCCGTTCGAGGTGCCCGAAGATTTGATGGACGCCTGGCGGCTTGCGGGCAACCGCGGCACCAAGGCGCGCAGCGCCTGGACCGAACGCCTCAATGCCGCAGATGCCGAGACCAAGGGCGAATTCGAACGCCGCATGCGCGGCGATCTGCCTGAAGCGCTCAAGACGGCGATGGCCAGCTACAAGCACAAGCTCGCCGAGGAAAAGCCCAAGCTCGCCACCCGCGCCTCCTCCCAGAAGGCGCTCGAAGTCATCAATGGCGCCATGCCCGAAACCCTCGGTGGTTCGGCCGATCTGACCGGCTCGAACAATACCAATACCTCCCAGACCCTGCCGCTGACCGCCAACGATTATTCGGGCCGCTATGTCCATTACGGTATCCGCGAGCACGGCATGGTTTCGGCCATGAACGGAATTGCGCTCCATGGCGGGCTCTACCCCTATGGCGGCACCTTTCTGACCTTTACCGACTACTGCCGCCCTTCGATCCGGCTTGCCGCCCTGATGGGCATCCGGGTCGGGCTCGTCATGACCCATGATTCCATCGGTCTGGGCGAAGACGGGCCGACCCATCAGCCGGTCGAGCATCTGGCAGCCCTCAGGGCCATCCCCGGCCTTCTGGTCTTCCGCCCCGCCGACGCCATGGAAGCGGCCGAATGCTGGGAAATCGCCCTCGAACGCTTCAAGCAGCCTTCGGTGCTCGCGCTTTCGCGCCAGAACCTGCCGGCATTGCGCACCGAATACTCCAAAGACAACCAGTGCCTGCGCGGCGCGTATTCGATCTGGGGTGACAAGGACGCCGACGTCGTCATCTTCGGCACCGGCTCGGAAACCCAGCTTGCCGTCGAAGCCGCCAAGGAGCTGACCGACGAGGGCATTTCGGCCCGCGCGGTATCGGTGCCTTCGATGGAATTGTTTTGGGCCCAGTCCGAAGATTACAAGCGTACGGTGTTTGGCAAGGCGCGGGCCCGCGTCGCCATCGAGGCGGGCATCGAGATGGGGTGGTCCAAATTCCTCGGCGAGAAGGGCCGCTTTGTCGGCATGACCGGGTTCGGTGCCTCGGGCGAGATCAACGCGCTCTACAACCACTTCGGTATTACAACCAAAGCCGCTGTTGAAGCGGCCAAAGCCCAACTTTAAGAGACTTTCAAATCCCGAGGGGCGTGTTCAGCGCCCCTTTTTCCTCCCGTTCGGCATATCCATACTCAAGGAGTAGCTCCATGACCGTCCGCGTCGCCATCAACGGATTTGGCCGCATCGGCCGCAACGTCCTGCGCGCCATCATCGAATCCGGCCGCACCGACATCGAGGTCGTTGCCATCAACGACCTCGGGCCGGTGGAAACCAATGCCCACCTGATCCGCTACGATTCGGTGCATGGCCGCTTTCCCGGCACCGTGACGGTTTCAGGCGATACGATCGACGTGGGCCGTGGCCCGATCAAGGTGACTGCCGTACGCAATCCTGCCGAACTGCCTCATGGGGAGATGGGCGTCGATATCGTGATGGAATGCACGGGCATTTTTACCTCCAAGGAAAAGGCCTCGGCCCATCTCGAAGCCGGCGCCAAGAAAGTGATCGTTTCGGCACCCGCCGAAGGCGCGGACCTGACGGTGGTCTATGGCGTCAACCACGACAAGCTTTCGCCCGAGCATTCGGTGATCTCGAACGCCTCGTGCACCACCAACTGCCTGGCCCCGGTCGCCTATGTCCTCAATGAAGCCGTGGGCATCGAAAAAGGCTTCATGACCACGATCCACTCCTACACCGGTGACCAGCCCACGCTCGACACCATGCACAAGGATCTCTATCGCGGTCGCGCCGCGGCGCTCTCGATGATCCCCACCACCACGGGCGCCGCCAAGGCCGTGGGCCTGGTGTTGCCCGAACTCAATGGTAAGCTCGACGGCACCTCGATCCGCGTGCCGACCCCCAATGTGTCGGTGGTGGACTTCAAGTTCATCGCCAAAAGGACAACTTCGGTCGAGGAAATCAACACGGCGATCAAGACCGCTGCCGAGGGCAAGCTCAAGGGTATCCTGGGATTTACCAACGAAAAGCTGGTGTCGACCGATTTCAACCACGATCCCCATTCCTCGATCTTTCACATGGACCAGACCAAGGTCATGGAAGGCACTTTCGTGCGTATCCTGTCCTGGTACGACAATGAATGGGGGTTCTCCAACCGCATGAGCGACACCGCCGTGGCGTTTGGCAAGGTGCTCTGAGCCCAACGATTGCCAATCGAAGGGCGCTCCGTTCGGAGCGCCTTTTTCTTGCCTATCGCCCGCCCTTGAGCCACTGTGATGGCCGAGGGGACCTTTCGAATTCCAGACCGGATGGATGCGACCATGACTGCCGCCTTCAAGACCCTTGACGATTTCGACCTCGACGGGAAACGCGTGCTTGTCCGCGTCGACCTCAACGTGCCCGTCAAGGATGGCAAGGTGAGCGACGCCACCCGCGTCGAGCGTGTGGCCCACACCATCCAGGAGATCGCCAACAAGGGCGGTTTGCCAATCCTTCTTGCCCATTTCGGACGCCCCAAGGGCAAGGTCGATCCCGACATGAGCCTCAAGGTGGTGGTGAGCGCCCTGCACAAGATCATCGGCAAGCCGGTCCATTTCGCGTCCACCGACTGGTCCGATATCTCCGATGCAAAGAAGGTGATTCAAAGCGCCGAAGCCGGTTCGGTGGTGCTTATGGAAAACACCCGCTTCCATCCCGGCGAGGAAACCAACGATCCCGAACTGGTCGCCACCATGGCTTCGCTGGGTGACCTCTATGTCAACGATGCCTTTTCGGCGGCCCACCGCGCCCATGCCTCGACCGAAGGCCTGGCGCACGCCCTGCCCGCCGCCGCCGGCCGTGCCATGGAAGCCGAACTCAAGGCGCTCGAAGCCGGGCTGGGCCATCCGGTAAAGCCGGTCATCGCCATCGTCGGCGGCGCCAAGGTCTCCACCAAGATCGACCTGCTCGAAAATCTCGTCACACGGGTCGAGGCGCTGGTGATCGGCGGCGGCATGGCCAACACCTTCATCTACGCGCTGGGCTATGACGTGGGCAAATCGCTGTGCGAACGCGACCTCAAGGAAACCGCGCTGCGCATAATGGACAAGGCCGAAGAAGCCCGCTGCGCCATCATCCTGCCTATCGACGGCGTCGTCGCCTGGCATTTCAAGGCCGATACGCCAAGCCGCGTTTATGGGCTCGACGCCATCGACAAGGACGGCATGGTGCTCGACGCCGGGCCGCAATCGGTCGAAAAGATCAAGACCGCGATCAACGAAGCCAAAACCGTCGTCTGGAACGGCCCACTGGGTGCCTTCGAGATGCATCCATTCGACACGGCAACCGTCGAGATTGCCAAATACACCGCCGAACGCACCAAAAAAGGGCTTCTGACTTCGGTCGCGGGTGGTGGCGATACCGTCGCTGCCCTGGCCCATGCCGGGGTCAAGGACAGCTTCACCTATGTCTCGACTGCCGGTGGCGCCTTTCTCGAATGGATGGAAGGCAAACCGCTTCCGGGCGTGGATGCACTCAAACCCCGTTGAGTAAACAGACAACGCCCGCCTAATCCCTTCGTTCTATACCCGAACGTCTAATCGATTGTGACCGTGACGTTCGGGTATTTTAGCCCCACATTCACATCCATGGGGTTTAGCGTCCGATGTCTCGACTGAGCGAGATCGCCAACCAGCTCGTTGCGCCCGGCAAGGGCATCCTGGCCGCCGACGAATCGACCGGCACCATCAAGAAACGCTTCGATTCCATCTCCCTGGAATCGACCGAAACAAATCGTCGCGACTATCGCGAGATGCTGTTCGGCGCCACCGAAGCGATGACCGACTATATTTCCGGCGTCATCCTGTTTGACGAAACGATCCGCCAATCAGCCGCCGATGGCACGCCCTTCGTCGACATGCTCCGCGCCACCAACTGCCTGCCCGGCATCAAGGTCGATACCGGCGCCAAGCCCATGCCCGGCTATATCGATGAGACGGTGACCGAAGGCCTCGATGGCCTGCGCGACCGCCTCGCCGAATACGCACGGATCGGCGCCGCCTTTGCCAAATGGCGCGGCGTCATCGGCATCGGCGAAAACAAGCCCACCCGCGCTTCGGTCCACGCCAACGCCCATGCCCTCGCCCGCTATGCGGCGCTCTGCCAGGAAGCGGGCATCGTGCCGATCGTCGAACCCGAAGTACTGGCCGACGGCAAGCCCGGCAACCACACGATCGAAACCTGCGAAAAAGTCACCACCGACACGCTCGGCGAAGTCTTCGAACAGCTGCGCATGGCCGGTGTGGCGCTCGATGGGATGATCTTGAAACCCAACATGGTGATCCCCGGCGTCAACGGCCCCAAGGTCTCCATCGAAGAGGTCGCCGAACGCACGGTACGGACGCTGAAGGCCACTGTGCCCTCCATCGTTCCCGGTATCGCTTTCCTTTCGGGCGGCCAGACCTCCGAACAGGCCAGCGCCAATCTCTCGGCCATGCACAATATCGGCAAGCTGCCCTGGGCGCTGACCTTTTCCTACGGCCGTGCTTTGCAGGCCGAAGCGCTTCAGACCTGGGGCGGCAAGGCCGAAAATGTCGAAGCTGGACGCCGCGCGTTCATCCACCGCGCCAGGATGAATTCGCTGGCCTCGCTGGGCCGGTGGGCTCCCGAACTCGACAGGGCGGCCTGAACGGTTTTTCCGGCGGCAAGGCCGGAAAAGCGCTGGCATCGTACTGCCGAATAGTCTTCCCATACGCAAAGGGACGCTGTATCGACGCAGCGTCCCTTTTTTTGTCATTGTTTGGCGGCAAAGGGGAGCGAAACGACTGGGGCACCATGGCAGAAATATTCCTGATTGCAGAGCCGGAGATCGATGTTGAACGGCTCGAAGCGACTTTGGCACGCGTGCCGGCTGCGGCGCTGTTGCTCAAGGCTGGCGAGGAGGACGATTTCGCCTATACCGACCGTGCAAAGACGCTGGCCAAAATCGCTCAGAAAACCAATTGCGCCGTACTGCTCGACAACCGGCCCGATCTGGTCAGGAAAGCCTATGTGGATGGCGTGCACATGTCGGGCGGCATCAAGGCACTGCGCGAAGCGTTGGACGCACTCAAGCCCGATTTCATCGTGGGCACCGGCGATATCGGCTCGCGACACGAGGCCATGACCCGGGGCGAGCTCGATATCGACTATTTAATGTTTGGCGACCGCACCGATGTCGACGGGCGCGAGATGGCCGATTGGTGGGCCGAAACCTTCGAGGTGCCCTCGGTTTTTTGCGCCGACCTCTCACAGGATCTCTCCGGCCTCAAATCCGAATTTGCCGCATTCGTGCAGGCCGACTGGGACAAGATCGCCCCCGGAGACGCCACATGAGACTGTCAGCAACACTCCTTGCCGGGCTTATCGCGCTCTCCCCCGTCTTAGCCGTTGCCCAGAGCCAGCAGATGGACGAAGCACTCGACATCTCGCGCATGCTGCTCAACCCGCCCGAGGGCGTCGATCTGGCCTATGGCGCCTTCCAGCGCGGCTACTATCTGACCGCCCTGCGGCTGGCCGAACGTCGCGCCGCGACCGGCGATGCCGTGGCGCAGACCCTGATCGCGGAAATCCACGCCAATGGGCTCGGCGTGCCACAGGATATCCCGCGCGCCATCACCTGGTACGCCCAGGCCGACCAGAACGGTGACATTCAGGCGACGTTCCAGCTCGCCATGATCTATCAGACCGGCACTGGCGTGCCACGCAATCGCGAACGCGCCGCCGCGCTGTTCCAAAAGGCCGCCGATGGCGGGCATATGGCGGCCAAGTACAATCTGGGCCTGCTCCATGTGGAGGGAACCTATGCCGAACCCAGTCTCGTCCAGGCGGCCGAGTTGATCGGGGAGGCAGCTGAAGCGGGGCTTCCCGAAGCGCAATATGACTATGCCATCATGCTGCTCGAGGGCGCCGGGGTCGCGCCCGATCCCGCCGGGGCACTCGATCTCCTCGAAATGGCCGCCGAACAGGGCCTGCCCGAAGCCCAGGTCGAATACGCAACCTTGCTCTATATGGGTGCCCGTGACGGCACCCGCGATGCCCAGGGCGCTGCGCGCTGGTATGGCCGCGCCGCCGAGGCCGGAAATGCAGTGGGTCAGGTGCGCTACGCGATGATGCTGGCCGCTGCCGAAGGTGTCGCCGAAGATATCGAGACCGCCGCCATGTACCGCACCCTGGCCCGCAGGCAGGGTTTGACCGAGGACGCACTCGAACAGATGCTGCGCGGCATCGCCCCGGAGACCCTCGCCCGTGCCGAAGAACGGGCCCGCTATTGGCCCGGCGTTCCACCCTCGGAAAATGCCGCTGCCGATACCGGGCAGGCCCCCGCCGGGGTCTCGCTTCCCAATACCCTGGATACCCCGCCCATTCTTCTCGACGGGCTTACCGACTCCCGATGATCGGCCAAAACGTTCTATGGCTTGAAAACCGCCCCGTTCTGGGGCAAAAGCCAGCCCACCAGTATTATCGGCCCTGAGCGCCCTTCCGCGCGGGCGCAGCAACGAAAAGTTTTTTTGCAATGAAGATCAACGGTAACGAAATCCGTCCCGGCAACGTGATCATGCATCAGGACCGCCTCTGGGTCGCGGTCAAGGTCGATCACGTCAAGCCCGGCAAGGGCGGCGCCTATGCGCAGGTCGAACTCAAGGCCATTCAGGGCACCACCAAGCTCAACGAACGCTTCCGTTCGGCCGAGACGGTCGAGCGCGTGACGCTCGAACAGCGCGATTTCCAGTATCTTTATGCCCAGGGCGACGCTCTGGTGTTCATGAACACCGAAAGCTACGAGCAGATCGAACTGGCCACCGACTTCGTCGGCGAGCGCGCCGCCTTCCTTCAGGATGGCATGATGGTGACCGTCGAAATGTACGAAGAGACGCCCCTTGGCGTGCAGCTTCCCGCGCAGGTGACCCTCGAAGTCACCGACACCGAGCCGGTGGTCAAGGGCCAGACGGCGGCCAATTCCTTCAAGCCCGCAACGCTCGAAAACGGCGTCAAGACAATGGTCCCGCCCTTTGTCGGCATCGGCCAGAAGATCATCGTCGATACCACTGAAGTGACCTATATCCGCCGCGCGGATTGATTTTCGGCCACCTCCGCAATTTCCCCGCCCTCCCCGTCAAGGGAGGGTGTTTTCTTTGACTGCACGGCAGCGCGTGCTAGAGAGCACCGCACAATCGCCTGCCAGCCGGTACAGAGACAAGCGTAAAGGATACTATCATGGCTCGCTCAGCGCTGATGAACATCATGGTCAACACAGCCATGAAAGCCGGCAGGGGCCTGATCCGCGATTTCGGCGAAGTCGAAAACCTGCAGGTCTCGCGCAAAGGGCCGGCCGATTACGTTTCGGTTGCCGACAAGCGCTCCGAAAAGGTCGTCATGGACGAGTTGATGAAGGCCCGTCCCACCTATTCCTTCCTCATGGAAGAAGGCGGGGAAATCAAGGGTACCGACGGTATGCACCGCTGGATCGTCGACCCCATCGACGGGACGACCAATTTCCTGCACGGCGTGCCCATTTTTGCCGTCGCCATCGCGCTCGAACGCAATGACGAGATCGTCTCCTCGGTCATCTACAACCCGGTGATGGACGAATTGTTCACCGCCGAAAAGGGCAATGGCGCCTGGCTCAACAACCGCCGCCTGCGCGTTGCCGGCCGCAAGCATCTTTCCGAAGCGCTCATGTGCACGGGCATCAACTCGCAGGGCCGGGCGCTCGACGCATTGCAATTGCGCCAGCTGGCTCACATCACCCCCGCCGTTTCGGGTATCCGGCGCTCTGGCTCGATCTCGATGGATCTGGCATGGCTGGCCGCCGGGCGGTTCGACGGGGTCTGGGAAGCGGGCCTGAAGCCCTGGGACGTCGCGCCGGGCCTGCTGGTTGTCAAGGAAGCCGGCGGCTTCCTGACCGACTTTGCCGGTGGCAATGATGCGGTTGCCAAGGGCGAAGTGGTCGCCGGCAACGAGCTTATCCAGCGCGAACTGCTCAAGGCCATCCAGTCGGTGAAATAGAGGTCACTTTTCCTTAACCATCGCTCAAGTCATTGTCAGGTCACCATGGTCTGACTAAGCTGGCGCAAATTTGACACGCTGGCCGGTCACTTGACCGGCAGCGCTGCCAGGAGCCGGCCCTTTATGACGCAATCATACGACCCGTATCGCCTCGCCAATCCTTCGGTCTATCTCATCAAGATGGTGATTTTCCTCGTCCTCGTGGCGATGGTCGCGATCATCCTTCTGCCGCAACTGCTCGACGCGTTCTGGTCCAACCCGTTCATCAACGGCATGATCCTGTTCGTTCTGCTGGTCGGCATCATCCTGTCCTTCCGGCAGGTGATCCGCCTGTTCCCCGAGGTCAATTGGGTCAATTCGCTCCAGGAGGGCAATGCCGGCCAATTGCGCCGCGCGCCCGTCCTGCTTGCGCCCGTCGCTGCGATCATGCGCGACCGCCTCGGCGAGACGGTGATTACCCCCGCTTCCATGCGTTCGATCCTTGATTCGGTGGGCATCCGGCTCGATGAAGCCAAGGATACGGCGCGCTATCTTACCGGCCTGCTGGTCTTCCTGGGCCTGCTCGGCACATTCTACGGCCTGCTCCAGACAGTGGGCGCCGTCTCCGGCGTCATTCAGAACCTCGACGTCACATCGGGCGACACCACAAACATCTTCGGCAATCTCAAGGATGGGCTCGAGGCCCCGCTGGGCGGCATGTCGATCGCCTTTGCGTCCTCGCTGTTCGGCCTGTCAGGATCTCTGGTGCTGGGGTTTTTGGACCTGCAGGCCGGCCAGGCCCAGAACGCTTTCTATACCGATCTCGAGGACTGGATGAGTTCGATGACCGAACTCGATCATCCCATCGCCACAATGCAGGCCAACAATTTCGGCGTATCCGGCCCCGAAATGCAGCAGATGTTCGAACGGCTCGGCGCGACGATGCAGACCCAGAACTCCTCCCAGAACGCCATTCGCGCCATGGCCGAGCTGGCCAAGGGAATCGACGGGCTGGTCAAGCACATAAGGGCCGAACAGGAAGATCTGCGCGCCCACATCGCCGAACAGGCCGAGGTCAACAAGCGTCTCACGACGCTGATCGACACCCTGTTGCAGGACAATGACCGTCCCCGCGACGGCCAGAACTAGGACCCCTCGCCCATGGCACTCGTCCGCGGACGCTCTTCTGCTGAACGCCCCAGCTACTGGCCCGGCTATGTCGACGCGCTGTCGAGCCTGTTGCTGGTCATCATCTTCCTGCTCTCACTGTTCATGATCGCCCAGTTCTTCCTTAACCAGGAAATCCTTGGCCGCGACACGGCACTGTCCCGGCTCAATGCCCAGATTGCCGAGTTGACCGAACTGCTCCAGCTCGAACGCGCCAATTCCGAGGAACTCGAGCTTTCCATTTCCTCGCTCTCGGCAACGCTTTCCGGCGTCGAGGCCGAGCGCGACAGCCTGCAAGACCAGTTGGCCGGGCTGGGCGATGGCATCGCCGATTATGATTCCACCATCGCCGGGCTCGAAACCGAATTGTCCGAAGAGCGCGAGCTGTCCTCGGAAGCCCAGGCGCAGGTCGCCCTGCTCAACCAGCAGCTTGCCGCGTTACGCCAGCAGATCGGTGCCCTCGAAGCGGCACTGGAGGCGTCCGAACTGCGCGACACCGAGAGCCGCACCCAGATCGCCGATCTGGGGCGCCGTCTCAACCTCGCCCTCGCCCAGCGTGTGCAGGACCTTTCGCGCTACCGCTCGGATTTTTTCGGCCGCTTGCGCGAAATCCTTGAAGGACGGTCCGACGTGCAGGTGGTTGGCGATCGTTTCGTCTTCCAGTCCGAAGTTCTTTTTGACGCCGGACAGGCCCAGATTTCCACCGAGGGACAATCCCAGATCAGCGCGCTCGCCGATGCCATTCTCGAGCTGGAAACCGAAATTCCCGCCGACATTCCCTGGGTGTTGCGCATCGATGGACACACCGACCGCCGCCCGATTTCAACCCCCCAGTTCCCTTCGAACTGGGAGCTTTCGGCGGCGCGCGCTATTTCGGTCGCCAAGCTTTTGGTCGAACAGGGTGTGTCGCCCAATCGGCTGGTGGCAGCAGGGTTCGGTGAATATGCCCCTCTTGACCCTGCCGACAACGACGAGGCCTACCGCCGCAACCGGCGTATCGAATTCAAGCTGACCGAGGCCTAGAGACATTCGCCATGGAGCAGGTCACCGGCCAATGCCTGTGCGGTGCGGTCAAGATCACCGCCAACGGCAAACCTGACCGGGTGGGCCTGTGCCATTGCCTCGATTGTCGCAAGCATCACGGCGCGTTGTTTTACGCCGCCGCGATCTTCGCCCAGGATGCTGTGAGCATTGCCGGGCAGACCCAGGCCTATCAGGGCCGCCACTTCTGTCCGCGCTGCGGCTCGTCCGTCTTTGCCCGGTCGGGCGACGAGATCGAAGTGCATCTGGGCATTCTGGACACGCCAGACCTTTTTACACCCATCTATGAGAACTGGACGATCCGGCGCGAGGCCTGGTTGCCGGTCTTCCCGCTCACGGCACACTACGAACGCGATCGCGAGCAATAGGGCGCGGGCCTCTCGCGCGCCCAATCCGCAAAAGCCGTTTCCAACCCCGATCGCGTCGAGGACATGCTTTTGCCGGATACGCTCTAACCTGCCGCCAGAGCCTCCTCGTTGAGCCGGAACTGGAGCTTGGCCAACTCGGCGTAACGGCCGCCCTTCTTGACCAATTGGCCGTGCGTTCCCTCGTCGATCAACTGCCCTTTTTCGAGCACCAGGATGCGGTCGGCGTTGCGGATCGTCGCCAGCCGGTGGGCAATGACCAGCGTGGTCCGTCCTTCCATAAGGCGTTCGAGCGCCTGCTGGACGAGATGCTCGCTCTGCGCATCGAGTGCGCTCGTCGCCTCGTCGAGCAACAGGATCGGCGCATCCTTGAGCAACGCCCGGGCAATTGCCACCCGCTGCTTTTGCCCACCAGACAGCATGACACCGCGCTCGCCCACCAGCGTATCGAACCCTTTGGGGAGGTCTTCGACAAACCCGGTCACCAACGCCGCATCGGCCGCGGTGCGAATTTCCGCCATCGTGGCATCGGGCTTGGCAAAGCGGATATTATCGGTGATCGAGCCGGCAAAGATCACCGGCTCCTGATCGACCGAGGCAAACCGCTGGCGCAGATCGGCCGGATCGGCATCGCGCACATCGACACCGTCGACGATGATGGCGCCCGAATTGACGTCGTAGAACCGCTGCAACAGCGCAAAAACCGTCGATTTTCCTGCTCCCGACGCGCCGACAAGCGCCACGGTTTCACCCGGCTCGACGGCAAAGGACAATTGCGAGAGGATCGGCGCATCGTCGCGCGTCATATAGGAGAAATCGACGCCCTCGAACGCCACATTGCCCAACGGCGGCACAGGCATGGCCACCGGATCGGGACGGATCGGCAGGCTCGAGCGCGTATCGAGCAATTCGATCAGCCGCTCGGTGGCCCCCGACACTTGCTGGAGCGTGCCAAACAGGTCGCTCATATTGGTGAGCGCACTTGTGGCAATCACCGCATAGATGGCGAACTGGACGACCTCGCCAACACTGATCATCCCCGCAAACACGGCCTGCCTGCCCAGCCAGACCAGCACCACCAGCGCCGACATGGTGACAAACATCACAATCCCGATGAGCAGCGAGCGCGTCAGAAGCCGCTTGAGCTCGGCCCGATAGGTGGTTTCCGCATAGCCCTGGAAAAGCTGTTGCTGGCTTTCCTCCTGCACGAAGGACTTGACGGTTTTGACCGAGGACAGCGTCTCGGTAACCATGGCCGAAAGATCGGCCAACGTATCCTGGGTCACCCGTGACACGTTTTTCATCCGCCGCCCCATGGCAACGAGCGGGAACACGATGATGGGAATGACCACGATAACCCCCAGCGCAAGCTGGAAATTGGTCAAAAACATCATCAACAGCGCACCGATCATCAGGATCAGCGAGCGCAGCGCCAGCGACGCGGACGATCCCACTGCGCTGCGGATCACAGCAACGTCGGCGTTGAGACGCGAGGTCAACTCGCCCACCCGGTTGACGTCGAAAAACGTCGCATCAAGGGTCAGCAAATGGTTGAAAACGTCCTGGCGCAAATCGGCGATCACCCGTTCGCCGATCACCGAGATCAGATAAAATCGCGCCCCCGCCGAAATCGCCATGACCGCGCCGATGACGATAATCAGCCACGCATAGGAGGAAACGATCTCGAAATTTTCAGTAACGAACCCTTCGTCGATGAAACTGCCGGCGAAATAGGGAATCGACAGAGAAGCAATCGCCGCGATCAAAAGAAAGGCCAGCGTCAGCACCAGCCGCAAGGGATAGCGCCCCAGATACGGCATAAGCCGGCTCAACGGCTTGAGCGAGGACGCCTGGGCGCCGGCCTTGAGACGCGGCACTTCGCTTTCGGCATCGTTTGGGGTGGGATTGGCAGCGGTTTCCGACATGGCGGGTTATTCCTGTTTGGGCCTAGATAGTCCCTGACCGGCCTCGGGGCAAGTTTGCATGCCGCCGATGTGCCTTCATGCCGCCCCTTGCGCTGTGGCGCTGCATTCTGTAAAAGGCCGCCAACGAATTTGCGAGACGTTTCGTCTGGGCGCGGTAGCGCCCGTTTGATTTAGGGCCCGATCCAATGAAAAAAGACATCCACCCCGACTACCACTTCATCACCGTAGCGATGACCGACGGGACCGAATACCAGACCCGTTCGACCTACGGCAAGGAAGGCGACAAGCTGACCCTCGACATCGACCCCACGACTCACCCGGCCTGGACCGGCGGTCAGGGCAAGCTCGTCGACCGTGGCGGCCGCGTGTCGCGCTTCAAGGAAAAGTTCAAGGGCATCCTGGGTTCGTAACAATCCAACACTTTTAAGACAAAAGCCCGGCCAATCGCGCCGGGCTTTTTGTTTTCGCCTGCCAGCTTAGCGACCGCCGAAAGCCGCCTTGAGTCGGTCCATCTGGGCCGACAAGGCATTTTCGCCTTCCGGCTCGGGGGGCAAATCCTCTCCACGCTCGATACGATCGAACTTGACGACGCGCTCGAACAGCCGATCGCCCTTGGCGATATAGGCTTTCATGGTTTCGGGAATGTCATCCCAGCCCGGACCACCGCGATCGGAGGGCAGCGCCGAGAACTTGACCTTGGATTTTTCACTGCGCGCCTGTTCAGGCGATATCTCGCCCTCGTTGACGGCGCGCTGCAGCAACAACCATGAGGCAAGCTGCATCAGCCGCGTGGTCAGCCGCATGCTCTCGGTGGCATAGAGGAAAGCGGCATCCCTGCTGAGCCCTTTGCTCTCGCCCCGCCCCTCGCCGTCGAGATAGGCCGCGACCTCCTCGATCAGGGTCATGCCCTCGCGATAGAGCAGATCGAACCCGCCCGATGTCAGCAGCCTGGGTGTCAATGCGACGGCATCGCTGGGGGACTTCATATCGTCCACGGGCACTCCTCGAACACTCTGGATTCTTCGGGCGCAGTCTATGCGTTTTTGGCCATCCCGTCATCACGGGCCGCCGAGGAGTTGCAACTAGCCTTAACGCAATTTGGTTCCGGCGATCGCCTGCCCCAGAAAAGAAAAAAGAGCCGTCAAGCAAACGGCTCTCGAAAGTTAACAGGGAGGCGTCAAACAGAGGGAAGGAACCGCTCTGAAAAACTCCAGCGCAAACTGGATGATGAAAACCTAAACCGAACCCGTAAAATTTTCCTTAACGCGACTCGCTTTTTTAACCTTACCGGCAGGTGACCATCGCTCCTCGCTTTTCTGCAGCTCCTAGAATTTGAACACCGCATCGGCCGCATCGCGGCTTGCCGTCTTGCCCTGGATGGCCGTTTCAAGACGAACAATTTCGGCCTTCAAAATTTCGATCCGATCCTCAAGTTCGTCGACCGACAGTGTGTCGAGAGGCATGCCAACCTCGTGGACCGGCATGCGGCGTGGGGCATCGTCTTCCATGCTGATCTCCTCAAATTTACTCTTGGCCCATTGTGGCGTGCGATTAAGATGGCGTCCATGACTATTCAAGATCAGATGCAAGCCATCGAAATCTCCGAGCCAGGTGGCCCCGAGGTTCTCAAGCCGATAAGTGTTCCCACACCCTCGCCCGCACCGGGCGAAGTGCTCATTGCCGTCGCGGCGGCCGGGGTCAACGGACCCGACATCTCCCAAAGACAGGGCGCTTATCCGCCGCCCGCCGATTCCTCCCCGCTCCCCGGCCTCGAAGTCTCCGGTGTCGTGGCGGCTCTCGGAGAAGGCGAAACCCGGTTTGCCCTCGGCGATGAGGTTGTGGCGCTCTGCAACGGTGGTGGTTATGCGGCCTATGTGGCCGTGCCCGCCGGTCAGGTTCTGCCCAAGCCCGAAAACTGGTCACATATCGAAGCGGCAACGCTGCCGGAAACCTTTTTTACTCTCCAGCAAACGCTTGTCGAACGGGCGGGGCTGGCAAGCGGTCAGACCGTTCTGATTCATGGGGGATCAGGCGGGATCGGCGCCAGCGCCATCCAGCTTTGCCGCCTCTTTGGTGCGACAGCCATCGCAACGACCTCCAGCGCTCAAAAGGCCAGCTATGCCCAAAGCATGGGCGCCGCCCATACGATCGATTACACCAGCGAGGACTTCATCGAGCGCACCAAAACCCTCACCGAGGGCCGGGGTGCCGACATCGTCATCGACATTATCGGCGGCGCGTACGCCAATCGCAACCTCAAGGCCTGCGCCTATGGCGGCCATGTCATTCAGCTGGCAATCCGGGGAGGCGCCAAAGCCGAGATCAATCTGGGCCTGGTTCTGATGAATGCGCTGACCCTTTCGGGATCGACCCTGCGCCCACAACCTGCAGCGACCAAGGCCCGGTTTGCCCAGGGCCTCGAGACCAGGATTTGGCCGGCCATCCAGGCGGGAAAAATCGTGCCGCCGCGCATCACGTCCTTCCCCCTTAAAAACGCCGCCGATGCCCACCGCGCCATGGAAGCCCCCGACCATTACGGCAAGATTGTCCTGACGGTCGGCAAGGACTCATGACCCTTAACTGGCCCACCCCACTCGTCATACCTCCGCGCCTTTCACCAGGCGATACCATAGCAATCGTCTCGCCAAGTTGGGGCGGCCCATCGGTCTTTCCCCATCGCTACGAGGCCGGGCTTTCCTGCCTGCGGGAGCGATTTGGATTTGAAATCGTCGAGATGCCCCACGCCCGTGCCGATGCGGACTGGTTGGCGGCGAACCCTTCCGCCCGCGCCGACGACATCATGGCTGCCTTTTCCGATCCCGGCATCAAGGGCGTGTTCGCCTCCATCGGCGGCGATGATGCCGTCAGGCTCGAACCATTTCTTGACCTGGCAGTGGTCGCCGCCAATCCCAAGCTGCTGATTGGCTATTCAGATACCACTGCAATCCATTTCGCCTGCCTCAGGGCCGGCTTGCAGAGCCTTTACGGCCCATCAGTGATGTCGGGCTTTGCCGAGAACGATGGAATCTCTCCCACCACAGAGGCATCGTTCCGCGCAGTGGCGATGGAAGGAAGCGCGCACGCCCTGCCCTGGAGCACCGAAGGGTGGACCGACCAGCTACTCGACTGGTCCGATCCCCAAAACCAGATCCGACCCCGTGAGCGCCACCCCTCCTCGGGCCCGTGGATCCTGCGCGGCAGCGGCATGGTAAGCGGTCGCTTGATCGGGGGGTGCTTCGAGGTTCTCGAGATGCTCAAGGCAACACCATGGTGGCCGCCGCTCGACTATTGGAACGGTGCCGTGCTCTTTCTCGAATCATCGGAAGAGGCGCCTGGCGCCGATCATGTCACCCGCTGGATGCGCAATCTTGCCGCGCAAGGTATTCTTGATCGCATCAATGGGGTGTTGCTCTCCCGTCCCGCCGGCATGGATGGAGCGGGACAAGCGGCCCAAGAGGCAGCAGTCCTCGGCGCGCTTGACGAGCGCGGCCTGAAAGACATGCCGGTCATCGGCAATCTCGATTTCGGCCACACCGATCCGATCGTTACGCTGCCCTATGGCGGGACGGCCAGCATCGATTGTGACACCGGCGAAATCCGGCTGACCTGACACCCAGCCGTCGGACCCGGTCCCCATGTGTCGGTTTGGCAACGGATCGGTCACGATTGCGTCAAAGCTCACAACCACACTTGCCACCACGCACTCTTGCGATGATTTTGGAGCGTCCGGGGGCGCGACCGGTATGATCGATATCTTGATTGAAGGCTGGATGAACCAGACTACCCTGCGCCTTGTCGGCGGCCTCGTGCTGGCCTCGCTGATCCTTTATCTGCTGGTGGTGGCTGTCGCCTATACCTTCCAGCGCGAGATGGTCTTCCCCCGCCGTTTCGTTAACGCCCTGCCCTTTGCAGCCATGGTCGGTCCCGATTTCGAGCGTGTGACGCTTGAGACCGCCGATGGCGAAAGGCTCAAGGCCTATTTCAAGCCTCCGAGCGAAGGCGCACCGATGATCGTTGCCTTTCACGGCAATGGCAGCGTTCCCGAGCCGCAGGCTGTAAGGTTCGGCAGTGCGCCATGGGCCGATGCGGGCTTTGGCGTCCTCTCGTTTGCCTATCGCGGCTATCCCGGTTCAACCGGCACGCCAAGCGAAGAGGGACTGCTGCTCGATGCCGAAGCCGCCATCGCCTATGCCCAGAGCCACGCCCCCGGCAGCCGGCTGGTCTTTATCGGCCATTCGCTGGGGACCGGGGTCGCCGTCGCCATGTCGGAGCGCTATCCCAGCCAGGCGCTCGTCCTTGAAGCGCCCTTTTCGTCCCTGCCCGACGTCGTCGCCGCCACCATGCCGTTCCTGCCCGGGCAATTGGTGCGCGACACCTTCTTTTCCTCGCGCCGCATCGCGGGCAGTCGGGCCGATACCATAGTGATCGTCCATGGCGAGCGCGACACTGTGGTTCCCGCGTTTCTCGGCCGCCGCCTGTTCGCCGTCGCACCGCACGGGGTGTTCATGTCGGTCGAGGATGCCGACCACCTCAATCTGCGTGGGATGCGCGATCCCGAAATCCTCGATCTGGTCATCAACGGCTACCCACCCGAACCGACTCCGCAGAGTGAACCGGTCGGCAGCCCCGATCCGCTGGAAACCGGCGCCGTGTGATTGCTGATTGCATGATCGGCTTTTGGCCCCTATATTGAGCGCCAAATTCCCCCTCATTCCAGATTGGCGAGGCGGGCGGTTCGGAGGAACACCGGGCCGCAGCACAGGAGAGATTTACCCATGGCCACACAATTGCTCATGCCCAAGGCGACCGCCGTCTGGCTGGTCGAAAACACAGGGCTGACCTTCAAGCAGATCGCCGATTTCTGCACCCTGCATCCGCTCGAGGTCCAGGGCATCGCCGATGGCGACGTCGCTGGCGGTATCCGCGGTGTAAACCCGATCCAGAACGGCCAGCTCAACCGCGAGGAGATCGCCAAGGGCGAAGCCGACGAGAACTACAGGCTGAAAATCTCCGAGCCCAAGGTCAAGGTGGCAGCCCCCAAGCGCCGTGGCCCGCGCTACACGCCGACCTCGCGCCGCCACGAGCGTCCCAATGCCATCAAATGGCTGGTCCGCAACCATCCCGAACTCAAGGATGCCCAGATCATGCGGCTGGTGGGCACCACCAAGTCCACGATCGAATCCGTACGCGAAAACACCCACTGGAACGCGGCCAATCTGACCGCCATGGATCCTGTTACGCTCGGGTTGTGCTCGCAGATGGAACTGGACATGGAAGTGCGCAAGGCGGCCCGCACCGCCGGGATCACCGAGGACGCGCCCGAGGGCACACGCCTGATGACCGCAGAGGAAGCGCTCAACCGCGCCCAGTATGAGCCCCAGGAAGGCGAAGAATCCACTCATACGCCTGCCCAGGACAATTACGATGCCGAGCGCGAAGCCGAATCGGTCTTTGCCAAGCTCAAATCGCTCAAAGGCGACGATGCGGACGCCGACGACCGCGAATAGTTCTGCTGTTATCCTGGTTTCAGACGGCCCGCTGCCCCACCGCAGCGGGCCGTTTTCCGTTCGGCGTTCGCTATCGGGGCTACGGTTCTGGGCGTCCCGGACTTGACATCAGGGCCATTTGCCCACGCTATGCCGCCCTGTTCCCCGTCCAATCCCCATGTTTCAATTGACGTTCTTTCTTGTCGCTGCGCTCGCAGTCTTTCTCGTTGCTCTGTCGAAATCCGGTCTGGTCGCGAGCCTGGGCGTGGTCGGCGTGCCTTTGCTGACCCTGGTCATGCCGGCTCGCGACGCCGCCGGCATGATGCTGCCGCTGCTGATCATCATGGATATCATCGCGCTGATCGCCTATCGGCGTGAAGTCGCCTGGAAAGTGTTCTGGATACTGCTGCCCGGCGCCATGGTCGGAACGTTGATCGCCTTTTCGCTTTCGGCTGTGGTCAGCGAGGCCATGGTGCGCCTGGCCATCGGCCTGATCACGCTGGCCTTCGTGCTCGACGCCTGGCTTCCCTTGCGCAAGAAACTCGAGGGCCTGCCGCCATCGCGGCCCTGGGGAACGTTCTGGGGTTCGGTTGCCGGGTTTACCAGCTTTGTGAGCCACACGGGCGGCCCCCCGGTTCAGATCTACATGCTGCCCATGCGGCTGCCGCCAGCGCTTTTCGCGGGCACCAACGCTGTATTCTTTGCCGTAATCAATGCCAGCAAGATCCCGTTCTATTTCGTCCTCGGCCAGCTTTCACTCGCCAACATGCAGGCCGCGCTCTATCTCGTGCCTGCGGCGATTGCCGGCATGGTGCTCGGCGTGTTTCTGGTCAGGCGTATCGATGCAGGTCTTTTCTACAGGGTGGCCTATATCCTGATTTTCCTGCTCTCGCTCAAGCTGATCTATGACGGTCTTGCCGGATTGTTTTTCGCCTGACCGCGGACACTAAAAAAGGCCGCAGCTTTCGCCGTGGCCTCACAGAAATCACAAGTCTATGAATGGACCTTAGTGAGTGGTCTCGTACTGAGCGCGCACCAACTGGTCCTTGAGTTCAAGTTTCTTACGCTTGAGAGCGGCGATCAGCAGCGCATCGCGGGCCGGATGGCGCATTTCTTCGCTGATCTTTCGTTCCAAATCCTGATGCCGCCGCTCCAGGGAAGTGATGTAAGTCTGTGAGGTCATGGCCACTCCTTTCATCATTGGACGACAGTATCGTCACATTCTTTGCGGCCTTTGTCCAATGGCAAATCTATGGCAGAAAGAGGCTGGAGCGCGCTGGGAGAACGCTGCAGATTTTCCCGGTTCGAGAGCACAATAAAACAATGGCTTAGAGTGCCGAACCGACTCGATTGGGGCCAATCGCGCTCTGGTACGGGTCCTGTGGGAAAACAATCATGCTGCCATTGGACAAGGAAATCGAAGCACGGCTCGGGCTTGAACTGGCCACCAAACGCCAGGAACACGCCGATCTCGACGCCGCAATTCATACCCTGACGGCATCGGGGCTGGCCGACATCACGCTGATCCAGCGGCTCAAGAAGCGCAAGCTGGCCCTCAAGGACCGGATCGTCCAGATCGAGCGGATCATCCTCCCCGACATAATAGCGTGACATTATGTTAAGTTGACTTAATGCCTCATCATTTGTAGGTCAGCCTCGAGCTTTTTGAGGATGATTTGCGATGACCCAACATGCCCGTCTTGTCGAACGCGTTCGTCATGAACTCAAATTCAGGGTTGCAAAGGTGGTCAAATCCGAGCGCATCACGCCGCTGATGGCGCGGATCACGCTCACCTCGGACGATTTCGAAAGCTTTGTTTCCCTTGCCTATGACGATCACTGCAAGGTGTTCTTCCCCGAGCCGGGTGCAAACGACTTTCCGGTTCCCGAACGCGGAGAAAACGGGCTGGTTTTTCCCGATGGCAAACGCCCCGAGGCGCGCGACTATACGCCCCGTTACTACGACAACGCCGCCCGCACCCTGACGCTCGATTTCGTACTGCATGGCGACGGCCCGGCGTCGGGCTGGGCACAAAACGCAGGTCCGGGCGACACGATAGGGGTCGGGGGCCCGCGCGGTTCGTTCCTCGTCCGGGGCGATTTCGACTGGTATCTGCTCGTCGGCGATGAAACCGCGCTTCCCGCCATTTCCCGCCGGCTCGAGGAATTGCCGCGCGACGCCCGCGCCATCGCCGTCATCGAGATTGCCGACAATGGCGAAATCCAGAAAATCGACGCGCCCGACCATGCCGAGATCCACTGGCTGAGCCGCGAAGGTGCCCAGCCGGGCGATCCCCACAGGTTGCTTGGAGCCGTTCAGGCCCTGGAACTGCCCAGCGGCGACGGCTACATCTTCGTTGCGGGCGAAAGCGCCATGAGCAAGGCGGTGCGTCACCACATGGTGGACGAGCGCAGACACAACCCCGACTGGATCAAGGCCGCCGGGTACTGGCAGACGGGCAGCGAGGATTTCGACGACGGCCACGCTCACTAAAGCATTCTTCGGAAATGGAGCATGTCCTCGACCCGATCGGGGATCGAAACGGTTTTGCGGTTCGGACACGCGACAAAACACGAGGTTAGAGCCGATCCGGGTTGCACAGGTGTTAAGACGAGGTCCTGGAGCCCGCTAAGCGACGGCTTCGTCTTCCTCGGCCTCGCGTCGCAGCAAGAGGTCCCTGATCTCTGCGGCTAGCGGGAGGACGGCCTTTTCGAGCAAAGCGATTTGCGCCTCATCGTAGAGGCTGGGCGCCTGATCGAAAATTGCCAGCACCGCGCCCAACTGTCCGTCTTCGAGCGGAACCGGGACGCCCCCATAAGCCCTCACTCCGCTTTCCACGACAGTCCGCAGATGGGCGTAGGGCGAGTGTTGCAGATCTTCGATAATCAGCGTTCCCGACTTCTTGAGCACTTCGTGGGCCAGATGTTCGGAATGGCTTTTGTTGGAACCGTCGCCGCCTGAATCGATAAGAGGCACGATGGTCACCATCGCCACCGTCGTGTTGGCCGACCGCGCCAGCCGCCGCAGCGATCGTGAAATGTCTGGGTCTGCGGCAGCCTGTGCCGAAATGGCCCGGGCCGAAAGGCGCAATTGCGGGACCGCATCGGGATCGTCTTGGGCCACCATACCGTGTCCCCCCAGCGCAAGAGCGATTGCATGCTCGGCCAGCGCAATCGAATGGGCCACCACATCGATCTCGTCGGTAGTGCCTTCTCCGCGTCCGCCATTGTATTCGGGATGGAAATAACCGGCGACCACGACCATTTCCGGCTTGATACGCTTGAGGCGGCGGGCCGCATAGCGCGCATACACGTCAGGTTTCTGCCCAAGATAGCAAAGGCATGCCACCTCGGTCTGCGACAGGTCGATCTGGGCGATGCCCTCCTTGCGCAACGCCACCGGTGCCATCACCTGAGCCGAAAAGCCACGCGCCCGCACCCGTTCGGCGACCATGAGCGCCATGGCCTGATCGAGCTCGGTCTTACCTCCGAACACCCGGATACGCGCACCATCTTCCCCGTTGTCGGGCACGGTTTCGGCAATATCGTCAAGCACCTCGGAAAGGGTCTCCACCACACGATGGCGATGGGAGGGATCGGCGAGATCGCCCGCGATATCGGCTTCGGCCAGCCGCAGGGCCGGCACGGCGATATCGTCGTAAAACGCCGCAATTCCATCCTTTTCGATTTCGCGGTCGGCAAGGTCGGTCGCTTCTTCGACATTGCCCGAGATCAGCCTTTGATAAAACCGCTCCTGGGGCAGCAGCACCGGCGCGCTGCCCAGTATGGTTTCGATAAAGCCCAGACCGGGCACATAGCGCGCCATGACCACGATACACACCGTCAGCGGCATGGAGACAATCAGCCCGATCGGGCCCCACAGCGTGGCCCAGAACATTGCGGCGACCAGCACCGCAAGCGGGGTCAGCCCCGTCGAGGTGCCATAAAGCCGCGGTTCGACAATGTTGTTGGACACCACTTCGAGCACCAGGTAGAGCCCGATGACCCCGAACAGCATCGTCCAGCCCGGATCGACAGCCACCGCCAACAGGATCGGAATGGTTGCAATCATCAGCGTACCCACGAACGGGATATAGCGAAATACGCTCGCCAACAGACCCCAAAGGACCGCGTTGGGGACGCCAAGCACAAAAAGACCCGCCCCGAAGAGCGTCCCATAACCGGCGCTGATTGTCGCCTGAGCCAGAAGATAGCGGCCAACGCGGGCGCTGGCTTCGTTCATGGCCTCGGTGCTGGCGCGCAGATCGCCGCGACTGGCCAGCTTGAGAAACCGGTCGCGCAACTCCTCGCGCTCAAGCAACAGGAATATGAGAAAGATCGTAACGATCAGGACCGACGCCAGCGGACCGATGATCGAGAAAAACACCGTCTGAGCTGTTTCGAGCGACCCCATGCCGTTATCGGCTATGACCACCTGGATCGGTTCGGGACCCTGCTCGGCCAGCGTCTCGGCGCTGGCCTCCACCTGCGCGCCCAGCCGTTCGATAGTGGCGACGAGCCTGTCTATGACCTGCCCGCCCCCGAACGTCTCCTGGAGCATCCGGAGCTTCTCGCTGATCGTTGCCTGATAGCGCGGCAGATCGGATGCCAGCGAAAGCATCTGCGAAAATGCCAGATAGGCGACACCCGAAATCAGCGCAAGCACCGCCAGCACCGAGACAATAACCGCAGCAATATGAGGCGTTCCGACCCGACGCAGGCTGTGAACGACCGGACCCAGGGCAAAGGCGAGCAGCACAGCCAGAACCAGCGGCACGAAAATACCGCGCCCCAGATAGAGCACGGCAACAATCAGAACGAAGGTCAAAATCGCCGCGACCGGCTGGAAGCCCATCAGCGAAGGCGCCGGGGCAACCGGCGGTTTCGTGTCCATCTACTGTTTCCCAATCCAAGCCCGTCTGGACCCCGCGATCTCAAAACGCCATGCGCCGGCTTTCGTTCCCTGCACCTGCCAACAGATGCTGCGGCTTGAACCTTTTTGGCTTATCGGATACAGCCACGCTTTAGCCAATTGAGGGCCGGGCTCTTGGTTTCATCTCCTCCTATCGCAATCGTCATGGGCAGCCAGTCGGACTGGCCCACAATGCGCTTTGCCGCCGAAACGCTCGAGGCACTCAGGCTCGATTATGAAGCGCGCATCGTCTCGGCGCACCGGACCCCGCTGCGCATGGTCGATTTCGCCACAACGGCGCGCGAGGACGGCTTTCAGGTCATCATTGCCGGGGCCGGTGGCGCCGCGCACCTGCCGGGTATGATTGCGTCGATGACCACACTGCCGGTGCTGGGCGTGCCCGTGGAAAGCAAGGCCCTGCACGGGCAGGATAGCCTGCTCTCGATCGTCCAGATGCCCGGCGGCGTTCCGGTCGGCACCCTGGCCATCGGCAAGGCCGGCGCGATCAACGCAGCGCTGCTTGCCGCCTCGATCCTCTCGCTCGCCGATGAAGAGCTTGCGGCACGGCTCACCGAGTGGCGCACCCGCCAGACCAACGCAGTTGCGGAGTTTCCCAAGGACGATGACTGACAGCCACCCTCTCCAGCCCGGCAGTTCCATCGGCATTCTGGGCGGCGGCCAGCTTGGGCGCATGCTCTCTCTAGCGGCAAGCCAGTTGGGCATGAAGACCCATATCTACTGCCCGGACCCGCAAAGCCCCGCTTTCGATGTCACCCCCACCAAAACCATTGCCGGCTATGATGATGTCGCAGCCCTGAGGGCCTTTGCGGGCGGCGTCGACGTTGTGACCTACGAGTTCGAGAACGTGCCGCTGGCCACCGCAAAGGTCATCGCCGACAACGTGCCGCTGCGCCCGGGCGCCAAGGCACTCGAAGTCAGCCAGGATCGCCTGGCCGAAAAGAGCTTTCTGAGCCGCGCCGGTGTTGCCATCGCGCCCTATCGCGCTGTCGCCAGCCTCGACGAGTTGCAGGCGGCAGTCGCCGAAATCGGTCTTCCTGCCGTCCTCAAGACCACACGGCTGGGCTATGACGGCAAGGGCCAGCGCATGATCGCCAAGCCTGACGACCTCGAAGGCGCCTTTGCCGAGCTTGAACCGGGCGCCCCTTTGGTTCTCGAAGCCTATGTCCCGTTCGAAAAGGAAATCTCGGTCATCGTGGTGCGTGGCGCCGATGGGGCCGTGGTCACCTACGATCCGGCCGAAAACATTCACCGCAACCACATCCTCAAGACCTCGACCCTGCCCGCCACCGTTTCCGATGCCGTGGTGATCAAGGCCAGGGCCGTCGCCGCCGACATTGCAACCGCGCTCGATTATGTCGGCACCATGGGCGTTGAATTTTTCGTCGTATCCGATGGCGACGATCCGCAGATCCTGGTCAACGAAATCGCCCCCCGTGTCCACAATTCCGGCCACTGGACCCAGGCCGTCTGCATCACCGATCAGTTCGAGAATCACATTCGCGCCATTTGCGGCTGGCCACTGGGCGACACCACGCGGCTGGCTGGCGTGGTGATGGAAAATCTGCTCGGCGAGGAAATCTTTGCCACAGCCGCGCGGTCGACGGGCAACATCCAGCCCCATATCTACGGCAAGGCCGAAGCCCGGACCGGCCGCAAGATGGGCCACCTCAATATCGTCAGGCTCCCCGAAGACTGACAAAAAGCACAGATTCCGGGCCTCGCCGGTGGACACGGCCCGACTCTTCTGGTAACTACCGCGGCCACGGTGACCGGCAAGTGTCGGTCGGCGCTGGATTGCTTTTGGCCTCCGGCGTTTGATATCAGCCGAAATTCTAACCGAAAGGGCGGGTGTTCCGCGTGCAAGTAGTCGTTCGCGATAACAATGTCGATCAGGCGCTTCGGGCGCTGAAAAAGAAGTTGCAGCGCGAAGGTGTGTTTCGCGAAATGAAGCTGCGCAACTATTACGAGAAGCCTTCTGAAAAGAAGGCACGGCAGAAGGCCGAGGCGATCCGCCGCGCCCGCAAGCTTGCTCGTAAGCGTGCACAGCGCGAGGCTGGTGTTGTAACCGGCGGTCGTCGCTAAGAGGGCTTCGCAAAGCGCGAAATCTCTTGCATCTGCGACTGTTCGACATGAACGTATTTGCAGAAAAACGCCGTCCCTTGGGGCGGCGTTTTTATTTGCCTAGGCTCCGGGCATATCAAGGATCGGCATCACCTCGACACCTTCACCCGGGAAATGGGTGAAATGGGCATGATTGCGAAACATCTCCGCGGCCGCCTGATGGTCGGCTGCCTCAACGATCACATACGCCGCAGCGGTATTTGTGATGTCGGCAATACCGTCCGGACCGACCTTCTTTGTCTTGCCCAGCGGCCCGCCGGCATCGACCACGCGCGATGCGTTGGCTTCCATCCATTCGCCCCAGGCTTTCATCCCCGCTGCTTCGTCCACCCGGCCGTCGGCCTGCGCCTTCTCGGTTGCAGTTGCGGTTCCCGTATAGATCGCCAGAAATTTCGGCATTTTCAGCCTCCCTGTGCTGTATCAGCAAAGAACGCCTGAGCCCGCTCCCAGATCCCGCGCGCCCACAGATCGGAATGATCCGCCCCCTCCTCGATCCAGATATCGTAAGGATTTGGCGCGTCCGCATAGAGCCGCTCGCCGTTCGAAACGCTCACCGTTCGATCGGCGGTACCATGCGCCACAAAGACCGGCTCCTCGACCGCCCCGATCCAGTCGTTGGACCGGAACTGGTCGAGCATCAGCCAGGCGACCGGCGCAAAAGGATACCGTTCGGCGGCCACGCTCACCGCCGAATAGAACGGGGTTTCCAGGAGCACCGCCTCGGCCGCGCGTTGGCTGGCGACCCACACGGCGGGCGATGCTCCCAACGAACGGCCCCAGACCGCGATATTGTCCTCGCGCTCGTCGAGCCAATCGAACGCCGCGATGGCATCGGCCAGCACATTGTCCTGGGTGATTTCGCCCGGCGACAGCGGAAAGCCGCGATAATCGACCGACAAAAAACCGTATCCCGCTTCAGTGAACGAAAGAAACCGATCGTATTCGGCCGAAAAGCTTCCAGAATTGCCCTTGAGGTACAGGATCGTGGGTTCACCGGCTGACGGCGGCGCATACCAGCCGGTGATCACCTCGTCATTGCTGGTGGGAATGGTGACGATCTCGGCATCGACCCCCACTGCAACCGGATCGAAAATCTCCCCGGCAGGATAAAAGAAAAACGCCCGCTGATTGACGTAAAGATAGGCCAGCAGCCCACCGTAAACGACAATCACCAAGACCAGAACGCCAATGGCGATCTTCTTGAACATTTCCGATTTCCTCCCGGCGGACCCTGTCCGTGATACCGCCGGGAGAACGGATCGTCTAGGTCAGCTCTTCCTGGCCCAACGCCACGCGAAACGCCCGCTGGAAAACCTCGAGCGGCTGACCTCCGGAAATGGCAAACTGGTTGTTGAAGATAAAGAACGGCACACCGTTGATGCCCTGTTGGCTGGCCGAAACCGCCATCGCTTTGGTTGTGCTGTTCTCGGCCTCATCGGCAATCAGCTTGAGCGCCACTTCGCGCGCATAGCCGTGCTCGGCAGCGATATCGGCCAGGAGGTCATCGTCTGTGATGTCCTTGCCCTCGAGGAAATAAGCGGCCGCAAATGCCTTGGCCAGACCATACTGGTGTTCGGGCGCTGCCGAGCGGATCAGCGTATGCGGCTTGATGGTGGGATAGCTCATCGGCTGCACGCTCATGTCCAGCGGCACCCCGGCATCGCGCGCCGCGCCCTCGACCCGCGCCTGCATGGCATCGATATCGCCGCCATATTTTGCCTTGAGCCTTTCCTTGGTGTTCTGCCCTTCTTCCGGCGTCGTCGGATCGAGCAGGAACGGGTGATGCAAGATCTCGACGTTTACGTCCTCAGGCAGCGTCGCCAGCGCCTGATCAAGCCGCGCCGTGCCGATCAGGCACCAGGGGCATACGACATCGGTGAACAGATCGATGCGGATGGATTGGGTCATCGTGTATCCTTTGCGTTGACGACAACATGGCCATTGGCGCCAAACCGCTCAAGTACGCACATCGATGTAACCAGGACAAAAACACGGGATCAGGATCGGGTGGCAATCAACAGCCAGATGGCGATAACGACCAGCAAGAGACCGAAAACGATGCCCAGTCGCTCGCGATGATGTGGCTGCACAAAATAGGGCTGCAGCGCCGACGCTCCCAGAACGATGGCGATATGAACCAGCGTGGCCGCGAGCACATAGACCGCCGCAAGCGTCAGAAAGGCCGAGGGCATCGCCCCATCCGCAAGGAAATTGGGTAGCACGGACAGATAAAAGGCTGCCGCCTTGGGATTGAGCAAATTGGTGATGAGGCCGCGGCGAAAGAAAATCCAGTTCGAGACCGTCAGCGTGTGCTGTTCGACCGGACGGCGCGAATCGCGCCAGGTATCGTATCCAAGCCAGACCAGATAGAGCACCCCGGCCCACCGCACCGCTTGATACAGCCAGTCAACCTCGCTGATCAGTGCCGCAAGTCCGATGGCCGCCAGCCCGCCGACAATAGCCAGACCCAGCGCCACACCGGCCACTGCAAAAATCCCCGCCACCCTGCCCCTGTCGACCCCCAGAATGGCCAAATAGGCCATGTTGGGTCCGGGCGTCAGCTCGACGGCGATTGCGGTGGCAAAAAATGCCAAAAGGGTGGAAAGGCTCAGTGTGTCCATGATGGAGAGTGGAGCGCCAGACCAAAAAAGAAAAGGGCCCCGAAGGGCCCTTTGTGATCAGTGATCGAACGCCTTGACGATGGATTCGGTCATCTTCTTGGCGTCCCCGAACAACATCATGGTGTTGTCGCGGAAGAACAATTCGTTCTGCACCCCGGCGTAACCCGCTGCCATGCCGCGCTTGATGAACAGCACAGTGCCCGCCTTTTCCACATCGAGAACGGGCATGCCGTAGATCGGCGAGGCCTTGTCGGTCTTGGCCGAAGGGTTGGTGACGTCATTGGCGCCGATGACGAACGCCACATCGGCCCGCGAAAACTCGGAGTTGATGTCCTCGAGCTCGAACACTTCGTCATAGGGCACATTGGCTTCGGACAGCAGCACGTTCATGTGCCCCGGCATGCGGCCCGCCACCGGGTGAACGGCATAGGATACATCCACCCCGGCTGCCTTGAGCTCATCGGCCATTTCGCGCAGCGCATGCTGGGCCTGGGCCACAGCCATGCCGTAACCGGGCACGATAATGACCTTGGACGCGTTCTGCATGATGAAGGCCGCGTCTTCGGCCGAGCCCTGCTTGACGGGGCGCTCTTCCACATCACCAGAGGCCGCAGCGGCATCATCGCCCCCGAACCCGCCAAGGATCACCGAAATAAAGCTCCGGTTCATGGCCTTGCACATGATGTAGGACAGGATCGCGCCCGACGACCCCACCAGCGCGCCGGTAATGATCAGAGCCGTGTTCTCAACGGTAAAGCCGATGCCCGCCGCCGACCAACCCGAATAGGAGTTGAGCATGGAGACCACCACCGGCATGTCGGCGCCACCGATCGGGATGATCATCAGCCCGCCTAGGATCAGCGCAATCAGGGTGATGATCCAGAACAGGATCGGATCCTGCGTCACCGAGAACACACCAATCAAAATGACCAGCAACGCACCCAGCCCCAGATGGAGCAGATGCCGGGCCGGCAACAGGATCGGCTTGCCGCTCATGCGCCCATCGAGCTTGGCGAAAGCAATGACCGACCCGGTGAAAGTGAACGCGCCGATCGCCGTGCCGATGCTCATTTCAATGAGCGCCTGCATGTGGATATGCCCCGGCTCCCCGATGCCGAAAGCAACCGGCGCATAAAGCGCTGCGGCCGCCACGAACACGGCGGCAAGGCCGACCAGCGAGTGGAAGGCAGCGACCAGCTGTGGCATGGCCGTCATCGGCACGCCGCGTGCGATAAACGCCCCGATGCCGCCGCCGATGGCCAGACCGCCGATGATCAGAACCCAGGCGAACGGATCGGTGGGCGCGGCAATGGCCAGCGTGGTCAAAACGGCAATGGTCATACCGACCATGCCCATGGTGTTGCCCCGACGCGCCGTAGTCGGCGACGACAGCCCGCGCAGCGCCAGAATGAACAGCGCCCCGGCGACCAGATAGGCCAGGGCCGCGATGTTTGCGGAAATCATGTGTCCTAGCCCTTCTTCTTGTACATCGCCAGCATGCGCTGGGTGACGAGGAAGCCCCCGAAGATATTCACCGATGCAAGGATCAGCGCGAAAAAGCCGAACCAGCGGGCCGGGCCGGGTTCACCGATCGATGCAACGCCAACGGCAAGCAGCGCCCCCACCACGATCACCGAGGAGATCGCGTTGGTCACCGCCATAAGGGGGGTATGAAGAGCCGGTGTGACCGACCAGACGACGTAGTAGCCCACGAAGATCGCCAGGACGAACACCGAGAGGAAAAAGAAAAAGGGATCGACGACACCGCCCATTATACGTCTCCATCCGTCTTTTTGACCGCAGGCTTTTTCGCTGCGGGCTTTTTGGCTGCTGTGCTTTTCGCTGCCGGTTTGCGCGCTGCAGCGGTTTTGGTGGCCAGCTTTTTGGTCGCCGGCGCCTTGGGTGCTGACGTGCTTGCGGGCGAGCTCTTTGCCGCCGCCGATTTTGCAGCAGGCTTGGCCACCGGCTTGTCTTCGGCCGGAACCGACACCGCACCCGCGGTCGCCACCTTGGCGGCCCGTCCCTTGCCCGAAGCCCCGGTCTTGGCCGGCGCCTTGGCCGTCGGCTTGCTCTCGGCCTTCGGTGCAGCCTTGGTAGCTGCGGTCTTGCCCGTGGCCGCCGTCTTGGCGGGCGCCTTGGCAGTCGCTTTGGCCGGAGCCCTCTTGTCGGCCGGCGCGGCATCGGCTGCCCCGGCAAAGTTCGGATGCACGACGGCGCCGTCGCGGGTCAGAAGCGTTGCCTTGACCAGCTCGTCCTCCCAATCGACCTTGAGGCCCTTGGCGTCCTTGTCGATCATGGTTTCAAGGAAGGCCAGAAGGTTCTTGGAATAGAGCTGGGAGGCCGTCGCAGCAATCTTGCCCTGCAGATTGAGCAGCCCGATGATCGTTACGTCCTTGTGCACGATCGTCTGTCCGGGAACCGTCAATTCGATATTGCCGCCCCGCTCGGCGGCGAGATCGACAAGCACCGAACCCGGCGCCATCGATTCAACCATTGCCTTGGTGATCAGTTTGGGTGCCGGACGCCCGGGGATCAGCGCCGTGGTGACGACGATGTCCTGTTTGGCGATATGCCCCGAAACCAGTTCAGCCTGCGCCGCCTGTTCGTCCTTGGTCAATTCCCGCGCATATCCGCCCGTGCCAGAAGCGTCTTTGAGCGCCTCGGTCATGATGAACTTGGCGCCCAGCGATTCGACCTGCTCGCCTGCTGCGGCGCGCACGTCGGTGGCCGAAACGGCCGCGCCGAGACGCTTTGCCGTGGCAATGGCCTGCAGCCCGGCAACGCCGGCCCCCATGACGAACACCTTGGCGGCGCGTACCGTGCCCGCCGCCGTCATCATCATCGGCAACGCCCGGTCATAAACCATCGAGGCTTCGATGACCGCCTGATACCCGGCAAGGTTGGCCTGGCTGGACAAGATGTCCATCACCTGGGCCCGCGTGATGCGCGGCATCAACTCCATGGCGAAGATCGAGACCCCTGCCTTGGCCAGCGCGGCCAGCGCCGCTTCATTGCCGAACGGGTCGGCAGTGGCCAGAACCAAAGCGCCCTTGGCGGCACCGGCAAGAGCCGATGCTTCGGGACGCCGGACTGCAAGGATCACATCGGCGCCCTTGACAGCCGCCGCAGCGCTCGCCTCGACCTTCGCCCCGGCATCGGTGTAAAACTGGTCGAGGATGCGCGATGCTTCCCCCGCCCCTTTTTCGACGCTCACGGTTGCGCCAAACCCGATGAGCTTGGCGATCGTCTCGGGCGTCGCTGCAACGCGGGGCTCTCCCCCCACGCGCTCGCGCATTACGGCAATTTTCATGAAACCCTACCTCATATGGCCGGCAGCAAGAATAGCCACTTCCCCCTGAGTCGGGAGATCTAGTGGACGAAGATCAGATACAGGATCACCAGTATTACTGCCGTGGAGATCACGCTCCACTTGGTGCCGGAAAGGAATGCCGCATACGTGCCCGTATGCTCCTCGAATTCCTTTTCCTTCTGCTTTTCGCTGATCGGCTTGTCTGAATAAGATGCGACCTGTTGTTCGGCCATCGCAGCTTTCCCCTGAATTTTTCGAGTCTGAATGGGCGCCCTTTAGGGCTGAGTTTGTTCCAGTTCGTCAATGAGTCTTTCGATCATGGACAGCCCCAGCGACCAGAATTGCGGATCGCGGGCATCCAGTCCGAATGGCGCTAGCAGTTCGGAATGATGCTTCGAGCCCCCGGCGCTCAACATGTCGAAATACTTTTCGGCAAATCCGTCACTGGACTTTTCATACTGTGCGTAGAGCGAGTTCACAAGGCAATCGCCGAATGCATAGGCATAGACATAGAACGGAGCGTGAATGAAATGCCCGATATAGCTCCAAAGGACTTCATAGCCGTCGTTGAGCCTGATTCCCGGTCCGAGGCTTTCGGTCGAGGTTTCCATCCAGAACGCTTCGATCTCCTCGGGCCGCAATTCCCCTTCGCGTCGTGCCAGATGGATCTTACGCTCCAGCGTATAAAACGAGATCTGCCGCACGACGGTATTGAGCATGTCCTCGATTTTGCTGGCGATCAGCGCAAACCGCTGCTTGGGATCGCTCGTCGCATCGAGAATGGCCCTGAAGGTCAGCATTTCCCCGAAAACGCTCGCCGTTTCCGCCAGCGTCAAAGGCGTGGGCGCCATAAGCTCGCCCTGCCCCGCCGCCAGCCGCTGATGCACCCCGTGGCCCAACTCGTGGGCCAAGGTCATCACATCGCGGGTGCGGCCCATATAGTTGAGCATCAAGTAGGGGTGCGCCGTCGTCACCGTGGGATGCGCAAAAGCGCCCGGCGCCTTGTTGGGCTTGACCGCCGCATCGATCCACCCGCTGTCGAAAAACGGCTGCGCCACCTCCACCAGTTTTGGCGAGAACCGGCCATAGGCGTCGAGCACTGTGGTCTTTGCCGTTTCCCAGTCGAAAATCCGGTCGTCCGATGTCGGCAGCGGCGCATTGCGGTCCCAGGCGTCGAGCTTGTCCTTGCCGAACCATTTGGCCTTCATCTGGTAATAGCGGTGCGATAGGCGCGGATAGGCATCGCGCACGGCTTTTTCCAGCGCATCGACAACGTCGCGTTCAACCGAATTGGCAAGGTGACGGCTGTCGGCAACATCCTCATAGCCGCGCCAGCGGTCGGAAATTTCCTTGTCCTTGGCCATCACATTGGTGATGTGGGCAAAGAGCTTCTTGTTGGCCGAAAGCGTTGCGCTCAGCCCCTTGAACGCTGCCGCGCGCTTGTCTTCGTGTTTGTCGCTCAAGAGATTGAGCGTCTGCTCGAGCCCCAGCGTTTCGCCATCGATTTCGAATTTGAGCGAAGCCATGGTTTCGTCAAACAGCCGGTTCCAGGCGGCATGCCCGGTGACGTATTTGTCGTGGAACAGCTCTTCCACCCGGTCTTCGAGCTGATAGGGCCGCGACTTGCGCAATTCATCGAACCACGGCTTGTAGCGCGCCAGATCGGCGCTGTTTTCGAACGCCGCGTCGAGCACCCCGTCCTCGATCCGGTTGATCTCGAGCGTGAAAAACAGGATGCGGGTCGAAAGCCCGGTCATCTTGTCCTGCGTGTCGCCCAGAAATTTCACCCGGTCACCATCGCCGGTGTTCTGCGCATAATTGAGATAGGCGAAAGATCCGAGCCGTCCGAAAACCTCGTCGAGCTTTTCATAGCGCCTGACCGCATCGATCAACCCACCCGTTTTCGCAAGCCCGTCGAGCTTGCCCTTGAAATCGGCTTCGAAGGCTTTGGTTTCGGTATCGAGGAACGCCATGTCGGCCTTGAGTGCATCGGACTCGACACCGGGGTAGAGATCGCTCAAATCCCATTCCGGCAACTGGCCGAACTGGTTGTGGGTCGATTGCGGCTGGGACACAGACATTGGCAAGGCTCCGACGATCCTGTTTTTGTGGCACCTTACAGAGCGCCCCGTAAGACAACAAGGCGGCATGGACCCACGGTCCACCCTTAAAACCCTGTTAATCGATCCCGCCTAGCCTGACCCAAATCGGCACACTCTCGATTCGCGTGCGCCGGCGTTTGTAGGCTGGAGTTGCGTTGCATATGCACAAGGTTCTGATCGTCGACGATGATCCCATTCAATCTCGTCTGACCTCGGAAGTCGTCGCCAAGGCCGGGTTTACCGCACTGACAGCGGATTCGGGTGCAGCGGCCCTCGATCTGCTTCGCACAAAACCGGGTATCGGCGCCATGATCCTCGATATGGTCATGCCCGAAATGGACGGCATGGCGGTGCTCGAGGCGCTGCGGCGCGAGACCATCGCGATTCCCGTCATCGTCCAGACCGCCCAGACCTCGCTCGATACCGTCATTTCCGCCATGCGCCTGGGCGCCGTCGATTTCTTCGTAAAACCCGTCGCCCCCGAACGCATCACCATTTCCCTGCGCAATGCCCTCAAACTCGGAACGCTCGAATCCAGTCTCAAGGCCGAACGCGCCCGCCGCGAGGGCAGTTTTTCGTTTGCCCACATCATCACCAAAAGCGAGGCGATGACGCGCACCATGGCGCTGGGCAAGAAAGCTGCCGCCAGCACCATCCCCGTCCTGATCGAGGGCGAATCCGGAGTGGGCAAAGAGATGCTCGCCCGCGCCATCCAGGGCTCGGGCGACCGGGCCGGCAAGCCGTTCATCACGGTCAATTGCGGCGCCATCCCCGCCAATCTTGTGGAATCGATTCTGTTCGGCCACGTCAAGGGCGCCTTTACCGGCGCCACCTCCGACGCACCGGGCAAATTCCGCGAAGCCCATAATGGTACGCTGTTTCTCGACGAAGTGGGCGAACTCCCCCTCGATACGCAGGTCAAGCTGTTGCGCGCCCTCCAGGAAGGTGAGATCGAGCCGGTCGGCGCCTCACGCCCCACAAAGGTCAACGTCCGGGTGATCTCGGCGACCAACAGGCGCCTGCTCAATCTGGCGCGGGACGGCGCGTTCCGCGAGGACCTCTTCTACCGCCTCAACGTCTTTCCCATCTACCTGCCGCCGCTGCGCGAGCGCCGCGATGACATCGCCGGTCTCGTCGATCATTTCATCGCCCGCTTCGCTGCCGAAGAGGGCCGCCGGGTCACCGCGATTTCCCCCCAGGCGCTCGATATGCTCCTCGCTTTCGATTGGCCGGGCAATATCCGCCAGCTCGAAAACGCCGTATTCCGCGCCGTCGTTCTGGCCGAACATCCTGTACTGTTGCCCGAGGATTTCCCGCAAATCCTCGCTGCTGAAAAGGGCCGCGACGCCGCGCACAGCGATCGCCCCGCAGGTTTCACACCGTTGGCGCCCGTCCATATCGACAACGCTCCGGCGATGCCGCGCCTACCCGATACAACGCCCATCGCCATCCCCGACCGGTTCCTCGATGCGGCCGGCAACGTGCTGCCATTGGCCGACATCGAAAAGGATCTGATCGCCTTTGCCATTGATCACAATGCCGGTCGCATGGCCCAGGTCGCCCGCCAATTAGGCATCGGGCGTTCGACCCTTTACCGCAAGCTCAAGGAATATGGGCTCGAAGGAGCAGCCGATGTTGCCTGAAAGCCGCAAAGACCTGATGAACCCGTTCACGAACCCGGCACGTTGCTTGCAGGCGACCGCAAACCCGCTAAACTTTCTCCGGTTCGCGCATAGGAAAGATTCGCCAGCAGGGCGGACGGATGCGCCGATGGCTTGGTGCGGCATGATGAAGACTTTGAACTCCGGGCTCAAAGCGCTCCTTGTGGGCGCCTTTGCGGGCATTTCACTTCTTGGTTTCAGCGCGACGGCCACCGCGTTCGAAACGGTGATGGTCGATGGCGTCCAGGCGACGCGCATCATGATCGCGCCGCCGCGCAACACGCTTGAGCAGACAATTCGCGACGGCCTGCGCGACGCCATGGCCCAAGCGCCCTCCGGCCGGGCTGCTGACGATGCGTCCCGGCTCTATTATTTCTACGGTGCCCGCCATTTCGAGCCGCTCTGGCTGACCGAAACCGACGACGGCATCGTTTTTTCCGGTGCTGCCAAGCAGATCCTGGCCGTCTTCGAGGATGCCTATCTTCAGGGCCTCGATCCGAACGATTACAGCATCGATATGGCCAAGCTCGACGCCGCCGCCGGCGATCCTGCGGCACTGGCTTCCCTCGAAGCCGAGTTTTCAGCGGCCATCCTCCATTATGCAAACGATGCTCATACCGGCCGGCTCGACCCGCGCTCGGTGTCGGGCTATATCGACCTCGCGTCCAAGAGCGTGGACGAGGCCGAACTGTTTTCGGCAGTGGCCGAGGCGTCCGACCCGGCGACTGTCCTTTTGAGCTATCACCCGAACCATCCCGAATTTATCGCCCTGCGCGACCTGCTGGCCAGCCACTACGCCGGTGAAATCGAGGACCTGCCTCCGATCGCCGATGGCAAGCTCATCAAACTCGGGATGGCAGACCCGCGCGTCCCCGCGCTGCGTGAGCGTCTCGGACTTGCGACCGCGCAAACCGCCCCCCTGGTTTACGATGCCGCGCTGGCCCAAGCGGTCGAAGCGTTCCAGACCACCATCGGCCTCAACCCCGACGGTGTGGTCGGCCCAGCGACCATTGCCGCCATCAACGGGGCAAACGGTGCCACCCGTGCCGATATCGTCGCCAACATGGAACGCTGGCGCTGGATGCCCGAGGATCTCGGCACGTTCAACGTCTTCGTCAACATTCCCGAATTCCGCCTCGACGTGAACCGGGAGGGCCGCTCGGTCTGGGACACGCGGATCATCGTGGGCACCGCCAAGAACCAGACGCCGCTGTTTTCCGACATGATCCGTCACGTCGTCACAAACCCGTATTGGAACGTGCCGTCCTCGATCCTGAGCGCCGAAATCTTCCCCCAAGTGGCGCGCAATCCCAACTATATCGCCAGCCAGAATATGGAACTGATCTATCAGGGCAACGCCATCGACCCCTGGATGGTGGACTGGTCGCGCGCCAGCCCGTCCATGTTCCGCGTGCGCCAGAAGCCAGGCACCTCCAACGCGCTGGGGCAGGTGAAATTCCTGTTCCCAAACTCCCACGACGTCTATCTGCACGACACCAATGCGCGATACCTGTTTGACCGCTCGATGCGGGCGCTCAGTCATGGGTGCGTGCGCGTTCAGGACCCGTTCGGTTTTGCCGAAGCCCTGCTCCAGCATGAGCCCAGCCTCACCGTCGCCTCGCTCGAAGGCACGCTGGGCGGCAGTGAGCGTTGGTTCAACATGGACCAGCAGGTCCCTGTCCATCTGGCCTATTTTACGTTGCGGATCGATCCCGACGGGACCGTCAAATCGTTCGCCGATCTTTATGGTCACAACGCCAAAGTCATTGAAATGCTTGGCCTCTGAGCCAATGCCATGGCCGGGACCGTTAAGGTCCCGGTAACGTTCCTGCCATGCTCGCGCCGCCTTTTTCGCCTAGCCTGCAAACCTGAGGGCAAAGCGCGGGCTGGCGTACACATCCCGTTAGCGTTAACAATCTCGCATGAGTTTGTTGTTAGAGTGCCGTCGAGTTTGACACAAAAACGGGCTAACCGGGCGTGACGCGTATTAGGGCTTTTCAACCAGTCGATAAGATGATGCGGGCGGTTCTGGCCCTGGCAATCGCATTGGCCAGCCTGTTGCCGTTCGCCTTTCCGGCCCAGGCCGCCAACGAGCGCGAAATCTATCTCTATTATACCCACACCAAGGAAACGATCCGCATCGTTTACAAGCGCGACGGACGGTTCATTCAGTCGGCGCTCCAGACGCTCAACGTATTCTTGCGCGATTGGCGCCGCAACGAGCCGGCCAACATGGACCCCGCGCTGTTCGATCTTTTGTGGGAAGTTTATCAGGAAACCCGCGCCACCCAGCCCATCCACATCGTTTCCGCCTATCGCTCGCCCCAGACCAACGCCATGCTGGCCGCCAATTCGTCCAGCGTTGCTGACAATTCCCAGCACATGAAGGGCAAGGCGATCGACTTTTTCATTCCCGGCGTTCCCATCTCTACGCTGCGAGCAGCCGGCATGCGCAAGCAGATCGGTGGCGTGGGATATTACCCCACCTCGGGCAGTCCGTTCGTCCACCTCGATACCGGTTCGGTGCGCGCCTGGCCACGCATGACCGAGGCCCAGCTTCGCGACCTGTTCCCCGATGGCCGCACCATGCACGTTCCCTCCAATGGACGCGTTCTGTCCCAGGAGGGCTATCAGTTGGCCCAGGCCGAATGGCAGCGCTGCCATCGCGTGCCCTGTAACGCCGGCAGCCCCATGACCGGAGGCGACGTGCAGGTGGCCGACAGCGATCGTCCGCGTACACTCTGGGACATGATCACCGGCGGCGATGAGGATGCAGCACCCCAATCGGCCCCGCAGGCGGTGGCATCGGCTCCCGCGCCCGTTCAGGCGTCCGCCCCGGCCCAGGCTGCGGACCGTGACACGGCGCCCGTTCAGCTCGCCAGTATCGAACCCCCCGCCCCGCCGGTCCGCCCGGCTGATCTGATCGCGGGTACCATGGTCGCCGGTACGCCCGAACCGCAGACGATCCCCTTCCAGGTGATCGATGCCGCCGAAATGACCCGCCAGGTCGCCATGGCCGATACCGACGGCATCGAAGATGCCCCCTTGCCCCCCTCGATGTCGCGCGCCATGGCCGAATTGCGCGCCACAACCCCTTCGGCCTATGCGCCCTCGGGCGGCGGCTCGTTCGAGCTGGCCGATGTAGAGGAGGCACCGACTCCTCAACCGCGGCCGCAATTTACCCCCGCTATCGCAGCTTCGGTTGCGCCCGCCGCCCCGCTTCCGACAACCGAGCTTTCGATGCGCCCCAGCTTTGGCGACACCATCGAGGCTGCCTCTGTCGATCCGTCTTCCGAACTCGACGCCTTCGCCTCCCTGTTTGACGGTGTCGTCATGCCGGGCGCCGCTGAGGCCACAGAATCGAGCGAGCCGGACGCCGCGACGGCCAATGCCATGGCCAGCCTTGCTGTTGACGCCGGAACGCTTTATGCGCCTCAACTGGCAGCCAGCGACACGACACTGCTGGCCTCCGCAACCCTGTCGAGCAGCCAGTTCGCCTTCGAAGGCGCTCCCGATACCCCCACGACAGCGGGCGACGATGTAACACTCGCCACCGGTTTTGCCCGCACCGCCTCCCTGGGCCATTCGAGCTCAGAATTCACGCCGGGCCAAACCATCTGGGTTCATTACGACAGCCAGGCCAACTGACACAGTCTGGTCCTCTTTGGTTGCCAAAACGGCGCCGGCTGACTACATCAGGTCAGCATGGTGATGCCGTTCGAAGTCAGTCATAAGGCCAACTAAGTGTCCGATAAACCAGCAACCCCGCTGCTCGATACCATCGCTTCTCCTGCCGATCTCAAGGGATTGAAGCGCGAGCAACTGGCCGATCTTGCAAGCGAGCTTCGTGCCGAGGTGATCGATGCGGTTTCGGTCACCGGCGGCCATCTTGGCGCCGGTCTGGGCGTTGTCGAACTCACCGTGGCCCTGCACCATATTTTCGATACGCCCAACGACCGCATCATTTTCGACGTCGGTCACCAGGCCTACCCGCACAAGGTTCTCACCGGCCGCCGCGACCGCATCCGTACCTTGCGCCAGAAAGACGGGCTCTCAGGCTTCACCAAGCGCGGCGAGAGCGAATACGACCCGTTCGGCGCCGGGCATTCGTCGACCTCGATTTCGGCCGGCCTGGGCATGGCCGTGGGCTCTGAACTCAAGGGCGAAAAGCGCAACGTGATTGCCGTAATCGGCGACGGCGCCATTTCGGCCGGCATGGCCTACGAAGCCATGAACAATGCCGGCGCCATGGACGCGCGCCTCATCGTCATTTTAAACGACAATGACATGTCCATCGCCCCCCCCACCGGCGCGATGAGCGCCTATCTCGCCAAACTGGTTTCCGGCCCCGCCTATCGTGGCCTGCGCGACGCCGCAAAACAGTTCGTCGATAGCGTGATGCCTCCCTTCATCAAGGACAAGGCCCGCAAGACCGAGGAATATGCACGGGGCTTCTGGACCGGCGGCACGCTGTTTGAAGAGCTGGGCTTTTATTATGTCGGGCCTATCGACGGCCACAACCTCGATCATTTGTTGCCCGTGCTGCGCAACGTCCGCGACGCCGAAACCGGCCCCATCCTGATCCATGTCGTCACCCAAAAAGGCAAGGGTTATGCCCCGGCCGAAGAATCGGCGGACAAATATCACGGCGTATCCAAATTCAACGTCATCACCGGCGCCCAGGCCAAGGCCCCATCCAACGCGCCGTCATACACCTCGGTCTTTGCCGAGAGCCTGATTGCCGAAGCGCAAAAGGACGAGGCGATCGTTGCGATCACCGCCGCCATGCCGGGCGGCACCGGCATCGACAAGTTTTCAAAACACTTCCCCGAGCGCAGCTTCGATGTCGGCATTGCCGAACAGCACGCGGTGACCTTCGCCGCCGGGCTGGCGACCGAGGGGCTCAAACCCTTCTGCACCATCTATTCGACCTTCCTGCAGCGCGCCTATGACCAGATTGTCCACGATGTGGCGATTCAGAAACTGCCGGTGCGCTTTCCTATCGACAGGGCGGGTTATGTCGGCGCCGATGGTCCCACCCATGCCGGCGCGTTCGATGTCGCCTATCTGGCCACCCTGCCCTCCATGGTGGTGATGGCCGCCGGGGATGAGGCCGAACTGCGCCATATGGTGGCGACCGCCGCAGCTTACGACGAAGGCCCCATCGCCTTCCGCTATCCGCGCGGCGAAGGGGTCGGCGTGGACATGCCCCAAACCGGCGTTCCGCTCACCATCGGCAAGGGCCGGGTGCTCAAGGAAGGCACGACCATCGCGCTGCTTTCATTTGGTACAAGGCTGGCCGAATGCATGGCCGCCGCCGAAACACTCGGCACATATGGCTTTTCGACCACCGTCGCCGACGCCCGCTTTGCCAAGCCGCTCGATGAGGAATTGCTTGCGCGCCTCGCCCGCGAACACGCGGTGCTGATCACCGTCGAGGAAGGCGCGATCGGTGGTTTCGGATCCCATGTCGCGACCCGGATGGCCCAGCTCGGCCTGCTCGACAATGGTTTGAAATTCCGCCCGCTCGTCATGCCTGATCGCTATATCGAACAGGCCGGCCAGGGCGATATGTATGCCCAGGCCGGGCTCGATCGCTCGGGCATCGTGGCAACGGCGCTCACTGCACTGGGTGATGAAATCAACGCGGCCCAGGTGCTCCGGGCCGCGGGTCGCGAGATCGTCTAGAGCGTGCCCGGCAAAAGCATGTCCTCGACGCGATCGGGGATGGAAACGGTTTTGCGGCTCGCAACACGCGACAAAACAAGGGCTTAGAGCCAAGGATTTGAGTCAATCAAATCCTG
>PBNW01000060.1 GCA_002723255.1 Pelagibacterium sp. | reverse complement strand
GTCATCGGCCTCTACCTTGGTGGGGCTGGCGAAAAGCCGGTCGAGCAGCCGTGTATAGCGCGGCGCAATGAACATATAGACATAGTCGCCGGCCTTGATGCGCCCGGCATACTGAAACCGCATCGATTGCCCGTCCCGCACGATCAGCGAGGGACGCGCCCAGCGCGGCAGCCTTTCGCCCTCGGCCACCGGGCTCCCCTCGACAACGTGGTAGACGATCAATTCGTGATGCGCGCTGCCCGGCAATTCGAGCCCGACGCGCTCGACCGGACCGATGCGCGGCGGCACGATCAGGCCCAGCCATTGCGCCATGGGCCGGATGGTCCAGCCCTGCACCAAAAGCGAGGTCAGAACGATGATGAAGGCGGTGTTGAACAGCACGGCCCCGTTTTCGAGCAACGCGATCAGCGGCAGGATGGCCAGAAGGATCGAGACCGCGCCGCGCAGGCCCACCCAGGAAATGAACGCGATCTCGTCGCGCTGATACTGGAACGCCAGAAGGCACAGCCACACCGCGACCGGCCGCGCCACAAACATCAAGAACAGCGCCAGCGCCACAGCCGGCAGCGCCACCTCGCCGAACTGGGAGGGGCTGGCCAGGAGCCCCAGGATGAGGAACATGACGATCTGGGCCAGCCATGTCATCCCGTCCTGGAACCGCACCAGCGTCGCCCGCGCCCGCACCCGGCGATTGCCCGCCACCAGCCCCGCCACATAGGCGGCAAGTGCGCCCGATCCTCCAAGCAGCCCGGTAAAGGCAAACAGCAGCACCGCCATGCCCAGAACGATGATGGGATAGAGCGCGCCCTCCAGTTCCACCCGGTTGATGATGAAGACGATCGCCGCTCCCCCCGCGATACCCAGCGTCACCCCCAGCCCCATCTGCAACCCGAACCCCACGACAAATTCATGGGTGAACCCGGTGATCCCCGACCCCGAAGCCAGCAGTTCCACGAACATGATGGTCAGAAAGATCGCCATCGGATCGTTCGATCCCGACTCCACTTCGAGCGTCGAGCGCACCTTGTCGCGAATGGTGATGCCGCCCACGCGCAAAAGGAAAAACACCGCCGCCGCGTCGGTCGAGGAAACGATGGCGCCCATCAAAAGCCCCTCGGCCCAACCGAACCCGAACATCAACCGTGCCGCCATGCCCACGATCGCCGTGGTCAACAGCACCCCCACCGTCGCCAGAACGATCGATGGCGCCGCCGCCTGCCGGAACGATTTCAGCGAGGTGCCGAACCCCGAATCGAAAAGAATGACCGCAAGCGCCAGCGAGCCCACGAAATAGGCGGTGTTGACGTCGGAAAATTCGATCCCCAGCCCGTCGCTGCCCGCGCCCAGGCCGATGCCCAGAAACAACAGCAGCAAGGGTGCCCCGAAGCGGAACGCCACGAGACTGGTAAAAACCGAAACGACGATGAGCGCCGCGCCCACCAGGAGCAGCGGATAAATCCAGTCGATCATCCCCAAATGACCCGATCTAAAATGTTTGGCAGCCGGCCGAACCGGCCGCGGAGGCAAAGAAAGTCAATAACGGCAATGATTACGGCGCCAATGCGTCGCGTCCACCCCCGCCGGGGCAAAAAAACGCTTTGGCGGCAAAAAATTAGCAGGCCCGGCCCGGATTTGTCGCTGTCAGGGATCGAGACGCCCCTTGCGCCGCTTGATGCGCCCGATAATATCGAAATCCCCGGACTTTTTCTCCCTGGACGCTGGAGGTCCTCGATCATGTCGACAAAATTCTCATTGCTGAGCCGCCTGGCCGTTGCCGCATCGCTCGCTACCGCGCTTGGTATCGGCACGGCGCACGCTCAGGAAAAAACGCCTGACGATCCGCGCCTGTTCGCGCCGGGCCAACTCACCGTCGCGACATCCGATCCGGTGTTTCCCCCCTGGATGATGGACAACGATCCCTCGAACGGGGAAGGCTTTGAAAGCGCTTTCGTTTATGCGCTGGCCGAAAAGATGGGCTTTGCACCCGAGGATGTGGTCTGGGTGCGCGAAACCTTCGATCAGGCCATAGCGCCCGGCGCCAAGGATTACGATTTCGGCATCCAGCAGATCTCGGTCACCGAGGATCGCGCCCAGATCGCCACCTTCTCGGACGTCTATTACCAGCCGCAAAAAGCCGTGGTCGCCATGCCCGGCTCGGCCGTCGAAGAGGCGACAAGCTTTGCCGATTTGCGCGAGGTGCGCTGGGGCGTGATGATCGGCACCACCGATCTCGACTATGTCGAAGACATCATCGGCGTTGACGAACCCGCCGTCTATAACGACCAGGTCGGCCTGTTCCAGGCCCTGCAGGGCAACCAGATCGATGCTGTGGCCACCGAATTGCCCACAGCACTCTACCTCACCGCCGTCCAGGTGCCAGACGCCACCATCGCCGCCATCCTGCCGCCCGATGAGAACGATTACGGCCACGGCCTGATCTTCGAGCAGGGCAACGACCTTGTCGAATGGGTCAACGAGGCCATCGCCGAACTCAAATCCGAAAGCGTCATCGACGCGCTGGTCGCTCAATATCTGATTGCCGATCCCGACCTGCCGGTCATCACCGAATGAGTTCTGGACTACCGCCGCAAGGCATCGATCCCGACGCGGCCCCCCAACCGGGGCCGCGTCGGCCTCTCCCCCCGGCAAAAAAGAAACTGCGCGCCAGGGATCGCTACCTGCCCGCCATCATCTCGATTGTCATGGTCGGCGTCGTTTTCGGCGCCATCGCCTATGCCGTGACCTCGGCCGAACAATGGCCCCGCATCGCGCGGCAGTTTTTCGATCTCAACGCCATGGCGGTCTCGTTCCCCCAGGTGCTGCGCGGCTTCTGGCTCAATCTTCAGGTCTGGGTGATCTGCCTGTTCGCCATCATGGCGTGGGGGCTGGTTCTCGCCCTGTTCCGCTCGCTGACCGGTCCGTGGTTCGCGCCGCTGCGGGTGTTTACAGTGGTCTATATCGACCTCTTCCGCGGTCTGCCGGTCCTTTTGCTCGTCTTGATCTTCGGCTTCGGCATTCCGGCACTCAACCTTCCGGGCCTGCCCAATTCGGCGCTGTTCTGGGGCGCCACCGCCATGGTGGTTTCCTACGCCGCCTATTCGGCCGAAATCTATCGCTCCGGCATCGAGGCCGTCCATGACGGCCAGAGTGCCGCCGCCAGAGCCCTTGGCCTCTCCCAATGGCAGACCATGCGCTACGCCATCCTGCCCCAGGCCATCCGCAACGTCATGCCCGTGCTCCTCAACCTCGCCGTCGCCCTGCAAAAGGACGTGGCGCTGCTTTCGGTCATCGGCGTGCGCGACGCTGTCCGCGAGGCCCAGATCTATACCGCCCAGACCTTCAACTATTCTTCGCTGATTGCCGCCGCGCTGCTGTTTCTTGTTGCGACCATCCCGATGGCCCGCCTCACCGACTACCTGACAAAAAGAGACCGTCAGCGCCGCCTGCAGGGGGCCTCTTGACCAACGACCGCATAACCATTTCCGGTCTCACCAAATATTATGGTGAGACCCTCGTTCTCGACGACATCAATCTCGCCATCGCGCCCCACGAGGTCGTGTGCCTGATCGGCGCCTCGGGGTCGGGCAAGTCAACTCTTCTGCGCTGCATCAACCGGCTGACCGAATTCGATCACGGCACCATCGCACTGGACGGAAAATCCCTCGAAGACCCCTCCTGGGGCCGCAATGGCGTCTATCGCAGGATCGGCATCGTCTTCCAGTCCTACAACCTCTTTCCCCATATGAGCGTGATGGAAAACATCACCCTGGCCCCGCTCAAGGTTCACGGCATTTCAAGGTCCGAGGCGCAGGCCACCGCCCGCGAACTGCTGACCGCCTTCGGCATGGCCGAGTTCGAAAACGCCTATCCCGAACAACTTTCGGGCGGCCAGCAACAGCGCGTCGCCATCGTACGCGCCTTGGCCACCCAGCCCGAGGTCATGCTGTTCGATGAGGTGACCGCCGCGCTCGATCCCGAACTGGTCGGCGAGGTGCTCGCCATCATCCGCCGGCTCAAATCCGATGGCATGACCATGGTCATCGTCACCCACGAAATGGGTTTCGCCCGCGACGTCGCCGACCGCGTCTGCTTTCTCGACGGCGGCCGCATCGTAGAAGAAGCCGAACCCAAAACCCTGTTCTCGAACCCCCAGAACCCCCGCACGCAGAAATTCCTGCAGCGCATCATCGAGGCTGGACGGCTTTAATCCCGCGCCACGGCCTTCCAGCACATATCCGCGATCCAGGCGTATTCGCTGTCCTCGATCGGCGTCGGATCGAGCCGGCGGCGCTTGATCGTGTGGCGGATGGCCCCGCGCACAAAGCTCCCCAAAAGATAGGCCCGCCCCTCGCGCACCACCCCGGCTTCCCGCGCGCCTTCAAACAGAACGCGCGTATAGTCGACGAACCCCGAAAACGTCGCCGCGATCTCGGTAAGGCTCAATTCGGGAGAATTGTCGAGATATTCAAACAGCTTGGCCCGTTCGGCATCGGCCGCGATAAACGCGATATATCGTGCGATATAGCCCTTTATCCGGTCCTCATGGCTGACCGCCTGATCGTGCTCGACCACCACCGCCCGCGACATCTGTTCGCCGACCCGCACATAGACGCCAAGCACCAGCGCGCCCTTTGAGGGAAAGTAGTTATAGAGCGATCCCGTGGCCACGCCCGCCCGCTCGGCAATCGCAGCCATCGAGCACTGCAAACCGTTTTCCACAATCAATTGAGCCGCAGCATCGAGGATTCTGTCCTTCTTGCCGATCGTCGCTTCCATACTGAATGAACCTTCATTCACCTGTCATGTTCCGACGGTAGCTGTGTTTGCAGCCGGGCACAAGTCTTTCGCCCAAAGCGCGGGGTGCGCGCCGAAAGACGATCGGCTCAGGGCGTCCCAGGTGGACGCAATGCCATCAACATCAGGACACGCGTCATGACCGATCTCTTCACCTTCGTCCATCTTACCGATCTCCATATCGGCAATCCCGACATCGTCGACGATCACCTGTTTTCCGATACCACGGCCAATCTCAAGGCCCTGCTGGCCGACATCAAGACCCTGGTGCCCCAGCCCAAATTCATCGTCGCCACCGGCGATCTGACCAATCAGGGCGATACGGGCTCCTATCGCAACCTCAAGGCCATCCTCGACGAAGCGGCCCTTGAAATTCCCCTGTTCTTCGCGCTCGGCAATCACGACAAGCGCGAGGGCTTTTACACCGGCATGCTCGGTCGCACCCAAGACCTCGCCGCTCCGTTCTTTCATGCGCAGGTGATCGACGGCATCCACCTCATCACGCTCGATTCGAGCGCTCCGGGCAAGGTCGGCGGCTCGATCGAGCCCGAACAGTTCGCCTGGCTCGAAGGCGAACTCGATGCCCATCCCGACCTCCCCAAGCTGATCGCCGTCCACCACGCCCCCGCGCTCGATGAGGACAGGCCCGATATGGAATGGGAAAGCCTCACCATCGCCGACACCCGCAAGCTGGCTGACCTGCTTGCCGGCCGCAATATCCTCGGCATTCTCTCGGGCCACATCCATTTCGACCGCGTTTCCAACTGGCACGGCATTCCCGTCGTCGTCGGCATCGGCACCCACGCCGCCACCGACGTCACCTATCTCCATGAAGGCATGCGCATGGTCGAGGGCGCCTCTCTTGCGCTTGGCACCATCCGCCCCTCGGGCCTGACCATTTCCTTTGTGCCCCAGCCCTCGCAACGGCGCGAACTCAACAGCTTCACCTTTGCGGGCATGGCCGAAATGCTCCGCAAATACGAAGCCACCCAGGCCGCAGAATAAGGAAATTCCAGATGAACCGCAGAACCCTTCTTTTGGCCGCCTCGGCCACCCTCGTCCTGGCCGGCGCATTGCCCGCCACCGCCCAGACCATCCCGTCCACCATCGACGAGCCGGTCACCATCACGTTCTACAACTACAATCTCGGCTCTGCCGGCCTCGGCGCGGACGCGACCCGCAATCTGATCGATGAGTTCATGGCCGCCAACCCCAACGTCACCGTCGAAGGCATCGGCGCCGCGGCGGGCGATTTCCAGGCCCGCGTTCAGGCCGACCTGGCCGCCGGGCAGCCCGTCGATCTGGTCCAGATGGTGTTTTCCGACCTCGATTTCACCGCAAGCAACTTCGGTGCCGTAGCGCTCGAGGACATCGTGCCCGCCGACGAGCTCGACGCCCATTTCGAGGGCATGGTGCCCAATGGACTCGATCTGGGACGCCTCGACGGCAAAACCTATTCTCTGGCCTATACCTTTTCCACGCCAGTCCTGTTCTACAACGCCGATATCTTCCGCGCCGCCGGTCTCGATCCCGACCAGCCGCCCAAGACCTGGGACGAAGTCCTCCAAACCGCTCTGGCCATCCAGGAGAACACCGACAAGACCGGCTTTGCCGCCGGCATCTTCGGCCCCAGCGCCATGGATTGGCTCTTCCAGGGCGTTGTGCGGTCCAATGGCGGCGAAGTCCTCTCGCGTGATCGCACGGCGCTCAAATTCGCCGAGCCCGAGGCCGTCGAGGCCGTGCAGATGCTGCGCGACATGTATGATGCGGGCGCCTTCGAACCCCTCGACATCACCGCGGCCCTCGAAGGCATGTCGGCCGGCAATATCGGCATGTACCTCCAGACCAGTGCTATACAGGGCTCACTTGTTGCCGGTGCGCAGGACAATTTCGAATTGCGCGCCTCCACAATGCCCAGCTTCGGCGACAAGCCGGTCCGGCCCAACAATTCGGACAGCGGGCTGACCATTCTGGCCCAGGATCCGCTCAAGCAACGCGCCGCGTGGGAACTGATGAAGTTCCTCACCTCCGAGCATGGCTACACAATCATCACCTCCGAGATCGGCTATCTGCCGCTCCGCCCGGCCATCGTCGATGACCCGCGCTACCTCAAGGATTGGGTCCAGGATCACCCCCTCATCCAGCCCAATCTCGACCAGCTCGCCATTCTCGAGCCCTGGGATTCAATGCCCGGCCCCAACTATCGCCAGATCGTGAGCCTGATGATGGATGCCGCTGAAATGGCCGTCTATGGCGGCGTCGATGTCGAAGCGACGCTGGCCGATGCCCAGGCCAACGCCCAGGCTCTGATGCCCTGACAGCCCGGCCGGCGGCAGCCCCCCGCCGGCCCCCGTTTCCATTGTCTATGACCGCCCCGCGCGGCCCGGAAAAGGACATCCCATGCTGCCCCGTTCAACCATCGCCCCCCTCGCCGTTTCGACGGCGCTTTTCGCAACGCCCGTCTGGGCCCAGGCCATGCCGGCCACCGTCGACCAGCCGGTCGAAATCACCTATTACAACTACAACCTCGCCTCCACAGGCATTGGCGCTGAAGCCACAAGCGGCATGATCGCAGAGTTCGAGGCGGCCAATCCCAACATCACCGTCAATGCCGTGCCGGTTCAATCCACCGAAATGGTGTCGCGCACTCAGGCCGATCTGGCCGCCGGCATCGGCCCGGACGTCACCCAGACCGTGTTCGACGATCTGGCCTATACGATCGACAATTTCGGCGCCGTCGCGCTCGAAGACATCGTCCCCGCCGAGGAACTCGCCGCCCATTTCGAGGGCATGTCCGAAAACGGGCTGAATCTGGGGCGCCTTAACGGCAAGGCCTATGCGCTGGCCTATACCTTCTCGACCCCGGTCCTGTTCTATAACGCCGATCTGTTCCGTGCCGCCGGGCTCGATCCCGACCAGCCTCCCTCAACATGGGACGCGCTGCGCGAAGCCGGCCTTGCCATCGCCGAACAGACCGATGCCAGCCCCTTTGAAGCGGCCATCGTCGGGGCCGGTTCGGGGGGCGATGACTGGGTGCTGCAAAGCGTCATCCTCTCCAATGGCGGACGCACGTTGTCCCAGGACCGCACAACGCTCACCTTCGCCGAACCTGAGGCCGTCCAGGCCGTGCAGATGATGCGCGACCTTCACGACGCCGGCGTTTACGGCGCCACCGATCTGGGCTCGTCAATGGAATCCATGGCCGCGGGTCAGCTCGCCATGTACCTCACCTCCTCGGTGCTCCAGGCCTACCTCATCGCCGGCTCGGACGGAAAATTCGAGCTGCGCTCGGCCGCAATGCCCGGCTTTGGCGATCGTCCCGCCTCCCCCACCAATTCGGGTTCGGGCCTCGTCATTCACACCGCCGATCCGCTCAAGCAGCGCGCCGCCTGGGAATTGATGAAGTTCATGACCTCGCGTGAGGCCTATACCACCATCACCTCCCAGATCGGTTACGTCCCCTTGCGCACCGACATCGTCACCGACCCCGCCTATCTGGGCGATTGGGTTGCAGACCACCCCCTGGTCCAGCCCAATCTCGACCAGCTCGAACGGCTCGAGCCCTGGGTCGCTTACCCCGGCCCCAACTACCGCCAGATCAATTCGCTGATGATGGATGCGATGGAAATGGCCGTCTTCGGCGGCGCCGATGTCGAGGCCACGCTGGCCCAGGCTCAGGCCAACGCCCAGTCCCTGATGCCCTGATCCCCCGGCCGCGTGGGCATCGCCCTCGCGGCCATCCCTTCACGATTTCGCGGTGCTCGCTCATGGCCGACATCTCAGCAAATACTCTCCTGACGCTTCCAAAGCGCAAGCGGCGCCTCAAGGCCGACGATCGCTATCTCATTGCGCCCTGGCTTTATCTCCTGCCCGCCGCGCTCGGGCTTGCCATCTGGGTCTATTGGCCGCTCCTCGATGCTTTCCGGCTCAGCCTTTACCAATGGAACATGCTGCCCACCACGGCACCGCAATTTGTCGGCCTGTCCAATTTCACCAACATCTTTGCCCTGCCCAAATTCTGGCAGGCCGTGCGCAACACCGGCATTTACGTTCTGGGCCTGCTGCCGCTCGCCGTCATCATCCCGCTGGCCATCGCCATCTACACTCATGACCTGCCCGACCGGGCGCGCAACATCTATCGGGCCATAATCTTCGTGCCCATGATCATCGCCCCCGTCGTTGCCGCCGCCGTCTGGCGCTGGCTGCTCGATCCGGGCCACGGCATGGTCAATCAGGCCATCGCCGGGCTCGGCGGCGAGCCCGTGCGGTTCCTTGCCGATCCCGCCATTGCCATCTGGACCATCATCGTTCTCACCGGCTGGAAGCTGATCGGGTTTTCAACGCTGATCCTTTCGGCCGCCAACGCCAACATCAATCCCTCGCTCATCGAAGCCGCCCGCATGGATGGCGCGTCGAAATGGGAGATCATCCGCGACATCCGGCTCCCTTTGCTCATGAACACCGTGCTGTTTCTTGTGATGATGACCATTCTGCTGGGCGCCCAATGGAGCTTTTCCTACATCAACGTTTTGACCGGCGGCGGTCCGCTCGGCTCGACCACCAACATCTTCTACGTGCTCTGGGAATTTGGATTTTCCTCGATGTCGGTGGGCTGGAGTTCGGCCGCCGCCGTCATCTTGTTCCTCGGCTTCGGCGCGCTGGCCTTCGTGCTCTTCCGCCTCATGGAGAGGTACTCGTTCTATGACAACTGACACACTGACCGCCCCGCTTTCGGTGCCGGCCGCCCGGCCGCGCCGCCGCACCCGCTCTCTCGCCTCGCGCCGGCTCAACACCGGCCTTGGCCACGCTCTGATGGCCGTGCTGTCGCTGTTCTGCCTGTTCCCGGTCTATTGGATGGTCGTCACCTCCCTGCGCCCCGCCAACCAGATCTTCGAGACCGCGCTGCTGCCCACTTCGGCTTCGCTCGACAATTACATCTACGCGCTCAACGCCATTCCCGTGCTCCAGATGCTCTGGAACACGCTTCTGGTCTCGGTGATCGTCACCATTATCCAGCTCGCCACCGGCCTTTTCGCCGCCTATGCCTTCGCGCGCTGGCGGTTCCCGTTCGACAAGCTCGTCTATTCGCTGATCGCGCTCACCTGGCTGGTGCCCTTTCAGGTGGTGATGATCCCCAATTATCTGATCGTCGCCCGGCTCGGCCTGCTCGATTCCCTGCCCGCGCTGATCCTGCCCAATGTCGCCTCCGCCCTGGCGGTGATGCTGCTCTACCAGACCATGCGCTCGTTCCCCAAGGAGGTGATCGAGGCCGCCCGCATGGATGGCGCGCGCAGCTGGCGCATCCTGTGGGACGTGCTCGCCCCCAATCTGACCGGCATCCTCGCCTCGCTCGCCATCCTCATCTTCATTTCGACCTGGAACGATTATTTCTGGCCCCTGCTGCTCACCCGCTCGGCTGAAAACAGCGTCATCCAGATCGGCATCCAGATGTTCATGACATCGGAGGGCACACAGTGGGGCCCGCTCATGGCCGCCTCCACAATGGCCAGCCTTCCCGTGCTCGCCATCTACATCGTCCTGCAGCGCCAGGTCATCCAGTCCTTCATGAAATCAGGAATACGCTAAGATGAATTCCCCGCTCACCCGCTCGATCCCCGTCAAGGGTGCCTACAACGTCCGCGACCTGGGCGGTTATCCGATTGCCGACGCCGAAACCCTCTGGCGCCGCGTGCTGCGCGCCGATGCCCTGCACCGGCTCGATGCCGACGATGTCGCCATGCTCATCGATGCCGGGGTCACCACCGTTGTCGATCTGCGCCACGATCATGAATTGGCCGAACAGCCCAATCCCCTCGCCGGCCACCCGGCCGTCAGCTACCACAACGTTTCCCTGTTTGCCGATCTCGCCCCGACCGTCACCCCGGGCGAAGACGCTCTGCTCACCCTTTATCTCAAGGCACTCGATGAGCGCGGCGAAACCATCGCCCGCGTCCTCACCCTGATCGCCGAAGCCGGCGATGGCGCGGTGCTGTTCCACTGCACCGCCGGCAAGGACCGCACCGGGGTCATCGCCGCCCTGCTCTTGACCATCGCCGGTGTGGAAACCGCGCTGATCGTCGAGGACTACGCGCTCACCGCCCAGATGATCGAACCCATGGTCGACGAGCTTGTCGAAGGCGCCCGTGCCCGCGGCATAGACCCCGAACGCTTCATGCCGTTCCTGGCCTCCGAGCCCCAAACCATGGCGCTCACCATCGCCCATATCGAAACCACCTATGGCTCGGTCGCCGCCTATCTGCGGTCCATCGGGCTTTCGGACACCACCATCGCCCGGCTCCGGGCACGTCTTGCGGGAGATTGAAATGGCTCACCTCACCATCTCTGACGTCAGGAAATCCTACGACGGCAAACAGGTTCTCCACGGCATCGACATCGAGATCGACAACGGCCAGTTCGTCGTCATCGTCGGCCCCTCGGGCTGCGGCAAATCCACCCTCTTGCGCATGATCGCCGGGCTGGAAGCGATCACCGCGGGCGACATCGCCATCGACGACGAGATCATCAACGACATCGACCCCGCCGATCGCGGCTGCGCCATGGTGTTCCAGAACTATGCGCTTTATCCCCACATGACGGTTGCCGAAAACATTGGCTACCCCCTAAAGATCGCCCGGCTTCCAAAGCCCGAGCGCGCGCGCCGCGTCAGCGACGCAGCCACCGTTCTGGGCCTCACCGACTATCTCGACCGCCGCCCCGGCCAGCTTTCGGGCGGCCAGCGCCAGCGCGTCGCCATGGGCCGCGCCATCGTGCGCGAACCCGCCGTGTTCCTGTTCGATGAACCGCTCTCCAATCTCGACGCCAAGCTGCGCGTCCAGATGCGCATCGAGATCAAGAAACTCCACAAGCGCTTGGGCGCCACCACGATCTTCGTCACCCACGACCAGGTCGAGGCCATGACCCTGGCCGACAAGCTCATCGTCATGAACAAGGGCCATGTCGAACAGATCGGCTCGCCAGGTGAAATCTACAAGAACCCCGCCTCGACCTTCGTCGCCCAGTTCATGGGCGCCCCGGCCATGAACATGACCGGGGGCGAAATGCTCGACGCGACCACCCTCGCCCTCGATATGGCTCCCACCCAGCATTTCCGCCTGCCCACCGCGCTCCCCGGCACGCCGGGCCGCATCACCATCGGCGCTCGCCCCGAAGCCATAACCCTTTGCTCCAGGGAAACGGGCCTTCCCGCCCAGATCGAGCTGATCGAGGAACTCGGCGGCAGCCGTGTCGCCTATTGCGCGCTCGCCGACACCGAATTTGCCGTTGTCGTCGGCCCGGAAGTCGAGATCGGAGAGGGCGATATCGTCGGACTTCATATCCCCACCACCGCCCTGCACCTGTTCGACGCCCAGACCGGCAAACGCCTGGAGCTGGCCCCGACCCACCAAAAAGCCCGCCTCGAACAGGCCGTCGCCTAGAGCGCGTCCAGAGCCTGTGTACGGCGGCTTATACAAACACAGGGCCGCATTTAACGAAGTGGTCAGATATATCATGCGAGGTTTTTTGCGGGGACGCTTCTTTGATCATTGAGGAAGCGAATGAAACTAATTCAAAGCCTCAAAATGCTGCTAGCCGCGGACGCAGCAGGATCAGCTCCGATACCCATTTCGGAAAATGCCCGAATAGGCCGGGAAAATCCGCAGCCAGCGAAAGCCGACAGCCCGGTTGCTGCCGTTTTCGAACGGGATCTCGAAAATCTCGTTGAGAACCTGGGCACCGCTGAAAGGCCGCTCGTTACCGGCTCCATGGAGCTTCTGGGTCTTGATGAAGTCAGAGCCTGTCTGGGAGCCAAGTGGAACAGGCTTGCCGATCAAGCGCTTGCGATAGCCACAGCAGAGATTAAGCGGTATCTTTCCGATCAGGATTTCTTCAAACCTGAAAGCGAAACGCGCTTTCTGATCTGTTTTGCCTCGCTCAATCGCGAGCAGGCGATGCACAAGGCAAGCCTGATTGCACGCGCGATACGCGCGCGGCTGCTCGATGAACTCCCCGAGATCGAAGAGCAGACCTCCGTGGAGCGGTTTGTCACCGAAGTGGACCCCAAGGATCTGGCTGGCAGGGGGCGTGGGCTGGCTGATCGCCTGGCAGCGACGCTCGAGAGAATTCAGGGAGAGCTGGAGGTCGCTGTAGCGGTTCAGCGGCGAACCACCATTAAGGATTTTCAACTGCTCTTTGCGCCCATATGGGAGGTCTCCACCCACGTAACGACCTTCAATCGATGCCAGGCCGATACCGCTTCTGTCAGCGGCGCTTTGGCCAGGATGAGAACCATAGCTGACAACGATCAGGTTCAAAAAATGCGCGGGGAACTCGATTGCATGATCCTCGCCCGTGGGGTTGAGCGGCTTCACGGCTCCCTCAGGTCTGATGCGTCTGTTTCACTGCTCGTGCCGCTCACTTTCAGCACATTTCTTGATCCCGATACTGCGCGGGATTATCTCAAGATTCTGGCCTCAGTGCCTGCCATCTATCGCAATCGCATCGTGCTTGAGCTTCGTGGCATCGGCAACGGCGTGACTATAAGCGACATTCTCTCATTGCGAGACCGGGTAAGCGGCACCACCGACCGCATCGTTGCCGAGATAACCGAAGACAGCGCGCTTCTGCCGATATTTGAACCTGGCGATATTTTTGGCATTTCGTTCGATCTGAGCACACTGGGGAGCGGCGGAACCTGCTCCTCGCAGCGCCTGCGCAAAATTGTCCAGATGGCAGACCAGGCAAGTCTTGCCAGTTATGCACACAGTGCCAATACCCTGGGGGTAGCTAGCGCGGCGATACGAGCGGGGTTTCAGTTCATTGACGGTCCTGCCGTCCATCTCAACGTGACTGAACCTCGGCCAGCGACCCGGCTCAAACCCATGGTCGACATGAGCGAAGCGGCCCCAAGGGATCGCGCCGCGCGTGATAGCGTTTCAAATACGCAAACCGGTGCAAAAAGGCAGGCACCAACCGCCCGGCCAGGCGTGTTGCGCTAGAGCGCGTCCAGCAAAAGCATGTCCTCGACGCGATCGGGGATGGAAACGGTTTTGCGGTTCGGACTCGCGACAAAACAAGGGTTTGGAGCCAAGGATTTGAGTCAATCAAATCCTGACCGGCTCTAGACAAAAGGCCCGCCAACCAATCCGGTTGCGCGGGCCCGTTCCTGAATGCCAGGTGCCGCTAGCTTTGCACTGACGCCCAGCTATTGGTGCGTTCGCTGGCAAAAATGGCATCGAGCACCGCCATATTGACGATTGCATCGGCCACATCGTGCTCAAGCGGCTCTTGTGCGGCAATCGCCCGGGCAAAGGCATTGGCCTGCTCGGTATACTGATCGCAGGCCGGCAAAATCTCCCGCCGCGCCAATTCGCCTCCCAGGCTTTCCCCCTTGTCGATCACAATCGCGGTGTGATGATCGGCCGGCGGATTGAACGGAATTTCGAGCTCGAGGCGGCCCGATGGCCCCAGGATCTCGAGAGACTGGGCCGGTACCAGCTGGGTGGCGCTGGTAAAGTTCAATTGCCGCCCCCTGCCGAAATCGAGCAGCACGCTGGCGAGCCGATCGGTGCCGAAACCGGGATCGCGATCGATCAGTGCCAGGGCGCGCTCAGGTGCAGCCTCAAAGAAATACCGCCCCGCCGTCACCGCATAACAGCCGATGTCGAGCAGCCCTCCGCCACCGATCTCGGCCTGGTTGCGCACATTGTCCGGTTCGACATTGTGATAGGCGAACAGGGCCCGGATCGCCTTGATCTCCCCCAACTCGCCGGACCGCACAACCTCTCTGGCCCGCTTCCACTGGGGGTGATGGCGCACCATGAAGGCTTCCCCGATCAGGATGCCGTCCGGCACCGACCGCAGCCGCCGGGCATCCTCGGCGGTGATCCCGATAGGCTTTTCACAAAGCACATGCTTGCCCTTGCTGGCCGCCGCCAGTGTAAAATCGACATGCAAATGGTTGGGCAGAGGATTGTAGACGACATCGATTTCAGGGTCTTCCAGCAACGCCTCATAACTGCCGTATGCTCTTGGGATGGCAAACCGATCGGCAACGGCCCGTGCCCGCCCCCCATCGCGCGATGAAATGGCAACGACCTCGGCATGAGGCGATTTGAGCAATCCGGGAATGACGTGATTGATGCCAATGCCTGCTGTGGACAAGATGCCCCAGCGGACTTTTTCGTCCCTGCCCATTGGTGGCTCCTCTAAATGGGGTTGAATGATTGACCGGGGTGGCCGGTACGATTGACCTTCAGGACTTACCGCCCGCTTGCACGGCCCTGAGCGCATCGGCCACCAGGGCGTGATCGGCAACATCGGTCAGACCACTGACAGTGGCCGCCCCGACAACGCCTGCGGAGCGCACGGTGATGGGAATGCTGCCCCCGCTGGCGACATAGTCGGCCTCGGGAATGCGCCAGCGCTTGGAAAAATCCCAGTTCTTTTGCTGGGCCTCGATGCGCATATAGAGCGAGCTCTTGTGAAAGCGCACCGCCACAGCCCGCTTGCGCCGCACCCAATCGATATTGTCGGGCGTGGATCCGGGCATGAGCGCCAGAAAGACCGGAGCATTGCCATGGGAGACTTCAATGGCAATCGGCATGCTCTGGCGTGTTGCAACATCGCGGATATGCGCGCCGATAGCCCAGGCGATCGCATAATCGAAGTGCTCGAGAACGAGGCTCTGGTGTTGGGAGATCAGCTCTTCGAGCGTGGGATCGGTGGGGCGCATTGGGATGTCCTTGATTTTCGGGCTACATGGCGGAATAGCCGCCATCGACGGTGACGATAGCGCCGGTGATGAAGGCGGCAGCCGGCGAGCATAGAAACAGGGCCGCGCTGGCCACATCGTGAGGCTGACCCCATCGCCCCATCGGCGTGCGCTCGAGAATGGTGCGGGAGCGTTCGGGGTCGTCGCGCAGACCCTGGGTAAGAGGCGTTGCGATCCAGCCGGGCGCCACGGCGTTGACGCGGATATCGTCGGACGCATAGGCAATGGCCAGCGACTTGGTCAGTTGCGCGATGCCGCCCTTGCTGGCCGCATATCCGGGCACAAGCCCGCCTCCGAAAAACGAAAGCATTGAAGCCATGTTGAGAATGGCCCCGGTCGGCGATCTGGCCAAAGCGGGCCGCGCCGCCGCGCAGCAGCGCATGGAACCGTTAAGGTTGACCTCGACAATTTCGGCGAAAACCGCCGGGTCGAGCTCTTCGCCGCGCCGGATGATCCCGGCGCAATTGACGAGGCAATCGAGCGCGCCCATAGCCCCGATCTCGGCTTCGACAGCTGCGCCATCACGCACATCGAGCGTCATGGCGGCCGCGCTGGACAGTTGAGGATCGGACGACAGGGCTTCGACTTCCCGGTCGCTGACGCCGGTGACGGTGACATCGGCCCCGGCCGCGACAAACCCGCGCGCGATCGCCGCGCCAATCCCCGAGCTGCCGCCCACCACCAGGACGCGACGGCCGCCATACCACTCCTGCGCCCATGAAAAGCTGACCGGATCGGTTGCCATCGTCGGGCTCAACGTATGAACCGGTCGAGGTAGTCAGCGCCCAGTCCCACCGATTCATAGTGTTCGCGACACATGTCGATCTTGGAGAACACGTCTTCATATCCCGTGTGCCTGTCGTCGGAATCGAGATAGATCATCGAGCCGGTGATGTTGAAGAACGTGATCATTTCCGGGCAGTCTTCCGGCACCACGAGCGTATGGATTTCGCCGGGCGGTTCAAAGACGTACGAACCGGTCTCGGCGACCCAGTCGTGCTCGAGATAGTGCCAGCGTCCCTTGATGACATAGCCATGCACAGGATTGGGGTGCAGGTGACGCGAGAGCACGCCAGAGCGCCGCACCCGCAAAAGATTGCACCACTGCCCCGCCAGCGTGTTGAGCATGAGCGGGCGAAACCACACGCCCTCGGCCTGCGGCACCCAGACGCGCTCGTCCTCGGGGATGGCGGGCACGGCAATTTCGGCAGCGGCCAGCACGTGCGTCGAACCGTTCATGTTGCGATACATAAATCGTCTCCGATGACTGGAGGATCAGCCCTTGGCGCCCTGCGCGGCTTTCCAGGCGCGATATTCGTCTTCGGCCGCTTCGCTCAAGGGGTAATATTTACGCAGGTCGCCGCCCTGCGAGAGGCGAAGGCGCGAAAACTCCTCCCACTCAACGTGATGGCTGCAGCGCTCGATCAGTTCCTCGGCCATGGCGACGGGCACCGAGACGACGCCGTCGTCATCGGCGACAATGATGTCTCCGGGCATGACCAGAACATTGCCGCACGCCACCGGCACGTTGACGGCAAAGGGAATGATTTCGGTCTGGGCGTGATAATTGGGCGTCACGCCCCGCACCCAGATGCCCAGATCGAGTTCCTTTGCCTTGGCCGAATCGCGGATGCAGCCATCGACGACGATGCCCGAGCCGCCGCGACCGGCCAGGAATGTCAGCATCATTTCGCCAAAGATTCCGCTCGCCATATCGGCGCGCGCATCGACAACGACCATGTCCCCCGCCTGCGCGGGATAGAGCACGTGGCGATGCAGCTGCAGTTCGGGGTTCTCGTATTCCCCCGCGCCATAGATGTCTTCGCGCTTGGGCATGCATTGAAGGGTAAGGGCGGGTCCGGCAACCGAATAGCCCTGGCGCAGCGCATTGGGTCCGCGCATATGCGGGTTTCGAATGCCCATGAAAGAGAGTTCGCTGCTGGCCGTCGCCGATCCGATTGTTGCCAGTGCGTCGCAGATGTGTTTGGCGGGACGTGTTATGTCCTTGATTTCCGATGGAGCTTGCACGGCGTGCCTTTCCTCTAAATGTGTGTCTGTCGGCGCCGTCAGATCCAGCCGCCGTCAGCGATATGGTTCTGACCGGTGATTGCCGAGGCGTCCTCTGAGCATAAGAACAGCGCCAGCCGCGCGATGTCGTCGGGCATGAGCCGGCGCTTGAGAGCCTGACGGTCCTCGCGCATGGCATCGGCCTCGGGCGTGAGCCATTTCTCGATCTGCCGTTCGGTCATGATCCATCCCGGAGAAATGGCGTTGACCCGGATATCATCGGGGCCGAAATCGCGGGCCAGGGATTTGACAAGGCCCAGTATGCCTGCCTTTGCGGCCGTATAGAGCGGCATGCCGCCAAAACCGGCCAACCAGGAAATCGAGCTCATGCAGATGATCGATCCCCCGCCCAGTCCGCGCATGTCTTCGATCACCGCCTGGGAGGCAAAGAACTGGTGGCGGAAATTGACTGCCATTAAGGCGTCGAAGTCCTCGGGCGTGACATCGAGCGCCGGGTGGCGGTCGTCGCGTGCGGCGTTGTTAATCAGGATCGCTATCGGGCCCAACGCGCTCCGCAGATCGGCGATGCCTTTGCGCAGGGCGGCAATGTCTGTGATGTCCACGGCGAAAAATCGCGCCGTCTGACCCGACCCGCTTAGCTGGCTCTCGAGCGCTTCGCCTTCGGCCCGGTCGATATCGAAAAAACCGACATGGGCGCCCTGGGCGGCAAAGGCGCGCACAATGGCGGCGCCGATGCCACTGGCACCGCCGGTCACGAGGACGGTCTTGCCGTCAAGATCGGGATAGATCGCAGTCATTTTTGCCTCACGCGCTGAGCCTGACGCCGGTTTCGGCATCGAAAAGATGCAACCTGTCGGAATTGAACCGCACTGGCAACGCGCTGCCCGGACGGTTCGAAATGCGCTCGCGGAACACCCCGCTGATATCGGTCCCCGCAACGGTGAGTGTGACGTGGGTTTCCGAGCCGGTCGGTTCGATCGTAATGATCGTGCCGGCCAGACCGGCATCGTCAAGAATCAGATCTTCCGGCCGGATGCCCAGCTTGACCGCCTGGCCCTCGACCGCGCCGCGCGTCTGGCCCAGAGGAACGGTCGTCCCATCGCGCGCGACGAATTGGCCATCGGTGATGCGGCCTTCGACGATGTTCATGGCCGGCGAACCGATGAACTCGGCGACAAACAGATTGGCCGGTTCGTCGTAGAGTTCGAGCGGGGTGCCGATCTGCTCGACAATGCCGTCATGCATAACCACGATCCTGTCGGCCATGGTCATCGCTTCGATCTGATCGTGGGTGACGTAGATCGTCGTGGTCCCCAGCCGCTGATGAAGCGCCTTGATCTCGGTGCGCATGGCAACGCGCAATTTCGCATCCAGGTTCGAAAGCGGCTCATCGAACAAAAACACTTCGGGGTCGCGAACGATGGCCCGGCCCATGGCCACGCGCTGACGCTGCCCGCCCGAGAGTTGGCGCGGGTAGCGATCGAGCAGCTTTTCGAGCCCCAGGATACGCGCTGCATCATCAACCCGCCGTGCGACCTCATCCTTGGGGGTGCGCGCCAGATGGAGCGAAAACCCCATATTCTGGGCGACCGTCTTGTGCGGATAGAGCGCATAGCTCTGAAAGACCATGGCGATGTCGCGCTGTTTGGGCGGCAGATCGTTGACGACCCGATCCGCGATGGAAACCGTGCCGCCCGAAATCTCCTCGAGCCCGGCGATCATCCGCAGCAGCGTGGATTTCCCGCAGCCCGAAGGGCCGACCAGTATGACAAATTCCCCGTCGGCTATGTCGAGCGAGACCCCGTGCAGAACCTCTACCGCACCGTACGCCTTTCGCGCTTCCTTTATCGATACCGTACCCATTGTCAGTTCCCGTCTGTCGCGTTGGCTTGGTGTGAAATGGCGTTCAATCGTCCCATTTTGGCGCCTTGTCGGGATCGATCATGCGGCCACCCTGATCGAGCGCGCGGATCGCCGCCATATCGTCGGCGTCGAGCGTGACCCCGATCGCCGTCATGTTTTCCCGCAAACGGTCCGGACTGGACGAGGCGGGGATGACGACATGACCCTCGGCCATCAGGAAGGCCAGAGAGACCGCGGCGGCTGTAACGCCATGCTTTTCGCCAATTCTTTCCAGAACGGCGTCCTTGCTGACCTTGCCCTTGGCCAGCGGCATATAGGCCGTGAGCGGCAGGCCCTTTTCTTTGGCGTAGGCCGTGAGCTTGGGCGATTGAAGGAAAGGGTGCAGTTCCACCTGGTTGGTGCTCAAGGCACCGGCACCCAGCAGCGTCTCGGCCTTCTCGAGCAGGGCGATCGGAAAGTTGGAAACGCCTATGCGTTTCGCCCAACCCTTCTCCTGTGTGTGCGCCAGGGCAAGCATGTAATTCTCGAAAGGCACCGCATCCTTGTCCGATGGCCAATGGATCAGCAACAGATCGACCCCGTCCACGCCAAGGGTCTCGAGGCTCTTTTCGACCGAGGGCAGGAAATCGGCCCTGGCCAGGTTGGTATCGGCGACCTTGGTGGTGATAAAGACCTCCGAGCGCGCCAGCCCGGATCGGCGAACCGCTTCGCCGACGCTGGATTCGGTATCGTAGCTTTGCGCCGTATCGATGTGGCGATACCCGATCTCAAGCGCATCGAGAAGGGCTGAAACGCCGTCCTCGCCCGTGCGCCCGAACGTGCCGAGCCCGAGTTTGGGGATGCCATGGGCGGTTGTTGCGATCATTGTTGCGAACTCCTCAAAACGTCTCGAAATTGGCCGGTTCAGCCCTTGGTGGCTCCGGCCGTCATGCCGCCGACGAACATGCGCTGCATGGACAAAAACAGCACGGCGATGGGCACCGTCATGATCATGGACGCCGCCATGACCGCGCCCCAGTCGGTGTTGAACTCGGTGGTGAATTCGGCCAGCCCGATCGGCAGGGTCTTGACCGAGGAATCGGTGGCAAAGGTCAGCGCGAAGATGAACTCGTTCCAGGTGGTGACGAACGAATAGACCAGCACCGCGATGATCCCGGGGATCGAGAGCGGCAGGGGGATCCTGAACAGGACCCCGATGCGCGAGGAACCGTCGATGATGGCCGCCTCCTCGAGCTCGACCGGGATCGAGCGGAAATAGCTCGTGAGCATCCACACGGCCAAGGGCAGCGTGATGATCATGTAGACCAGGATCAGTCCCAGATAGGTGTTGACCAGCCCCAGCGTGCGCAGGGTGACAAACAGCGGCACGATGATGGCGGCCGTGGGCAGAAGCTGACCGATCAGAACGAAGGACTGGTAAAACGTCTTGCCCCTGAACTTGAACCGCGCAAACCCGTAGGCGGCGAATATGGCGATGAACAACGCCAGCCCCGTCGCGCCGAACGAGATGATCAGGCTGTTGAGGAAATAGCGCGGCACATTGGATTCAAACAGAACCGTGCGGTAGTTCTCCAGGGTGGGCATCGCGGGGAACCACACCGGGGGAATGGTGTAAAGTTCGCGCAACTCCTTGATCGACGACATCCACATCCACAGGAACGGGAACAGGCACACCGCGGCCACGAGCGCGGCACAGACATAGATCAGGGCAAGACTTGCTTTGGACCGTTTCACAGCGCCTTCTCCTCTCGGGCCGATGACACTCTGATGTAGATGGCCACGATGATCATCACCGCTGCAAAGAACAGGACCGACAAGGCGGCAGCCTGGTTGAACTGGACCGATTCAAAGGCGAGACGGAAAATCTGGATGGGCGTGATCAGGGTCAGATTGGCCGGGCCGCCTCGGGTGATTGCGTAGATCGTCGTGATGTGGTTGAGCGCCCAAATCACCAGCAGCAGCGTGACGGCGACGATGACCGGACGCACCTGCGGCAGGGTCACATGCCAGGTTTCGTCGAGAAAGTTGGACCCGTCGACCCGCGCGGCTTCGTAGAGATCCTTGGGGATCGATTGCAGGCCCGCGAGCACCATGATGGAAACGAACGGAAACAGCTTCCAGACGTTGATCGCGATCATTGCGGGCATCACCGTATCGGGATTGGTGAGCCAGCCCACCGGCTCATCGATGATGCCGGGCGCCGTCAGCATGTAGTTGATGATGCCGAACTCGGTATGAAACATCCATGCCCAGGTCAGCGCCGCCACGATGCCGGGCACCACCCATGGAATGACGGCGATCGAGCGCAAGATGCCGCGTCCGGGGAATTTCTCGTTGAGAAGGATGGCCGTTGCGGTGCCGAGCACGACCTGAAGGACGACCGAGCCCCCGACCCACCACAAGGTGTTGGTGAAGGCGATCGGCGTGGTGCGCGCCCCCAGGACCCGCTGGAAATTATCGATGCCAACGAAATTGCCCTGCTGATCGGTGACGCTGAGCAGACCCGTATACATGACGGGGTAGGCAACCAGCATGGTCAGCACGATCAGTGCCGGCAGTGCAAAAAGAAGGCCCGGGGATATCCGTCCCATGACGACATGCTCCAGATTTGATTGGAACGGGATGCCGGCCAGCCAGGCCGGCATCCCTTGAAAGGCTCAGTACTGGTCCAGGAGATCCTGGATATCGAGAGCCGCGTCATCCATCGCGGCCTGAGCGTCCTGCTGTCCGATCAGAATCCGCTGGATGCCATCGAAATAGGCCTGCGTGATCTGTACCCATGCCGGGTGCGTGGGCACCGGCTGCGTAAAGGGCAGCACTTCGCGATAGGGGGCCAGCTGCGGGTCCTGGAAGCGCTCCATATCCATTGCCGACTCACGGGCCGGGAAGGTGTCGGTGTAAACACCCATGTTTTCCGGCTGCGCCATCCACTCGATGAAGATCTTGGCTTCCTCGGGATTGTTGGCGTCGGTCGGAACGATGAAGCTCCAGCCGCCAAGGATCGCGGAGGTATTGGCACCTTCCGGATGCGGCATTTCCATCACGCCCAGGTCGATATCAGGATTTTCCTGTTCGATCGATGCAATATCGAACTGGCCGGCCTGATACATCGAAACGGCCTCGGCAATGAACAGCCGACGGTTGGCCGTGCCGTCATTTTCGAGCGTCGAGGACGGAGACACCCCATGCTCGACGAGCATGTCGGTATAGAATTTGACGGCCTCGACGGCCTCGGGCTGGTTGACGGTCGCCTCTGAGCCGTCTTCGGAGATGATCGACCCGCCATTCATCCAGATGAAGGGCAGCGACCGGAAGATCGTGTTGCCGACCTCGCCACCACCGGTGATCGCAAAGCCATACTGGCCATCACCGGTCAGCGCGGTCGCGGCCTCGACCAGCTCGGACCATGTCTGGGGCGGGCTGTCGGGGTCGAGCCCGGCCGCCTCGAAATGACCGCGGTTGTAAATCACCGCCAGACCTTCGGCCCGGAAGGGAAGGCCATAGGTCTCGCCCTCCCAGCGCACGTAATCGAGCGCTGCGGGAATGAAATCGTCCGGATCGTTGATGATATCGTCAAGCGGCATGACCAGGCCGTTCTGGGCATATCCGGCAATCCAGCCGTGCTGGACATCGATGATGTCGGGCGCCGAACCCGACTGCAGGGCCGTGATGACACGCTGGGGTAGACCGTCGGAAGTCGTCTCCTCGATCACGATATCGATGTCGGGATGTTCGGCTTCGAACTGCGCGACGAGCTCGGTGGCCCTTGGCGCATGGAAATTCGGGGACCACCAGGTGACCGTCCCGGCCATCGCGGTTCCGGCCATCATGGCCAGGGTCGATGCACTTGCCGCCAAGACGGCGGTCTTTCTGAAAATCGTCATGTTCTCCTCCCTGGGCGAAACATTCGCCAGTTGGGCTCGATATCCGAGCCGTCCAGATCACCGTTCGGCGATATCTGCCGGAGCGGGCAATGGCCGCTCCCGCCGCCTCCACGGCGCAACCACTCTCCCAAGTGGCAAACCAATTTTAGTTCATATTTGAACTTAACCAGTTCTACTGATAACTATGGTGCAAAAAATCCCCGCTTGTCAACTGCGCAGACGCACGGGGATGGGCTGTCAGTCTTCGCTTTTATCGAATGTGGCCGCCCCGCCGGCGATGCCGGCTGTATTGATCGTCCCGTTGAACAGCGGAACGTCGGTAGCGACGTAGGGAAACTGCGCGCAGGCCTCTTCGATCAGCTCGACACCGAGCCCTGGCGCCGTCGGCGCCAGCAGAGCACCGTCCTCAAATTGCAGCGTTTCGCGGACCAGTGTCTTGCGCCAGGGCACGTCCACCGACACCGTCTCGAACACCATGAAATTGGGAATGGCGATCGCTGTGTGAAGCGTCATGGCGTTCATCACCGGACCGACCGGATTGTGCGGCGCCACCGGAATCAGGCTGGCATGGGCCATGTGGGCGATACGTTTGGTTTCGGCCAACCCCCCGGCATGGGACACGTCCGGCTGCAGGATATCGACAGCCTCTTTCTGCAGGGCCTCGACAAACCGCGACGGCTCGTACCAGCGCTCCCCGGCCGCAATGGGCACCGGACTGGCGCGGCGCACCTGCGCCAGAGCATCGATGTTTTCGGGCGGTGTAGGCTCTTCGATCCAGGTGAGATCATAGGGCTCCAGCGCCCGACACATGGCGATGGCCGTGGGAACGTTGAGACGTCCGTGAACGTCGAGCATGAGATCGACGTTCGGTCCGACGGCCTCGCGCACGGCCGCAACGATATCGATCGTTTTGGCGCGCTCGGCCCGCGTCATCTCCAGATCGGCGGCATCGAAGGGGTCCCATTTCAGGGCGCCATACCCCATCGCGACCGCCTTGCGCGCCAGGTCGGCGTACTGATCGGGGGTCGTTGCGCCGAAATACCAATGATTGGCGTAGCACTTGACGCGGTCACGATAACGCCCGCCCAAAAGCTCATAGGCCGGCACGTTGAGCGCCTTGCCCTTGATATCGAGAAGGGCGGCATCGATCGCCCCCAGCGCCGTTCGGAAAACGGCTCCCGTGCGCCAGTAGCTGTCGCGATGCAACTCCTCGATCAGCGCATCGCTGGCAAACGGATCGCGCCCCACCACCACGCGCTCGAGCTCTTCAAGCGCAGCGACGACCGTGAGCGTTTTCCATTCCAGCGTCGCCTCGCCAACCCCTTCAAAACCTTCATCGGTATAGAGTTTGACGAAAACGAAATTGGTTCGCTGCACATTGGCGACAAACGTCTTCAGCCCCGTGATTTTCATTGCCCGGCCTCCCTGGCGTGCGGCTCGAACACCGCTTCGAGCATGTCTCGATAGTCACGCGCGCTCGGCTCGCGAGGGTTGGTGGCGTGGCTGTGGTCGGCAAGCGCGCGCTCGATGAGCCAGTCGAACTGCTCGCGCCGCACACCAAGCGCGGCAAGGCCCGGCGGCATATCGAGGCTTCCATTGAGGGCCTCGAGCGCATCGGCAAGATCCTCGTGCGGCCCGAGCCCCATGGCCATCTTGAGCCGATCCATCTTGTCGCCCACCGCCTGTGCGTTGAACCGCACCACAACGGGCATGAGCAACGCATTGAGCGTGCCATGATGGAGTTTGGGTTCGGACAAACCACCCAGCGCATGGCTGAGCGCGTGCACGGCGCCAAGCCCTTTCTGAAACGACAGCCCGCCATGAAGCGCGCCGATCATGAGCTCGCTGCGCGCCTCGATATCGTTTCCGCTCTTGTAAGCGATTTCGAGATTGCGCCATATCCGGCCCGCACCATCGAGAGCAATCGCCTCGGCGGTTGGATTGAAGCGTGGCGAAAACAGGGTTTCGATACAATGCGAGAGCGCATCGAGCCCGGTGGCGGCGGTCAGGCCGGGCGGCAGGCCCAGCGTGAGTTCGGGATCGCAAATGGCACGACGCGGGATAAGGTAAGGGCTGATAAAGCCGAGCTTGCGGCCATCCTCGAGCGTCAGGAGCGCAGCGCGCCCCACTTCCGCGCCCGTTCCGGCCGTCGTGGGAATGGCGATCACCGGCGCAACCGCCGACGTGATCCGTTCAACCCCGCCATAGATGGCCGCGTAGGTTTCGAGCGCCCCGGCATGGGTTGCCGTAAGCGCCACGCCCTTGGCCAGATCGATGGGCGAGCCGCCCCCGAGCGCAACGACCCCGTCGCACCCTTCCTGCTCATACAGTGCACGCGCCGCCGCGACGGCGTGTTCAGTGGGATTTGAGGGCGTGTCGAGGAAAGCGACAGCATCGGGCAATTGCGCCATGACCGTGTCGAGCAGCCCGGTGCCGGCAAGCCCGCGATCCGACACCACAAGGGGCCGCTTGACCGAAAGCTCCTTTGCAGCCGCCGCCAGTTCGCCGACCGCGCCCACGCCAAAATCGATGGCTGTCAAATATGTGATCCGCGCCATGGCCGGCTACTCCCCCCTGATGCGCGCAATGGCGTCAGCCTGGAAACTGTTGGGCGACATTTCCATAAGTTCGATCCTGTGGCCGTCCGGATCCGCGATCCAGGCCTGACGGTTTCCATCGGCGCCATCGACGACCGGCTTGGCAAGCTCGACACCGGCAGCTTCCAGCTCCCTGGCAGAGGCCTCGATATCGGGCACTTCGAGACACATGTGATTGTATCCCGTTCTTTCCGGTCCGGGCACGCCCACACCCTCTCCCCCCGGAAAGATCTCGAGGTATTGGGTGTCGCTTATCCGCAGATAGACGATCCACAGCTTTCCGTCTCGATCGAGACGGAACATTTCTTCAAACCCCAACTGCCCGACATAAAAGCCCAGCGTGGCCTCGATATCGGTCACCTTGATGGCGATGTGGGTAATGCGGCTGACTGTCAGCATGAACGATTGGCCTCCCTGGCACTGTGACGCCCGGTCGGGATTCGATCCCGGCCCGAACCGCCTTGCAGACCCTGCGCCTCCTCCGGGCAGAAACAGGGCGATAAATTCACATTTGAACTTTATCAGTTCATATCGCTATGCTAGATGGACAACACCGATTGTCAACTGGAGTTTCCCGACGCATGGCCGAAATCGCCGAAGACAGCGCCAGCAAGCACACCATTCCCGTGATCGATCGGATGATGGAGGTCCTGACCGCCATCGAGCAGCGTCCCGCGGGACTGACCATTCGTGACCTGACGAGTGAGCTCGGCCTGCCACGCACCACCGTCTATCGCATCGTCAACACCCTCCAGCACCACGAAATGGTGCGGCGCGACGATGCGGGGATCTACCATCTCGGCCGCCGCCTGCTCACCTTTGCCTCCCATGTTGCCTCGAGGGCAAGCGAGCTCGATCTTGTGGCCATCTGCCAGCCTCATCTTGATCGGCTGGCCAGCGACCTCGGCGAGGGCGTCAAGCTCAGCGTGATCGATGACGATGGCATCCTCGTCCTCGCAGCGGCACAGGGGCGGCGCGAATATGCGCTGACCGTCGCTCCGGGACAACGCATGCCCATTCATGCCGGTGCGGCCAGCAAGCTGCTGCTCGCCTCTCTCGAGCGTGATGTTCTCGATTATTGGCTCATCAAGCCGCTGGCGGCCTATACCGGCCGGACCATCACCGACCCCAAGAGATTGCGCAGTGAACTCGCCCGCATCCGGCGGCTGGGCTGGGCCCAGGACAAGGGAGAGAACGCGCCGTCCATCCACGCTTACGCCGTGCCGGTCAGAACGCGGTCCGGGCGGATGGTTGCCGCGCTGAGCGTCCCCTTTCTGGCCGGGACCGAGCCCCGCCGCATGGAGGAGATCCGGCTGGCTGCGCTCGAAACGGCCCAGGCAATGGCAAAGGACATGCCCGAATAGGGCTTGGGGGAGAAAACCATGAAGATCGTTGACCTGCGATGCGCCATCATCGGCAAGAGCCCGGTGGTGAGGATCGTCACTGACCAGGGCATTTCGGGCTATGCTCAGGCCGAGACCTGGAAAACCTATCTCAAACCCCACATTCTGGCCCTGCGCGATGCCCTGCTCGGCGAGGACCCAAGGCTGGTTGAGCGCGTGATGCGCAAAATTCGCCAGCGTGGCGGTTTCAAACCCTGGGGCAGCGCCGTGAGCGTCATAGAGATGGCCCTGTGGGATATCGCCGGCAAGGCCGCAAATGTTCCGGTGCATCGCCTGTTGGGGGGCAAGGTTCGTGACAGCGTCAGGGTCTATAACGGCGCCGTTCGCTTTCCGCTGGCCGGCCATCGGCCGCAAGATTATGCGGCCGATCTCAAGGCGATGATGCAGTCCCCTGAAGGGTTCACCATCATAAAGCAGCCGATCGGGTTTCACTCGGACATGAAACGCGCCGTGCCCGATTTCTACTATGGGGATCCCACCGCCAGCCCCTTGCATGGTGCCCTTGACCGCGGCCCGATCACCGAAAAGGGTCTCAATCTGTTTGTCGATTGCGTAGCCGCGATGAAGGAGGTGGCAGGAGACAAGGTTGGCCTGGCGCTCGATTGCGGTCCGGGCTGGATGCTCTCGGACGCCATAAAGCTCGCCCGCCGCCTCGAACCCTATTCGCTGATGTGGATCGAAGATCTTCTGTCGGGCGATTACACGCCGTGGGTGGATGCCGGCAGCTATAGGGAACTCACGCGTGGCTCGACCACGCCCATTCACACCGGCGAGCAGATTTATCTGCGGCACAATTTCAAGGAGCTGATCGAGCGCAATGCCGTGCACGTCGTCGGCCCCGACCCGGCGGATGTGGGCGGTATTGCAGAACTCAAATGGATCGCCGAATTTGCCGATATCCACGGCATCATGATGGCGCCCCACGGCACCGCCAATGGCCTGCTCGGCCTGGGCGCCCTCGTTCAGGTGTGCGCCACCCTGCCCGACAATTTCATCGCATTCGAATACACCACCGGCGACCCCTCCTGGTGGTACGACATCGTTGAGGGTCTGCCCAATCCCATAGTGGTCAATGGCAAAATCGCCGTGTCCGAGCGCCCCGGCATGGGCGTGGACCTGATCCCGGAACGGGCAAGACCTTATCTGGAGCCGGACGACCAGGCCTTTTTCGACTAGAGCCATTCAGGATTTGATTGACTCAAATCCTTGGCTCTAAACCCCTTGTTTTGTCGCGGGTCCGAACCGAAAAACCGTTTCCACTTTTTCTGGACACGCTCTAGCACGCCCCGGTTTGCCCGGCCGGTATGGACATCACCGCAGCACTGCCTCAGTCGAGGACTCTTGCCTGGGGCCTGTCGCTGGCGCGTGAGAGTTCGGCGTGCCAGTGGCCGCTCTCGTCCTCCCAGGCAATGCCTGTGGTCTCGCCCGGCTGCAACTGCTTGCAGGCCGCCCGCCGCGCCGCACCGAAGGCCGCGTCATGGGTCGGAAATGTTTCCGAAAAGGTCCCATCCACCCGATAGGCCCAGCCGCCGTCATGTTCGACAACCCGATAGTTCACAACGCTCATTTCATCGCTCCTGTCGCTCGATTTTCATAATGTCACCGGTGCAGCACGTCCTGCCACTCCGGATGCCGGCCGATCTGCGCTTTGGCGAACGGGCACAGCGGCATGATGGCGACGCCGTCGCGACGCGCATCCTCGATCGCCTGGCGCGCCAGCCGCTCGCCAACCTTGCGGCCGCGCAGGGCCGCTGGGACTTCCGTGTGGTCGATGATGATCAGTCCTTGGCCGGCCCGGCTGTAGGTCATCTCTGCCTCGATGCCATCGATGATCAGACGGTATCGCCCCTTGGACGGACCATCCAGCCGCTCGACCTTCTCCTCATCGCCGGCCGGCGGCGCATGTGTTGCCAGCGCGGCATCCGGCGTGCGCACCTTTCGCGGCTGACCATGCGCGCATTCGAGAAGATCGCGGTCCCATCCGCCCAGATCGGCCGCCGCCTCGTAGGTCGAGACAAGGAACGCCATCAGGGTCTCATCGGGATCGGCCGCCGCCTGCACGGCCGCGTAGGGCAGCACGAATTCGGACATGCCCTCGTGCCAGAACGCGGCGTCGGGCTGCACGGCCGCCGCGCGATAACCGCCGGGCGCTGGATAGGCGTAGGCATAGAAGGCCGGATAATCGATCCCGCCACCGCCCGGCCAGAACCCGGCCGACGACACCTCGCGATCGTAGGCCTCCTGGGCCACGTCATCGGGCAATGCCGGGATCCCGGCAGGATGCAGCGGCGCGCGTCGCCCCGAAAAGCGCGTGACGGCCAGATCGAGAGCGCCCCAAAACAGATGAACCGGACTGGACTTGCCCAGAAACGCGGTGCGAAACCGGTTAAAGACCCTATCGACGGCGATCAGGCTCTGGTGGAAGCTTTGCACGGCTTGCCGGTCATAGGGCCGGTCGCGGTCGTCCTCGGCGAAGGGAACCGGAAACGGCACCTCGTTGGGGCTGCCGTTGAAGGTCGGGGTCCCCCCAAGGTCCGAAATCAGTTGCACGAAGCGACCATGAAATGTCGCGACCGTCGATGCCCCCAGATCGAACGATGCCTTGCGGCCATTGCCGCAGGTGCCCACGACCCTGTGCTCGCGAAGGTCGAACAGAATTTCGATGCCCGGCCCGTCGGGAATGGGCGAAGAGGCCAGACCGCTCGGGGTAACATAAAAGGTCGCGTTCCAGGAATGGTTGAGCCACGGCGTATGGGCCAGCCGGTACTTTCCGGCGATCTGTAAATAGAGGTGGAGAGCCGAACACGTTTCACGCCAGCTCAGATAGTCGAGTTGGGGCCAGTTGCTCATTGCTGTTCCTTTCGCCTTTTTGCCATCACTCGGGAAGCGGGATGTGTTCATCGCGGTCGTTGACGGGCAAATCGAAACGTCCCTGGCCCCAGTTCGCGGCGCGCCATTCTGCCTTGGCGCGCTCGATGCGCTCCTGGGAGGAGGCAACAAAGTTCCACCAGATGTAGCGCGGCCCGTTGAACGTCGCGCCGCCCAGGATCATGAGCCGCGCCCCCTGATCGCCTGCGGCGACCGTGATGCGGTCCCCCGGCCGGAACACCATCATCTGCGAGGCGGCGAAATCCTGTCCGGCCACCGAGATCGAGCCCTCGACGATGTAGATGCCCCGATCCTCGTGATCGTCCGGCATGGGCAGCCGGCTTCCCGGATCGAGTTTCACATCGGCATAGAAGGTCTCCGAGAGCATCTTGGCCGGCGCGCTCTTGCCATAAGCATTTCCGAGAATAAGCCGAACCGAAATGCCGCGATCCTCGATCATGGGCAGCGCCGCCTTGCCGTGATGCTCGAAGCTGGGCGCTACATCCTCATGGCTGTCCGGCAAGGCCAGCCAGGTCTGGATCCCGAACAGGCTGTTCGGGCCGCTTCGCGCGGTTGCCGAGGTGCGCTCGGAATGCGTCACGCCCCGCCCTGCCACCATCCAGTTCAGCGCGCCGGGACTGATGACCTGATCGGCGCCGGTGCTGTCACGGTGATGGAAGTCGCCCTGGAACAGGTAGGTCACCGTGCTCAACCCGATATGGGGATGGGGCCGCACGTCCACGCCCTGCCCGGTCAGCAATTCCGCCGGTCCGGCCTGATCGAAGAAAATGAACGGACCGACCATCTGCCGCTTCGGCGCGGGCAGCGCGCGCCGGACCTGAAAATCGCCAAGGTCGCGCGAGCGCGGCACTATGAGGGTCTCGATCGCGTCGATTCCGACATCGTCGGGGCAGCCTGGTTCGATTGCCGGGTTCCAGCTCATATCGTCATCCTTTCCGTCCCCATGGTCCGATCTGGCCTGGACGTCGTGGTATCTGGCAGTCAGCCTTGCCGCTAGCGCCGTGACCCGCTGAGCTGTGTCGCAGCAAATGCAACGCCAGGCTCCCCACGCGCCAATCCATCGTCAGCGCGCGACGGCCACAAGGCACGGGTCTTCACCAAGGCGCTCGATCAACAACTCGGTCAATATCCTTATTTTTCGCGAGGGGTGCTGCCCTGGCGGCCGAATGACGAAAACCCCTGCCGAAGGCACCGGGTAGCGTGTCATGATCGGAACAAGAGCGCCCGAGGCGACATAGGCGTCGGTGACGCAGTCGGGCAGCCATGCGACCCCCAACCCGGCAGCAGCCGCCGCCGCGAGCGCGATGCCGTTGTCCGCCTTGTAGCGTCCCTGCGGATTGATGGTGACGATTTTGTCGCCGTCCACAAATTGCCAGGCTTCGGTGCCCTGCATCAGCGCTTGGTGATAAGCGATCTCTGCCGGCGCCTCAGGTGCGCCGTGCTCTGCAATGTAGCTGGGACTGGCGAGAAACTTTCCATGGATCGCGCCCACACGCCTGGCAACCAGATTGGAGTCCTGCATATAGCCGACCCGGATCGCGCAATCGAAACCCTCGGCGATGAGGTCGACAAAGCGGTCGCTGTAAGATGAGTGAATGTGAAGCCTTGGATAGCGGCGCGCCAGATCCGCCAGAACCGGAGCGAGATGGGTCGGACCGAATGTGAGGGGCATTGCGATACGCAGGCGGCCGGTAAGATCACCGGAAGGCTGGATCGTTTCCCTGGCCGCATCGATCTCCGCGCCCACTCTTGCCGCATGGTCGCGAAACGCAACCCCCGCTTCGGTCAGCGCCGCGCCGCGCGTGGTTCGGGCAAGAAGCTGGACGCCAAGCTCCGCCTCGAGCCGGAAAAGGCGACGGCTGACCACCGACTTGGACACGCCAAGCCGACGCGCGGCAGCCGATACGCCTCCGGCATCGGCCACTTCCACAAATATCCGCAAATCGTCAGTGTCCATCCAGCGTTCCCCGTTTCGCTACGCAGTGTAACTGGAGCGCGCTCTAGCGTGCCGCCGAAAGCAATGCCATTGTATAAATTCCAGGCAGTTTGGCGTCACGCATTCGCTTTGCTGGCACCGTCTCCAAGTTGCCGGACCAACTCAAGCCTGGTCCCTGCCAAGGCGCAAGAAGGAAGCAAGAACGGCACCAACCAGGCAGATGCTGCACCGCAGAGCCTGCGGCGTTGACTAGTTTATGGTCGGACAGGCGCGCCAGTCGCCACCATCGTCCAGGATGCCCACAAGACGTCGCAAATGTCCGATAACCCTCAGGACGCTGCCGATCCACAGGCCCGGGGCAACACATGAGCACCGTTATAGACAATCCCGCCGCACATCGTTTCGAGTTGCCGATAGAGGGCAGCGATGGTGAAATCGCAGCCACCTATTATCGCGTGGAGGATGGCCGGTTGATCCTCACCCATACCGATGTGCCGTACCGGTTCACGGGCCAGGGGGTCGGCTCCCGGCTCGCCCGGGGTGTATTCGATACGATCCGGGCGCGCGGCGACAAAGTCGTCCTGCGCTGCTCTTTCATGGGTGCCTATTATGCCCGCCACCCTCAATATTCCGACATCGTTGTCGGCTAGAGCGTGTCCAGCAAGAGTGGAAACGATTTGCGGTTCGGATACGCGACAAGACAAGGGTTTAGAGCCAGGGATTTGAGTCAATCAAACCCTTGGCTCTAAACCGCTTTGGCTACCCGTTTTTGCCGTGCGTTCCCCCGAAACGGCCAACATAAAGGACCCAAAAATGCCCAAAGGATCGGACCTTCTTGTGGCAGCGCTCGAAAACGAAGGCGTTGAACGCATTTTCGGCGTGCCCGGCGAAGAAAATCTCGACCTGTTGGAGTCGTTGCGGACCTCCGGCATCGAGCTGGTTCTGACCCGCCATGAGCAGGCCGCCGCTTTCATGGCGGCGACCCATGGTCGGCTCACCGGCAAGCCCGGCGTCTGCCTCGCCACGCTCGGCCCGGGGGCGCTCAATTTCTCGACCGGCGCCGCCTACGCCCATCTCGGCGCCATGCCGATGATCCTCATCACCGGTCAGAAGCCGGTGATGAGCGCAAAGCAGGCCCGCTTTCAGATCGTCGATATCGTCGCTTCGATGAAACCGCTGACCAAGATGACGCGCCAGATCGTCAGTGCCGCCGCCATACCCTCGACGGTGCGCGACGCCTTTCGCGTCGCCATGGAGGAGCGGCCGGGACCGGTGCATCTCGAACTGCCCGAGGATGTTGCGGGCACCGAGGTCGCAAACATCTCGGTCATGGCGCGCCATACGGTTGACCGCCCTGTGGCCAGCACCGCCGCACTCGAGAGCGCAGCCGAAATGATCCTTTCCGCCAGGCGCCCGCTCGTGATGATCGGCGCGGTGGGCAACCGGCCCGCGCTGGTCGAGGCGCTTTCGGCCTGCGTGAGACGCACGAGGCTGCCTTTCTTCAACACCCAGATGGGCAAGGGCGCGGTCACCGGCGGCTCGAACCTCTACATGGGCACTGCGGCGCTTTCGGAAGGCGACTATGTGCACGAGGCTGTCGATCGTGCCGACCTGATCATCGCGATAGGTCACGACACCATCGAAAAGCCGCCCTTCCTCATGAAAAGCGCGGGCGGACCGAAGGTCATCCATGTCGGTTACCAGTCCGCCACGGTCGAACAGGTCTATCATCCCGATTTCGAGGTGATCGGCGATATCGGGGCCACGATCGAAGGACTTGCCGAGCGGCTCGAGGGAAAACTCTCGCCCGACGAGGGGATGCTCGACCTGCGTCAGCGTATCCTCGCCCGCATCAACGACCGCACCACCGAAGAGCGCTTCCCGCCCACGCCGCAGCGCATCGTCCACGATGTCCGACAGGTGATGCCGGAAGACGGCATCGTCTGCCTCGACAACGGCATGTACAAGATCTGGTTCGCCCGCAATTACCGCACCCATGTCGCCAACACCCTGCTGCTCGACAATGCGCTCGCCACGATGGGCGCCGGCCTGCCCTCGGCGATGATGGCGGCAATGCTCTATCCCGACCGACGCGTCATGGCAGTGTGCGGCGATGGCGGTTTCATGATGAACTCCCAGGAGATGGAAACGGCGGTGCGGCTCGGGCTGAACCTTGTGGTGGTCATCCTCAACGACAATGCCTATGGCATGATCCGCTGGAAGCAGGCGGTCGACGGCTTTCCCGATTTCGGCATGAGCTTCGGCAATCCCGATTTCGTGCGCTACGCCCAGGCCTATGGTGCAAAGGGTTCCCGCGTCAGCGCGGTCGAGGATCTCGTGCCCACGCTCGAGGCCGCCTTTGCCGGCGGGGCGTCCACCTGGTCGATGTGCCGATCGACTATTCCGAGAACACCCGCGTTCTCGTCGACGAGCTGCGCAACCGCAGGCCCGATGTGCAACTCGCGTAATCGAGCGAAGGGAGACCAACAATGCTGACAGTCGTGCAGGCATTCGATCGCGCGCCGATCGCCGAAATCGAAACCGACGATGCCGCCGCGCTGGAGCGCAAACTGCAGGCGGCGGGTCGGGTCTTTGACGATCGCGACGGCTGGCTGAAGCCCCACCGGCGCATCGCAATCTTGCGCAAGCTGGCCGCGCTCATGGAAGGCAGGCGCGATCATCTTGCCATGCAGATCGCCCGCGAAGGCGGCAAGCCGCTGCCCGATGCCATCATCGAGACCAACCGCGCCATCGATGGGGTTCACAACGCTGCCGACGAGCTGCGCAATTTCGCCGGCCGCGAGATCCCCATGGGACTCTCGCCCGCCGCCGAGGACCGCTGGGCCTTCACCACCAGGGAGCCCATCGGCATCGTCGCGGCGATTTCCGCCTTCAACCATCCCCTGAACCTGATCGTTCATCAGGTCGCCCCGGCCATCGCGGTGGGCTGCCCGGTCATCGTCAAGCCGGCCGCCACGACCCCGCTCTCCTGCATCGACTTCGTGGCGCTCGTCCGCGAGGCGGGCCTGCCCGAGCCGTGGTGCCAGACCTTCATCACGCAAGACAACGCACTGGCCGAAAGTCTGGCCACCGACAGCCGCATCGCCTTCCTCAGCTTCATTGGCTCGTCCCGGGTCGGCTGGTCGCTGCATTCCAAGCTTGCCCCCGGCACGCGCTCGGCGCTCGAGCATGGCGGCGTCGCACCCGCCATCGTCGACCGCAGCGCCGATCTCGGCAGGGTGATCGAGCCCATCGTCAAAGGCGGCTACTACCATGCCGGACAGGTCTGCGTGTCGACGCAGCGCATCTTCGTCCATGCCGACATTGCCGATGATTTCACCCAAAGGCTCGTCGCCCGCGTGGAAAAACTGCGCACCGCCGACCCCGCCCTCGGCGATACCGAAGTCGGCCCGCTCATCCTGCCGCGTGAAGCCGACCGGGTCGAACGGTGGATCGCTGAAGCGCTCGAGGGCGGGGCCACGCTGGCCGCCGGCGGCAAGCGCCTCTCCGGGACGACCCTTGAGCCCACGGTCCTGCTCGATCCGGCCGCGGACGCCAGGGTATCGGTGCTGGAGGTGTTCGGCCCGATGGTCGCGGTCTATCGCTACACTGACCTCAACGCCGCTATCGGTCAGGCCAACGCATTGCCGACCGCCTTCCAGGCAAGCGTTTTCGCACAGGACATCGATGTTGCCCTGCGCGCTGCCGACCGTCTCGATGCTTCCGCGGTGATGATCAACGATCCCACCGCCTTCCGCACGGACTGGATGCCTTTCGCCGGTCGCAGGGAATCCGGATACGGCACCGGCGGCATTCCCTACACCATGCGCGACATGACCCAGGAAAAGATGATCATGATGCGCAGAAGCTGACCACCAGAGCCTGTCCGTCCCCTTGGGGACCGACGAGAGCGCGGGGCGGGCTTTGCGCTCTCGTCGGCGCACGGTCCGGCGGGCGGGGTGGACCCGCCGGACGTGGTCAGAATTGGGGATCCACCGCATCCAGAGCGGCACAGACGCCGGCGCCGAAATCGGGATGAACCTGCGCGAAAAGCTCGATCTGGCGTTCGATGATGAAATCGGGAACGCCGCTCATCGCCGCGGCGATGTTGGCGAAAAGCCTGGCCTTCTCGCCGTCGTCGAACAGCACAAACAGCGCGCGGGGCTGGCTGAAATCGTCGTTCTCCGCCCGATGATCGTACCGGGTGGCCGGCCCTTCGATCCTGAGCGGCGGCTCGGCGAACGAGCGCTCCTCGATCGGACCGCCGAAGCTGTTGGGCTCATAATAGGCGTCGGAGTTGGGCGCGTTCTCGAAAAATCGCATCGCCCCGTCCTTGTGATAATGGTGCACGGGGCATCGGGGCCGGTTGACCGGCAAGGCCTCGTAATGCGTGCCCAGCCTGTAGCGATGGGCGTCCGCATAGGCGAAGATCCTGCCCTGGAGCATCCTGTCGGGCGAGTGGCCGATGCCGCGCACGACGTTTGAGGGGCTGAAGGCCAGCTGCTCGATCTCGGTAAAGTAGTTGTCGGGATTGCGGTTGAGTTCGAGCATACCGATCTCGACCGGCGGAAAATCGGCATGGGGCCAGACCTTTGTCACGTCGAACGGATTGAAGGGCAGTGCGTCCGCCTGCGCTTGTGTCATGATCTGGACCTGCACGATCCATCGCGGAGCGTTGCCGTCCTCGATCGCGCCGAACAGCGCTTCCTGATACCCCTCACGGGTTTTCCCCACGACCGTCTCCGCCTCGGCGTTGGTGTAGTGGCGATGGCCCTGACAGGTCTTGAAGTGAAATTTGACCCAGACCCGATCGCCCGTGTCGTTCCACAGGCTGTAGGTATGGCTGCCATAGCCATTCATGTGCATCGGGCTGACCGGCAGGCCGCGGTCGGAAAACAGGATCGTTACCTGATGCAGGCTTTCGGGCGAAAGCGACCAGAAATCCCACATTGCCCTCGCCGAGCGCAGATTGGTGCGCGGGTGGCGCTTCTGGGTGTGAATGAAGTCGGGGAATTTGAGCGGATCACGCACGAAAAACACCGGCGTGTTGTTGCCCACCAGATCCCAGTTCCCCTCTTCCGTATAGAACTTGAGTGCAAAGCCACGGACATCGCGCTCATGATCGGCCGCTCCCATCTCGCCGGCGACCGTCGAGAACCGCGCGATCATGGGGGTCTGTGTCCCCGGCTGCAGCACCCTGGCGCAGGTCAGGTGCGAAATGTCGCCCGTCACCGTGAAAACGCCATGCGCACCCCAGCCCTTGGCGTGGACCACCCGCTCGGGAATCCGCTCGCGGTTCTGGTGGGCCAGTTTTTCGATCAACTGCCAGTCCTGCATGAGAACCGGGCCCCGATCGCCGGCCGTCAGACTGTCCTGGTTGTCGGCAACCGGGGCGCCGGCCGTTGTCGTAAGGCGTGAGTTCCGCTCATCGTGCCCAGGCATCGCAAATCCTTCCCTTGGTCCACACCGCGTGCCGTCCGTTCGCCCGACAGGCTAGCGAACTGCGCCGACAGGGCGTCGCAGCCCCTGCGGCGACGATGCCGTTCTTGCGATGATTTGCTCAGAGATCGGAAATCGATGGCCGCTCGTTCCAGACCGGCGGGATCCATGGGCCGCTCGACCGCACTGGCTTGATCGGGGCCGCCGGCTCAACAGGCCTTGATTGCAGCCTCGATTGCGATTGCCTGCCTGTCGATCTCGGCCATTGCCGTGTTTTTGGAATGAACGATCATGCGCATGTAGAGAGGCGATATGAGAAGATCGAGCGCAAGCTCTCTGTCGAGCGCCGGCTGCAGCTCCTTGCGGGCAATGGCGCGATCGAGCATTCGACTTCCAAACGCCCGACGTGCGGCCGCCAGACTGTTCAGCGTCACCGCAATTTCGGGCGTTCTCATGCGCTCGGCAACGACGTCTGGAATGATCTTGCGGGCCAGCGGATGACGAAACGCCGCCCGTGTTGTCCGAAGATAGGCATTGATATCGGCACCGAGCGAGCCGTGATCGTCAAAGTCGGACAGAGTGAGGCCGACGCGTTGTATCGCTTCGCACACGAACTCGAGTTTTGAGGGCCACCGCCGATAGATGGCCGCCTTGCCGGCGCCCGCGCGCGCCGCCACGCGCTCCAGGCTCACCGCCCCATAGCCGCACTGTGCCCACTCCTCGAACAACGCCCTGAACAGCGCCTTGGTCAGTTCGGGCCGGATGACCGCCGCCCCGCTCGGCTTGCGTCTCTTGATTTGGTCGATAGACTTGCGCTCCATCCATTATCTCTTCATTATGGATGGAACGGTAGCGTTTCGACCGGTGCATGAAAAGGGGTTGAAACGACGTTCATCTGGTATTTGCAGATCCGTGTCGAGTGTCCTGATGCGGAACGGTTGTATCGACCGGCCGCTCGGCCGCCGATCGATCCGCGCGGAGCGCAGCCGGCGACGGACTCAGACTGAAGCCTGCAAGACGCATGGGAGACATAGCATGACCGTGCCTGCCTATTCCTCCTTTGTCCAGTGGTTCCGCGAGGGCCCCTTTGCGCCCTATATACGCATGATCAAATCTCCCGGCGGCTTCCTCAATCTGATGGAGACCGCCATGCCTGCGGTCGAAATGTCGGACCCCGCCGTGCCCGAGCTTGTCCTCCATTATGATCTGATCGGCGGCTTCGGCTTGAACGCCGATTTGGGCTCGGGGCGGTTCAGCACCAGGACCCGGGCGGGCGACTTTTTGCTGGCCGCGCCAAACTTCGCCAATTCGATCAGCGTCGACAGCAACCACCGGATTCGCTCCATGGCGTTTCCAATCGCCCACTGGAGCCGGCTCCTGGACGACGGTGCGGGCCAGCCATCCCGTCTCGAGTTCGGCGCCCTCCACCGTGGGACGTTCACCTCCTCAAAAATCCGGTCCGCGCAGCGCCAGCTTTGGCGCCTTTGTGACGAGGAAGGTGCACCCTCGCGCCTGCTGGCCCAGGCCGCGGGCTGCGAGATCCTGGCCGAACTTTGCCAGATGGCCGGAACGCCACTCGCTTCGACGCGCGGCGGCCTGGCCCCCTGGGCGCAGAAACGGTGCATCGAATTCATGCACGCCCGGCTTTCCCAGGACATCAGCCTCGATGACCTTGCAGCGCAAGCGCGACTATCCCCGTTTCATTTCGCGCGCATGTTCAAACAGAGCCTGGGCGTGCCGCCCCGGGTCTATCTGACACGGCTGAGAGTGGACAAGACCTGCGAGCTCCTCGAGACGACCGATCTTCCGGTCACCGAGATCGCCCAGGAGGTGGGATATTCATCCAACCAGGTGCTCGCCCGCGTCTTCATGAAACACCAGCGCATGAGCCCCACCGAGTACCGTCGGGCGGGCCGCGATCCGGTGCGCCAGGCGCCGGGAACGGCAATTGCAGCATCGGAGACGCCACAATGACCGTGTCGGCCCATTCGTCTTTCACCCAGCTGCAAAGCAAAGGCCTGCATGCATCCTACGTACGCACGCTGAAATCCCCAGGCGGAGTCCTTGAAATGCTTGAGGTGGCCCAGCCCGCCGGGGACATGTCGCGCCCGGCCCTTCCCGATATCGTTCTGTATGAGGACATACTTGGCAATGGCCGTGTCAGGTCAGATCTGGGAGGAGGTCGCTTTGATGTGACCAGCAGAAAAGGCCTCCTCAATTTGGCTGCGCCGAACTTTGCCACCTCGGCGGTCATGGAGGAAAGCCATCAGGTTCGCAGCCTGACGTTTCCCTTGGCGCACTGGCAGGGCGTCCTTGACGAGGCCACCGACGGCCGGTTCTCCTTCGACACCTGCTTTAACTATGGCCGGGTGTTCGACTCGTCGCCGATCCGGTCAGCGCTGCGTAACCTGTGGGGGCTCTGCAAAGACGAAGGTGCGCCATCGCGTCTTTGGATGCGGGCTGCAGGCTGCGAGATCCTCGCCGAACTGAGCCGATTGGGCGGGGCACCGTTCGCTCCGGCAAGGGGCGGCCTCGCCCCGTGGGCGGAAAGGCGTTGTCTGGAAATGATGCGGGCGCGGCTTTCCCAGGACATCAGCCTTGACGAGCTGGCCGCCGAGGCACGCCTCTCGCCATTCCATTTTGCGCGCATGTTCAAACAGAGCATCGGCGTTCCGCCCCGGGTCTATCTGACCCAATTGCGGATGGAGAAAACCTGCCAACTGCTCGAGACGACGGATCTCTCGGTCACCGAGATCGCCCAGGAGGTGGGATATTCATCCAACCAGGTGCTTGCCCGCGTTTTCATAAAGCACCAGCGCATGAGCCCAACCGAGTATCGTCGGGCGGTCCGCGACCAGGTGCGTTTCGCCGCGTCCCGGTAACGGGCGGCCGCACCCCATGCGGCGCCAGGGATTGCCGGTCGGGTCAACGCCTCAGGCGCGACAGCCAGTCGCTCAGCAATGCAGCGCCGGCCTGTTCCAGGTCGCTGGCATATCGCTGCGCATCCCGGCGCAACGGGCCCGGGTCGATTCCTGCTGTGGCCAGCTCGCTTGCATGGCCCAGGAGCCAATGCTCGAAGCGCGCGCCCTGGACCTCGGGATGGAACTGAAGACCGAGCACGTTCGGTCCGCGCGAAAAGGCCTGATTGGCGCAGAGCGGCGTCGATGCAAGCACGGTAGCGCCGTCGGGCAGCTCGAACGTGTCGCCATGCCAATGAAGTACGGGCACCTCGCGCAGCACGCCAAGAGGACCGGTCGCTGCCGCGTCCGACAGATCGAGCGCCGACCAGCCGATCTCCTTGGCGGGCCCGCGATAGACACGCGCACCAAGAGCTGCCGCCATCAGCTGCGCGCCCAGACACAGACCCAGCGTCGGCAGGTCGGCCGCCAGCCGCGCCCGCAACAGGTCGATCTCGTCGGTGACGACCGGATAGCCATCGTGGTCGTAAACGCCGATCGGACCACCCAGAACCACGAGGAGATCGGCCGCGAGAGGGTCGAGCCCTGCCGGATCGCGCTCGGCCACATCGATGTATTCGATGTCGTAGCCGGCCGCCCGCAAAGGGTCCGCAAAGCTGCCCAGATCCTCAAAGCCTATATGGCGAATGGCCTGAACTGTCCTCGGTGTCATGACGCGCCTCTCCAGGTGCCGGTGGTCCGAGCCCTTCTTGCGCTCAGGATGTGTTCGAGATCCTTGAGCGCAGCGGCCGCGGTGGCGAGAGGCTCGGTTCCCGATCCGATGGCGATCGTCTCGCCCATCGCGTCGGTGGTGATCCGGATCGCCTTGTTCTTTCCCGACACATGCGCGAGCGGATCGCTCAGCGGATATGTCCGGATACCGACCCCCGCCCGCATCGTGCCGTCCGCGCGCGTAAGCCTTCCGACAAGCTTGGGAACAAGACCCTGCTTTCGCCACGTCTCGATATCGCTCGCCCCAACCGACCCGATGCCCTCGACGACCAGATCGTCCATCGTCAGGTCGGCATCGAGACCGAAATTTGCGATGAGGATGAGTTTGCTGGCGGTGTCCCAACCTTCGATGTCATTGCGCGGGTCGGCTTCGGCAAACCCGCCGGCCCTGGCGCGGGCCAGCGCGTCCTCCAGGCCGAGATTGAGGTTCATCATCGCATCGAGCAGATAGTTGGTGGTGGCGTTCACGATGCCCTCGATTTCAAGAACCGTGCTCCCTTTCAGGCTGTGCTCCAAAAGGTCGATCGTGGGCAGCGCCGCCGCCGCTGCGCCACTGAGTTTGAGCATCGCGCCCGAAGAACGCGCCAGGGCCCGCAATTTGGGCCCGCTGTGGACCAGCGCACCCTTCGAAACAACGATGGTGTCGCGCCCGGCGGCAAGCGAGGAACCAAGATACCCAAGTCCGGGACTACCGGTCCGGAAATCGCTCGGCCCCGCCTCGATGACGATGTCCGCGCCGCTCGCCGCGATGAAATCGGGACCGGTCAGACCGGGCTCCAGCCTGTCCAGGCGCTCCGGCTCGAGCCCGTCCGGATCGGCCAGCCCCGATCGCGATCCGCAGACCGCGACAAGGCGGATTTCGACGCCATGGACCTCGCGATATCGCTGCCGGCGGGCCAGGAGCAAATTGGCCGTCGCCCGACCCACGCCGCCCAGACCGGCGATGGCGACCCCGATGACATTCATGGTTTGCACGCGTTATCTCCCAGCATCGAGCACCGCATGCCAATTCTACCGTGTGCACCGAACGCATTTGCCTTGAAGGCGAAGACTATACCGCAATGCAAGCCTCGCGCTACCGGCGGCAAGCGGGGCAGGCACGGAAGCGGGCTTTCGGCGGTCGCAAAGAACGGCGCGGCCGCCGATCGGGCGCGGCCAGCCCGTCTCAGGCGCGGATAAAGGCCAGCATGTCGGGGTTCACCACCTCGGGATGCGTGGCGAACAGGCCATGCGAAAGCCCCCGATAGGTCTTGAGCGTGCCGTCGTTGACCAGCTTGATGGCCTTGTGCGCTGCGTTCTCGATCGGCACGATCTGGTCATCCTCGCCGTGGATGATCAGCACGGGAATGGTGAGGGCCTTGAGGTCTTCGGTGAAATCGGTTTCCGAAAACACCGCGATGCAGTCATGGTGCGCCTTTGCGCCGCCATTCATGCCCTGACGCCACCAATTGTCGATCAGGCCCTGGCTGACCGTCGCGCCCTCCCGGTTGAAGCCATAAAAGGGTCCGCTCGGCAGATCGCGATAGAACTGTGCGCGGTTTGTCTTGAGGGCCGAGCGCAGCCCGTTAAAGACATCCATGGGCACGCCGTCGGGGTTCGTGTCGGACTTGACCATCACCGGCGGGATCGCGGCGATCAGGATGATCTTGGCCACCCGGCCGCGTTCGGCCCGCACCGCATAGCGCGTCACTTCCCCGCCCCCGGTCGAATGACCGATATGGATGGCGTCGCGCAGGTCCAGCGCCTTGGCCAGTTCGGCTACGTCTGCCGCGTAGGTATCCATGTCGTTGCCGGTGTCGGTCTGGTCGGACCGGCCATGACCGCGCCTGTCATGGGCGATGACGCGATAGCCTTCGGACAGGAAGAACAGCATTTGATTGTCCCAGTCGTCGGCACTGAGCGGCCAGCCATGATGGAACACGACGGGCTGCGCGTCTTTCGGCCCCCAGTCCTTGTAAAACAGGGTGGTGCCGTCAGATGTTGTGATGGTTGCCATTGGATGTCTCCTTGCAAGCCAGGTTGAGCGGATCTTGAAATCCATGGATGTGCGCAGCCGCAATCGCATCTGGTCGGAACACGCGCCGGCCGTTCACGTCAGAAAATCTAGCGGATCGGCGAACCTGCTGCGGCGCGGAAGCTGCCCTCAAGGTGCCGATCTTGCGGGCTCTGGAGCGTGCCCGGCAAAAGCATGTCCTCAACGCGATCGGGGATGGAGCCGGCTTTGCGGTCGCGATCCAGGGTTCAGTTCCCGCTTGCGCCGATCGTCCCCAAATGGGTGTAGCGAAAACCGGCGAAATATTTCAGCCCATAGCCAAGGCTGCGGTCGAAGGCGGCATGAGCCACAAATACAAGGGCCACCTGCCATAAGATTTCGTGGCCGCTCAGAACGCCGGCGACGGCCAGCACCGAATGCAACGCGTAGCTGTGGACCGTATTGTAGAGTACCGCGCCCACCTTCCTGCCAGCCCCATATCCGAGGAAACTGAGGTCGGGAGCAAAAAACAGCACGGCAAATATCAAGAGGTCTCCGCCAAGCAGGAAGAAAAGTGCGGTACTTGCCGCCAGGATCGCCAGCGCTTCCGCTCGCAACAGCCAGACCATCATGCCCGTCGGATAGCCGTGGTCGCCGTGTTCAGGTCCAGCGTTGTTGCTCATTGGGGATCCATGAAAATGCTTGTCCTTTTCCCACGCTAGCGCGTCGAGCCGCTCCGCGCGGCGCGCAGACTGCTGCAAAGGTGCACGGCTTGCTGTTTGCTCGTGGACAAGGGCCGCCATGGACCTGCGTCCGGATCAAGGCCGCAGGCCGGGGGTGCAGGCACGGCAATCTCGCCGGCATCCCTTTCCATTGCCCCCAAACGACAAAACCCCGCCGGTCGGGCGGGGTCATGGCAAGTCAAATTGGTTGCGGGGGCAGGATTTGAACCTGCGACCTTCAGGTTATGAGCCTGACGAGCTACCGGGCTGCTCCACCCCGCGCCAATGATGTCCGTCGAATGCGGTGCGCCGGGCGAACCGCTTGGACGCCGCCTATATAGGGGTGCAAATTGCGTTTGCATACCCCTTGTGATCGCCAACACGACATTTTTTTGACACGCGCCGAACTGCGTCCGTCTGTCCCCGAGATTGCGCTTTGCATTCACCCCGGTTACACATGGGTCAGAGGCTCTGCCCTTTCGTTTTTTCTGCAGTTTTCAACCACCTGGATTTCCCTCATGCAACAGCGCACGCTCGGTCGCACCGGCATTTCCGTGAGCCGCATCTGCCTTGGTTCGATGACCTGGGGCGAACAGAACACCGAGGCCGAGGGCCACGCGCAGATGGACTATGCGCTCGACAACGGCGTCAATTTCCTCGACACCGCCGAGCTTTATTCCACGCCCGGCCGCGCCGAAACGCAAGGGTCGACCGAAACCATCATCGGCAACTGGTTCGCCGCCAACGGCCGCCGCGCCGATTGGGTGCTGGCCTCCAAGATCGCCGGGCCGGGCAATGCCTGGATCCGCGATGGCCGCCCCATGGACGGCAAACAGGTCGTTCTCGCCCTCGAAGCCAACCTCAAGCGCCTCAAGACCGATTACATCGACCTCTACCAGCTCCACTGGCCCAACAGAGAGCATTACAATTTCTCCAAATCCTGGACCTTTGATCCCTATGGCCAGGACCGTCAGGCCATCCGCGACAACCTGCTCGAAGTCCTCGAAGCGCTGGGCGCCCAGGTCAAGGCCGGAAAAATCCGCGCCATCGGCCTGTCGAACGAAACCAGCTGGGGCACGTCCGAATACATAAAGCTCGCCGAAACCCACGGCCTGCCGCGCATGGCCACCATCCAGAACGAATACAATCTTGTGCGCCGCCATTTCGACCACGACCTGGCCGAGGTCTGTGCCTTTGAAGATGTCGATCTGCTCGCCTATTCCCCGCTTGCGGGCGGCCTGCTCAGCGGCAAATACAATGACGGGCAGATGCCCGCCGGCACGCGCGGCGCCCTGGGCACCATGTGGCGGCTCAACCCGCAATCGGAAACCGCCACAAAGGCCTATATCGAGCTCGCCCAACAGCACGGCCTCGATGTCTGCCAGATGGCGATCGCCTGGTGTCTCACCCGCCCCTTCATGGGCTCGGTCATCATCGGCGCCACCTCCATGGATCAGCTGAAATCCAACATCGCCGCTCACGATCTGGTGCTCTCACCCCAGATCATCGCGGCCATCGCAGACCTTCACCGCCTGTACCCGCGCACCGTCGCCTGACGCACCCCGGGCGGCCGGCCGCTCCCGGCTTGCCGCTTGTGGGTTTTCATGCTATGACCAAATGACGCAATTCGTCATAGCGGCTCACCATGCCCCGCCATTTCACAGCCGCCGACAATGAGCTGATCCGCACCCAGCTTCTCGCGTCCGGTCTTGCTCATTTCACCCAATACGGCCTGCGCGGCATGCGCGTCGAGGATGTGTGCAAGGACGTGGGCGTTGCCAAAGGCACTTTCTATAAATTCTTCGAGCACAAGGAAGCGCTGTTTCTGGCCATCGCCGACCAGCGCGACCAGATGCACAAGGCAGAAATCATTGCCTTTTTCTCCCAATGCGACGGTCCGGTCGCCGACCGGGCGGGGCGGTTCTTCGATCAGCTCGTCGAAAAGCTCATGTCCGATCCCCTGGTGGCCATCATCGCCGTTCCCGACGATTTTGCCGCACTCCTGCGCAAAACGCCCCCAGCGCGCCTGGCCCATGAGGAAGAAAAGGACCTGCGCTTTATCGAAACGTTCTGCGCCGGGCTCAAATCCGAGGGTCTGATCGGGGACGTCGACCCGCACGATATCGCCGCCATCCTCACCCTTCTGGTTAGCCTGGTACTGCAAAAGTCCCTGTTCAGCGCCGGCCAGTTCGCGGCAAGCTGCGCAACCCTTCGCGAAATCTTCGTGCAAAAACTCACCGCCAGCGCGCCATGATTTCGGTCTCGGGCCTGACCTTTACCTATAAGGGCGCCTCGGCCCCGGCCCTGAACGGGGTCTCGTTTGAAGTTCCCCCCGCCTCGGTCTATGGCCTTTTGGGCCCTTCGGGCGCCGGCAAATCCACCACCCAGAAAATCCTGATGGGATTGCTGCGTGGTTATGGCGGCACCGCCAACGTGTTCGGCGAAGCGCCCGCCCGCTCCGGCCGCACCTTTTACGAACGCATAGGCGTGAGCTTTGAATTGCCCGCGCTCTATGGTCGGCTCACCGCGCGCGAAAACCTTGCCCTTTTCGCAGCCCTCTATGCCGATGCCCCGCTCGCGCCCGAGGCGGTGCTCGATATGGTCGATCTGCGCGATGCCGCCGACCAGCGCGTCGAGGGCTTTTCCAAGGGCATGAAGATGCGGCTCAATCTCGCCCGCGCCCTGCTCAACGACCCTCAATTGCTGTTTCTGGACGAGCCGACCACCGGGCAGGACCCGGCCCGCGCCCGCGTCACCCGCCAGCTGATTTCGGACCTGCGCGCCCGCGGCAAGACGGTGTTTCTCACCACCCACAATATGAGCGAGGCCGCACAGATCTGCGATTGCGTGGGCTTTCTGGTCGATGGAGCCATAGCGCTCGAAGGCACCCCCGCCGATCTCATGGTGCGCTTTGGAAAGCCCGAACTGGTGGCCACCGCCCGCCGCGACGGCACCCTGGTCACCGAGACCTTTGCCATGGACGGGCTGGCAACCGATTCCGCCTTCCAGGCCCTCTTGCAGTCCGGCGACATCGTTTCGCTGCACACGCGCGAAGCCAGCCTCGACGATATTTTCGTCGCCGTCGCCGGTGGCAGACAATGAACGGGATCCCCACCCTTGTGGCCCATGATTTGCGGCTGCAATACCGCTACGGCATTCACGCCGCCTACGGCACGGTCATCGCGCTCTATGGCGCGTTTCTCGTTTTCGCCGGTCCTCATTTGCCCGACTGGGCGGTAGCGCTCGTGATCTTTTCCGATCCTTCGGCTCTGGGCTTTTTCTTTCTCGGCGGCCTCATGCTGCTCGAAAAGGGCGAGGGGGTTCGTGCCGCGCTGTCGATCTCCCCGGTTTCGGCCCACACCTATCTGCTGGCCAAAACCATAACGCTCACCGCTCTGGCGCTTGCTGCCGTCATCGTTCTGGCGGTGGCAAAATCGGGAGCCGTGAACTGGCCGCAGCTTCTGGTTGCCGTCGTCCTCACCTCACTGTTTTACATCGGCATCGGGGTGCCCATTGCCCTGCGATTCAAAACCGTCAACGCCTACCTTTTGGGCTCGGCACTGCTTTTGGGCCCGGTGCTCGTTCCTGCGGGGCTGGCGCTTGTCGATCCCCTGCCCACGCCCCTGCTCGCCTTCCCTCCGGTGGCCCAGTTCCGGCTGACCCTGACCGCCCTTGGTTATGGCAGTGCCACCCGCCTTGACCTTGTCGCCATGTACGCCTCGCCCCTGCTCGCAGCCACCGCCGCCCTTTTTTACGCCCACCGGGTGCTTCAATCCGAGCTGGGCCGCAAATGAACCTCTTCCCTGCCACCATCGCCGGTCTGCTGCGCGCCGACGCGCTCAACGTCTCGCGTGATCCCATGCTCATGATCGGCATCGTCATGAGCCTGCTCCCCGTCCCCCTGATCGTGATTTTCGGTCCGCTGGCCGAGACGGCGGCGCACGAAACCTTCGGCATAACGGGCGTGGCCCGCATGCTTGGCGCCCTGGCCGTTCTCATGCCCGGTGCCATGCTCGGCTGGGTCACCGGCTTCATGCTGCTTGAAGATCGCGACGAGGCGGTTCTGATGGCGCTCGAAACCACCCCTGTCGGTCGCAACGGCTTCATCGCCTACCGCCTTGTCGTAACGATCGTCCTCACGCTGATCGTGTCCGCCGGCATCGGGTTTTTCGTGTTGCCCGACCTGCCTTGGACGACGGCTTTCTTGATGGCGATAATAACCGCCGGCCACGCCGTTCTCACCGCCCTTTTCCTTCTCGCCTTTTCCGCCAACAGGGTCGAAGGGCTCGCCCTGACCAAGCTGATCAATCTGGCCCTGCTCGCCCCCCTGGCTGCGCTGATAGCCCCACCCTGGCGGTACCTCGCCGCCATCGTGCCCGCCTTCTGGATCGGGGAAATGGCCGGGCTATCCCCTGCCACCCTCTCACCGCTGCCCGCAACGCTCCTTGCCCTTGCCACCGCCGCGCTGTTCGTCATCCTCCTGCTGGCTCGCCTGCGCCACCGCACCGACTGACCAAAATCCCCCTGCGCTGCCCCGGCGAAAGCCGGGGTCCATGTGCCTTGCCACCGGCACCGGAGCACCGGCAAGGCTGTTGGGTCCCGGATCGCGTCCGGGACAGCGATGGTGGTTGGGCTCGGTCTTCACCCCACTGTCATATGAGGCTTGCCCCCTCTCGGCTCCATCCCCGCCGCAAACCCCAGCCCCATCGTCATCCTCGGGCTTGACCCGGGGATCCGCTGCCTCACAACTGGCACCGCGGAAATGGTTGCCCACGGACCTCGCGGTCACGCCGCCCCCCTGCCGAGGACAAGTTCACACCGCACCGGAATTTGCACCATCCCCTCCTGGGGCGATGTCACCGGATCAACCCCTGACCCAACCTTGCGATGATTTGCTGTCGCCACAGCGCGACACAGACGCTATCGTCAGCCCAAAAGACAACGGGAGTGATGATTTGGTGCAGATAAACGGCTTTGCGCTTTTCGCGTCCATGCTTCCGCTTCTGGCGCTCTATTTCTACGGTTTTGCGTCGCGCCTGCTGGACCAAAGCCGCCCGTCGCTGTCGGCGTTGATGAACGAGCAGCGCTTCAACTGGGTCACCCAGGCCGCCCGCCGCGATTCCCCGCTCGATGCCATCCTGTCGGGCAACATCATGAGTTCGGTCTCGTTTTTTGCCTCGACCACCGCGCTCCTGATCCTGGCGCTCTTTACCGTCATCGGCCAGTTGCAGGACTTTCTGCCCGCACTGTCATCGATAACCTTGGGCCCGGCCTATACCGAGCTGGACCTGCAGATGCACAATGTGGTCTTGCTGTTCCTGTTCGTTTACGCGTTTCTCGCCTTCACCCTGTCGCTGCGCCAGTTCAACCATTTCTGCATCCTGATCGGCGCGTTCGATCACACAAAGCCCGCTCCGGCCGAGGAAATCAGGACCGTCGCCCGCATCAACGCCATGGCCGCCCAGCGTTTCAATTCCGGCATCCGGTCCTATTATTTCGCCATTCCGATGGTCGCCTGGTTCGTTTCGAGCTGGCTCGCCATCATCGTCACCATCGGCACAGTCGGGCTGCTGCTCCACCGCGAATATTTTTCCAACGCCCGCTGGCTGGTCGCCCGCATAACACCGCACTAGGGTCCCCACCACATCTGCTGATAACGAACTGACAGGACAATCCCATGAAGGCACTGACCATTGCCGTTTTTATGCTCGTCGCCCTGCCCGCCACCGCTCAGGACACGACCACTTTCACCACTGCGGATGCCGACCTGATGACGGCATGTCTGGCGGACCTTTCCGATCCTTCGAGCAAACAGACCGACTGCATCGGCGCCGTATCGAATGTGTGCATGGACACCGAGGAGGGCGGCTATTCGACCATCGGCATGGTCCAATGCACGGCACGCGAAACCGATTGGTGGGACAGCCGGCTCAACACCAGCTACACCAAGCTCGGGGAAACCCTCGACGCAGACCTGTTCACCACGCTTCAACAGGCTCAACGCACATGGATCGCCTATCGTGACCAGACCTGCGGATTTGAGTATGATTTCTGGGGCAACGGCTCCATGCGCTC
>PBNW01000059.1 GCA_002723255.1 Pelagibacterium sp. | reverse complement strand
GTGATGATGATGACAACGATGACCACGGTGGCGGCTGGGGCGGCGACCGTGATGATGATGATGACGACGACGACGACGACGACGACGACGATCACGATGGCGACGATCGCTAGCCGGCCTCGCCCTTACTGGAAAAATGGCAGCTCGAAGGTCTCGGGCTGCCATTACCTTGTTCGCTCCTGGCCAGGATCAGAGCCGTCCCGGTTCGTCGCCTGACCCTGTTGAGACACCACATTTAGCGGCCGATCATCGGCGATGCGAGAACCTTGTCGACCCGATGCCCGTCCATATCGACCACTTCAAGCCGCCAGTTTCCTGCTTCGAGCACCTCGCCGGTTTTGGGAATATGCTGGAGGTGATCGATGACAAAGCCAGCAAGCGTCTGATAGTCACGATGCGCGGGCAGGGTCAGGCCGAGGCGGTCGGACAGATCATCGATCATCAGGCTGCCGGCCAGAAGCCACGAGCCGTCTTCGCGCTGGACGGCCTCGTCGGTTTCACCGTCTTCGAGGTCGGAGCGGAACACGCCGGCGATAGCTTCGAGCAAGTCGGTGGGCGTTACCAGGCCATCGAAATGACCATATTCGTCAAGGACCAATGCAAGGGGGAAATCGGCGCGGCGCAGCAGGTCGAGCACGTCGAGGGCGCCTACAGTGTCGGGAACGATCTGGGGTTTGCGCAACAATTTCCGCAGCGCTGCATGGTCGGTGGGTTGGGCGGCAAGATAATCGCGCACGACGAGAATGCCGATGATGTTGTCGAACTCACCGCTCGAAACCGGCAGGCGCGAATGACGGGCCTGGGTCAGTTTTGCGCGAATTGTCTCGAAATCATCGTCGAAGTCGAGCATCTCGACATCGGTGCGCGGGGTCATGATGGAGCGGGCACTGCGGTCCGAGAGACGCAACACGCCGGCAATCATGCGCTTTTCGTCGCGCTCGATCACTCCGGCTTCGGCAGCCTCGGCGACCATGGATTTGATCTCTTCCTCGGTGACGAGGTCTTCTCCGGTATCGCTGCGGCCGAGCATTCGCAGGACCAGTCGTGTCGACGCATCAAGGAGCCAGACCGCCGGCGCGGCGATCCGGGAAAGGATCTGCATGGGCCGGGCGATAATACATGCCACCCGTTCCGGGTTGCGCAGGGCAAGCTGTTTGGGAACCAGTTCGCCCACGACCACGGAGAGGTAGGTGATGATGGCAACCACGCCACCATACCCCAGGGCCGAGGCAACCGGGCCTGGCAGACCCGTATCGATGAGAATCCTAACGAGCACCCCGCCGAGCGTGGCGCCGGAAAACGCACCCGCCACGATGCCGATCAGGGTAATGCCGATCTGGACCGTGGAGAGAAAGCGGCCGGGGTTTTCAGCCAGTTTCACGGCTGCCGAAGCGCCGGGCTGGCCCCGTTCGGCCATTGATCGCAGTAGCGGTTTGCTTGCGGACACGATGGCGAGTTCGGACAGTGCGAAGACGCCATTGAGCAGGATCAGACCTGCAACGATAGCAATATCGATCATTGGGGACGGATCGGCCGTTGGGCCGGTCCGATTTTATCTTTCGGTGGGTTTGCGAGCCCGCTCAATGGGGGAAACCGGGCCGCGCGTCAATGCGCGGCCTGGCTCCGTGCGGCTTCCTTGACGGCGTCCTGCACCTTTTCAAAAGCGCGGACCTCGATCTGGCGGATCCGCTCGCGTGAGACGTCGTATTCCTGGGCCAGTTCTTCGAGCGTTGAGGGGCTTTCCTGCAGGCGGCGGGCCTTAAAGATCGCCTTTTCGCGGTCGTTGAGAACTTCCATGGCGCCTTCGAGAAGCCCCATGCGTTCGTCATATTCCTGGCTCTGGCCCAGCACTTCTTCCTGATCGGGCACATCGTCGATCAGCCAGTCCTGCCATTGGCTGGTGCCTTCGTCGGCGCGCATGGGCGCGTTGAGCGAGGCATCGCCGGTGAGGCGCTGGTTCATCGAGACCACATCGTCCTCGGTCACGTTGAGGGTCGTGGCGATCTGCTTGATCTGGTCGGGATGGAGGCTGCCGTCGTCGAGCGCGGCAATCTGGCCCTTGAGCCGACGCAGGTTGAAGAACAGACGTTTCTGGGCGGCGGTGGTGCCGATCTTGACCAGAGACCACGAGCGCAGGACATATTCCTGGATCGAGGCGCGGATCCACCACATGGCATAGGTGGCAAGGCGGAAGCCCTTGTCGGGCTCGAAACGCTTGACCGCCTGCATAAGGCCGACATTGCCCTCCGAGATCACTTCGGAAATAGGCAGGCCATAGCCGCGATAGCCCATGGCGATCTTGGCCACGAGCCGCAGATGGGACGTAATGAGTTTCTGGGCCGCCTGGGGATCGGAATGCTCCTTGTACCGCTTGGCGAGCATGAACTCCTCGTCAGGGTGAAGCATGGGAAACTTGCGGATTTCCTGCAAATAGCGATTGAGGCCGTCTTCGGAACTCAAGACAGGAAGATTGGATTGGGCCATTTCTAGCACCCCCTCTCGTAAACCCCCGGATATCTCCGGCGGGTTGTGGTCCGCAACGACGCCCTTTACGGCACGTTTGCGGACATAATCGGAGCCAATATAGGTCTGAATTGGGCGATTACACCCCTGCTCCGCGAAAATATGGTATTCGCGGAATGCATGGTTTGGTGACCGATGTTCCGACCCTATAATGCATAGGGGGCGAGCTTAGTTGCGAGGTCGGCCAGCTCGGGGGGAAGTGGGCTTTCAAACCTGAGGGTCTGGCCGGTCACGGGATGGGCAAAGCCAAGGATCGCGGCGTGAAGGGCCTGCCGGTTCAAGGACTTGATGGTGTGCCCGATATCCTGGGGCACCGTATTGATCTTTGTTGCAAATGCCGACCCGTAAACCCCGTCGCCGATCAGAGGATGGCCGATATGGGCCATGTGCACGCGGATCTGATGGGTGCGGCCGGTTTCGAGCTGGCATTTGACCTGGGCGATGGACCATTTTTGGTCATTGAAGCGGCCCTCGACGCGAAAATGGGTGATGGCCTCGCGGCCTTCGCGCGGCAGGACCGATTGCTTGAGGCGGTTGTGAGGGTCGCGCCCGATCATGGTTTCGACAGTGCCGACCAGTGGGTTGGGGATGCCCCACACAAAGGCGGTGTAGGCACGCTCGAGAGGACCGGTGCGGCCATGGTCGGCGAACTGGGCGGCGAGCCCGTTATGGGCCTGCTCGGTCTTGGCGGCGACCATGACGCCCGAGGTGTCCTTGTCGAGCCTGTGAACGATCCCGGGGCGCTTGACCCCGCCGATGCCGCGCAGGCTGTCGCCGCAATGGTGGATGAGGGCGTTGACCAGCGTTCCGTCCTCATTGCCCGGTGCGGGATGGACCACCATGCCGGCGGGTTTGTCGATCACGATGAGATATTGGTCCTCGAACAGGATATTGAGTGCGATATCCTGGGGTTGGGGTTCGGCCTCGACAGGCTCGGGGGCGGCGAGAGTGATGGACTCGCCGGTCCTGACGCGATATTTGGGCACATCGTTGGTCGTCCCATCCACGCTGACCGCGCCCAAAAGGATCAAGTCCTTGATGCGGTTGCGGGAAAACAGGGGGAAACGGGCCGCCAGAAATGCATCGAGCCGCGTCCCGGCCTCAGGTTCGAGGACGGTGGCGTCGTGCCTATCCTGTTGGAGCTCACTGCCCGCCATGACCGATCCTCAAACCAATTTCGACAAGGACGAGCCCCTGAGCCCGGAGGCCGAGGCGGTGCTGGCAAAAGCCCGCCGGCGGGCGGGATTGTCCATGCTCGTCATGATGGTGGGGTTTATGGCGGTTGTGCTGGCGGTTGTCTATCGTCTGGCCACCATGGGAAGTGATGTGACCGACCAGTATGCACTGCAATCGATCGCCTTGCCCGAAGGGGCGCAGGTGATTTCGGCACAGGTGCAGGACGGGCTGGTGACGGTCACTTACGGCGCGGAAAGCGGGCAGGCGATCCGGATTTTCGATGGGGAAACCGGAGAGATGGTGCGCGAGATCGCGGTGGTGGGCGAGTAGCGTTTTTGTTGATCGCACTCTAGAGCCGTTCAGGATTTGATTGAATCAAATCCTTGGCTCTAAGTCCTTGTTTTGTCGCGTGTCCGAACCGCAAAACCGTTTCCACTTTTGCTGGACACGCTCTAGCAATCGGGTACGGCGACACTCAGTCCGCCGAGCGAGGTTTCCTTGTAGCGTTCGTCCATGTCCTTGCCGGTCTGGCGCATGGTTTCGATGCAGGCGTCGAGGGGTACGATGTGGCTGCCGTCGCCCTGCATGGCAAGGGACGCGGCGGCGACGGCTTTCACCGCGCCAAGTCCGTTGCGCTCGATGCAGGGGACCTGGACGAGGCCCTTTATTGGGTCGCAGGTCATGCCCAGATGGTGTTCGAGAGCGATTTCGGCGGCGTTTTCGATCTGGGCGTTGGTGCCGCCGAGCGCTGAACAGAGAGCGGCTGCGGCCATGGCCGAGGCGGATCCCACTTCGCCCTGGCAGCCCACTTCGGCGCCCGAGATCGAGGCGTTGTATTTGATGAGACCGCCAATGGCCGCACCAACCAGCAGCATTTCGGGGATTTTTTCGCGCGTGGCGCCTGGCACATGGGAGATATAGTAGCGCAGGACGGCGGGGAAAACGCCCGCCGCGCCATTGGTGGGGGCGGTCACGACCTGGCCGCCGGCGGCGTTTTCCTCGTTGACCGCCATTGCGTAGGCCGAAAGCCAGTCGATGGCCGAATGGAGCGGCATGTCGTTGGCGCCGGCCTTGCCGGAAAGGTTTTCGAAAATGGCGCGGGCGCGGCGCTTGACCTTGAGGCCACCGGGAAGTTCGCCAGTGGCGTCGAGGCCGCGGGTAATGCAGGCGTCCATGACGTCCCAGATGCCGATGAGGCGTTCTGAGAAAGCTTCACCGTCGAGCCGTGCGCATTCGTTGCGGCGCTTCATTTCGGCGATCGAGAGATTGGCGGCAGCGCCCATCTCGAGCATCTGATCGGCATTGGCAAAGGGGAAGGGGACGTCGTCGGCCGGGGTGGCCGGCATATCGCCAGCCTCGATTTCGGCGAGCGTTTTGACAAAGCCGCCGCCGATAGAGAAATAGGTTTCCTCGGCGACGATCTTTTTACCGGCATCGAGCAGGGCGAAGCGCATGCCGTTTGGGTGGGTTTCAAGGCGTGTCTTGCGATCGATAATCAGGTCCGCCTCAGGATCGAGCGCGATGGTTCGTCCGGGAGCGGGTTCAATGGTCCTGCGGGTGGCGAGTTCGGCAAGCGCGGTTTCGACTTTGCCTCTGTCGTAGGTTTCGGGTTCGAAACCGAGGCAACCGGCAAGGACGGCGGCATTGGTGCCATGGCCGACGCCGGTGAAGGCGAGCGAGCCGTAAAGGGTGATTTGCAGGCGCGTACCTTCGAGCGGTTCGACGGCGCGGATCGTATCGAGAAAACGGGCGGCGGCGAGCATCGGTCCCATGGTGTGGGACGATGAGGGCCCGACGCTGACCTTGAACACGTCAAACACCGAGACGAACATGGCTGGCCATCTCCTGAGAGGTCGAGTGGTTCGTTGTCGGTCGAGGGAATAGAAAATTATTGCGCCCGTCAAGCTGATATTGGCGGTATCATTGCGCGAGTATCAGCGATTATAGGCCGAAATCTGTGCCTTGGTCGCCTTTTCGCGCCAAATCGTTTCAAAGAGGGCGCGGAAATGGTCGGGCTCAAGGCGATCCATGCGGATCAGGACGTAGGGATAGTCGCGATAATGATCGGTGATGAAGAACAGGTCGGGATCGGCTTCGATCAACATGTCGCGTTCGTCGATCGAGGGGCGCTGAAGGGCGAGAATTCCCGGTTCGCGCTCGCGGAGCAGGAATTTGGTGCCGAGCTTGATCGCGGGTGTGCCGTAGCTGGTCGATCGAACGACGTCGGGGAAGGTTGAGGCAATTGCAAAGACGTCATCGAAATCCATGACGTCTTCCCGGGTTAGCGGCGGTAGCGCAGGCGCCCGATTTCGTCGAATTCTGCCTGTTCGCGCTTTTGCTGCTCGTCTTTTTCGCGCTGGTGTTCGCGCGCATCGAGCAGTTCGACCTTTTTGAGGTCTTCGATGGCTTCGGCGAGTTCGTCCTGGGCAGCTTCGAGCTTGCCCTTCATGTCCCCGGCCGAGGTCAAGAGATTGTCGCGGCGGGTGATGGCAGCCTTGGCGAATGTCGAATAGGCGAAATGGGCGACATCGGAAATGCCGGTCTTTTTGTGCTCGATATCGATCTGCTGGTCGAGTTCGGCGGCCATGCGCTCGAAATCGGCGACCATGGTCTCGATCTGGAGGACCTGACGGCGCTTCTCGTCCACCTGAAACTTCTTGAGTCGGATCAGGCTCGCGCTCTTGGACTTCATGACTTGTACTCCTTACTCATCAAGCCGCATCCCCCGCCCCAGCCGTTCCCAGAATCGTCGCCAGCAGATTGTAGCCGTCGGCGATATTGGTCCGCTCGTCCGATCGCTGGCTCAAAAACGCCTCCAGCGCCGGGTTGAGCGCGATGGCGCGGTCAACCTTGGGATCCGATCCTTTCCGGTAAGCCCCCAGCCGGATCAGTTCCTCCATGTCGGCGTAAACCGACATCAGTTCGCGCGCCTTGCTCAAAGTGGGCCGGAACTCTTCCGGCACGCATCCGGGCATGGTGCGCGAGACGGAGCGAAGAACATTGACGGCAGGATAGCGTCCCCGTTCGGCAATGGATCGCTCCATCACAATGTGACCATCGAGAATGCCGCGCACGGCGTCCGCAATGGGCTCGTTGTGATCGTCACCTTCTACCAAAACGGTAAATAGACCGGTAACAGAGCCCGAATTAACCAGGCCGGGACCGGCGCGTTCCAACAAACGTGGCAATTCTGTGAAGACCGTTGGCGGGTAGCCTTTGGCGGTGGGCGGTTCGCCCGTCGCAAGGCCGATCTCGCGCTGGGCCATGGCAAAGCGGGTGAGGCTGTCCATCATGCACAGGACGCGCTTGCCCTGGTCGCGGAAATATTCGGCCAGGGTAACCGTGAGATAGGCGGCCTGGCGGCGCATGAGGGCGGATTCATCGGAGGTCGCGACGACGACGATGGCCTTTTTCATGCCCTCTTCGCCGAGCTGTTCTGTGATGAATTCCTGGACCTCGCGGCCGCGCTCGCCGATCAACCCGATGATCGAGACGTCCACGTCGGTGTTGCGGGCCAGCATGCTCATGAGAACCGATTTGCCGACGCCCGAGCCGGCAAAGATTCCCATGCGCTGGCCGTCACAGCAGGTGGTGAAGGTGTTGAGGCATCTCACGCCCAGATCGATGGGGCCACCGACGCGGGCGCGCTCATGGGCGGGCAGGGGGAGGTTGCGCAGCGCGTAGGGCGCGGCGCCGCGCATCAGGGGCGCTCCACCATCGATGGGTCTGGCTTCGGCGTTGAGGACGCGACCGAGCCAGGAGGTGTCAGGATAGGCGGCGCCGTCATGGCCGGCAAACACCGCCTTGCAGCCGAGCCTTACGCCCTCGACAGGGCCGAAAGGCAGGCAGAGTGCCAGCCCGTCGCGAAAACCGATGATTTCGCAGGCCAGGTTGGAGCCGGTCTGGGTTTCGATGGTCACGCGGCCTCCGACGCGCAATTCGCGCACCGGGCCAACGACTTCGATCAGAAGTCCCTGAACCGTCTTGACGCGTCCGAAGACCTCGATCTCATCGATCGCTTCAATGTCGGAGATCAGGGACTGCACCGCGGCCTCTCCAGTGGAAATGATTCGTACCCAGAATTGGCCACATTGGTAACTCATCCTTAAGGTTATGGCGATATTGCCGAAAGTTGAGCAATTTTTTTCGCTGCGCATCGGCGCGCGTCCGCTTTCCCCTGTCAGACCCGGTTCAATGAGTCCCAAGAGTCGCTTGAAGGGCTTTCTTAACGTTGTGCATTAAGAAAAATTCTTTTCATTTTTCCTTGTATTTCAATGAGTTAACACCTTATTCAGTTAATGCAAATCGCATATTGCCCGACTGAATTAAACTTTGTTAACTAATTACCGGTAGCTTCGAATCGTACCCAGTAGGGTTTGGTTAAGGGCGTCGGGATCGAGCTGAACGCCCGGTCCCAGCAGGGACTTGTTGGATTTAAGGGGATTGGCATGCGTGTGCTCTTGATAGAGGACGACAGCGCGACAGCGCAGAGCATCGAACTGATGCTCAAATCCGAGAGTTTCAATGCGTACACAACCGACCTCGGTGAGGAAGGTGTCGATCTGGGCAAGCTCTATGATTACGACATCATTTTGCTTGACCTCAATCTGCCGGATATGAGCGGGTATGAAGTGCTGCGCACGCTGCGCGTTGCGAAGGTTCAGACCCCCATCCTCATTCTCTCAGGTCTGGCAGGGATCGAAGATAAGGTACGCGGTCTGGGCTTCGGCGCCGACGATTACATGACCAAGCCGTTCCACAAGGACGAACTGGTCGCCCGCATTCACGCCATCGTGCGCCGGTCCAAGGGCCATGCGCAGTCGGTCATCAACACCGGCGATCTTTCCGTCAACCTCGACACCAAGACCGTCGAAGTTGGTGGTCAGCGCGTGCACCTGACGGGCAAGGAATACCAGATGCTCGAGTTGCTCTCGCTGCGCAAGGGTACGACGCTCACCAAGGAAATGTTCCTCAACCATCTCTATGGCGGGATGGACGAGCCGGAACTGAAAATCATCGACGTGTTCATCTGCAAGCTGCGCAAGAAGCTTTCGGTGGCCACGGCCGGCAAGAACTATATCGAGACCGTCTGGGGCCGCGGCTATGTGCTGCGTGAGCCCGACGAAAACGAGTTGGCCGAGAGCGCCTGATCGGCCCTGACAAGTCTGCTGAATTCAAAGGCCCGTGCGATCCCCCTCGCACGGGCCTTGTTCGTTGCGGGCTCAGATCACCAGCTTGCGGTAGAGGTGCCAGGTCGCGTGTCCGAGCATGGGCAGAGCGAGGGCAAGGCCGACAAAGAGCGGGATCGATGCGACAAAGAGCGTGACCGCGACCACGAGACCGAAAATTGTCATCTGAACCGGGTTGGTGGTGAAGGCGCGCACTGAAACGGCAACCGCTTCGCCAGCACTTCCGCCGCGATCGACGAGCAACGGGAACGCGATTGCCGTTGTGGCGAGGACGACAAAGGCAAAGCCGAGCCCGACAAGATTGCCCCAGACCAGAAGGCTCCAGCCCTGCGCCGTGGTGAAGGTCTCGATGAGCAGCGCGATCAGCGTTGCGGGCGGGTTTGCCCCGAAATGGGCATCATAGACGGCATTGGCCGCGGTGAGCCAGAGCGCGAAGACCACGGCCAGCATTGCGCCCAGAATGACAATCGAACCGATCGCAGGGTGTTTGAGCACGCTCAAGGCGTGACGGGGGCTGTCGTCTTCGCCCTGTTCTCGGCGCCGGCTGAGCTCATAGAGACCGATGGCGGCGAGTGGGCCGATCAGCGCAAACCCGGCCGCCAAGGGATAGAGCAGGGGAAACGTCGCGCCACCGGCGCTCCAGACGGCGAGCACGATGCCGACTGCGGGATAGATGAGAGCCAGAAACAGGTAATGGGATGGATGGCGCCAGAAATCGGAAACGCCCTTGCCGAGGGCGTTGAAAACGTCGCCGGTCGAGATCGTGCGGATGGCGCGTTCGGACGTGTGGGATTGGGCAAGGGCGGGGTTGGAAGACACGGGCATGCTTATCTCCTCGGTTCACAAGGAGCGCGGTGCCTCGCATTTCCCCCGGGCGCGGGCACACCGCGCTGCACGGAGCGTTACCAGTATGCGCAACGCAACGGATTGAGCATACAGCAATTTGCGATGATGCGGCATGCCCCGTCACACACATGTGTGTAGCGCCGATCTCCCAGCCCGGTGCCCTAGACGAAGGGCTGGAACTTGGATTCCAGCATCTGCTGGTCGAAGGGCTTGAGCATGTGGTCGTTGGCGCCGGCCTTGCGGGCCATGGCGATGTGGCCGATGTCGCGTTCGGCCAGACAATAGACGATCTTTGGCTTGTCGCCGCCATTATAGCCGCGCAGGGTCTTGAGAAATTCAAGTCCGCTCATGATCGGCATCTGCCAGTCGAGCAGGATGACGTCGGGCATTTCCTGGGCGCATTTTTCATACGCTTCCTGCCCGTCCTCGGCTTCGTCGACGATGAAATCCATGTCTTCTAGAATACGCCGCGCGACTTTGCGGATGACGCTGGAATCGTCAACGATCAGACACGATTTCATGAGCCCGTCCCTCAGCTTCCGGGCTGATTTGCGCCCGGGATCGCCATGAGTTTACCGCCACAATGGTTAGCGAATGGAAAAGGTGCGCCATTTTTGCTGGCGCGGTCCTCCATTTGGGCTCACTCAGGGCCGGGCAGGCTAGTCGATCGTATGGGAGAGCGGATCGGCGGTGAAGCGCAGGATTTCGCCGTCGAGGGCAAGATTGAGCCCCATATGCGACAGACGGGCCAGCACACCGGTGTAAAACGGCTGGATACCGCGGGCGTCGACACTGCCTTCTTCGGGCGTGCCGGCAAGAAGGCCCTGCACCGCATTTGGAATGAGGGTTTTCGGGCCAGTGGCGGTGATGGTGAAATTCTCGGCTCCTGCCTCGCCTTCCACCTCGACGGTCACCGTGCCGCCGCGCGGAACGCCCTGGGTGGCGATCAGCAGCATGTTGAGCAACAGCTTGGCCTTGTTCTTGGGCAAAAGCATGGGAGAGACCTTCCAGTCGAGGTCGGCCTTTTCCCCGGCCATCAGAAGCGTTGCGACCCGATCGGCCTCGCGGGTATCGATCTCGGTGCCGGCGGTCGAGGACGCGCCAAAGGCCAGGCGGGCGAATTCGAGCTTGGCGCGGGCCTGACGGGTCGAATTTTCGATCAGTTCCTTGGCGAAGGTCTGCATGTCGACCTGGGTGGGGTCGGCAAGCACTTCAAGACCATTGCCAATGGCGCCCACGGGGTTGATGAGGTCGTGGCAGACACGCGAGCACAGCAATGCGGCAAGGTCCGGCGCGCTTAGTTCGACAATGCTCGTCATGGCCAAATTCTCGCTTTTCGTTGTTCGAATCAATTTTCAAAGCACTTTACTGTGCAAGTGGGGCAGGGCAACGCCAAGTTTGTCGTGCGGTCGCCCAGCTCTAACGATGTTGGGCGGCACGCCGGTCGGGCAATGCCTCCCAGTTGACGGCCGCCGTGGCCAGCGCCGTGCCCGGCGCCATATCGAAGGCGGCGCGGTTGCCGATGGAATAAAACAGCATAAGCCGTCCTCCGATTATACGGAAAATCTGGGGATTGCCGTCGGAAAGATGTCCCCGGGCCATGGCCATGGCGCAATGGCCCCCGAAAATCGGCGCGTAGATTTCCGGGTTTGCGGCGAATATGTCCCGGTTGGCGGCGGAGACGAAGTACCAGGAAACCCCGTTCCACTCCAATTCGTTGACCGGAGAACCCTGCAGGGCGGCATCTTCGGTAAAATAGGCCACAGGATCGAATCCCGACAGCGCCACGCCGGTCAGAGCGTTGGTGATAATGGACTTTTCCTGCGCGGGGGCCGCCGTGGCAAAGCACAGGGCGAGAAAAAGCAGGCAGAAAGTCGTGTAAGACTTTGTAAGGGTTAAGATTTGTTTACCTATTTGCCGCATTATCGCTCAATGAACCGCTATGCTGTTGGGGGCGGACTGGTCGATCCTAGCGCAGGGCCGTTTGGCCTTGGTTAACCGGGACGCATATCGCGAATTTTTTACGCGCGAAGTGGGAGCATGTAATTTGATGATGAATCGCTTCTTGGCAGCACTGGTTCTCGGTCTGGGCCTTGTCCTGGGCTCTGCGCCGGCCAACGCCCAACAGGGATCGCTGTCGGACACCTATTCGAGCGACGAAATCCTTTCGGCCGGGCACCAGTTCTTCGGGTCCGTTGCCCAGGGGCTGGCCTCGGTGATCGAGCAGGCTTTCGAGCAGTATGGCCAGCCAAACGCCTATATTCTGGGCCAGGAGGGTGGCGGGGCCCTGTTCATCGGCGCCAAATATGGCGACGGGACAATGTATACGCGCAATGCGGGGACCCATCAGGTGTTCTGGCAGGGCCCGAGCCTGGGGCTCAACATCGGTGCCGACGGCAGCCGGGTGATGATGCTCGTCTACAACCTGCCTTCGGTGGAATCGATCTATGACCGCTATCCGGGCGTCGAGGGATCGATCTTTGCGGTTGGTGGCATCGGCATGACGGCGCTCAAACTCGACGATGTCTACGTGGTGCCGATCAGCTCGGGTGTCGGGCTGCGGGCAGGCGTTGCCGTTGGCTATCTCAATTTCACGCGCGAGCCGACCTGGAACCCATTCTGATCTCAACCAGTTCCGATGGGCGAGAGGTGTCCAGGTCATGTCACAGCTGTGAGATGACGCTTCGGATTTGATCGAGTAAGGTTACCTGCAACAGGGTGTGGCGTCGGGGGCTTCCCGGCGGCATAGTATGGGCAGGGCTTCCCGCCAGGGGAGAGGCGTATGGTCATTGAAAATGCGATGTATTTCACGCTCGGCTTCCTTGCGGCGGCCCTGTTTGCCATCGCCGTCGGCCCGGCGTTCTGGCGCCGCGCCGTTCGTCTGACCAAGCGCCGGATCGAAGCGGCAACCCCGGTCACGCTTGCCGAATTCCGCGCCGACAAGGACAAGCTGCGGGCTGAATTCGCCATTACGCTCCGCAAGCATCAGCTCAAGATCGACGCGCTGCGCAACCAGATTTCGGGGAACGTGGTGGCGCTGGATGCGGCGATGAGCGAACTGGCGGCGCTGCGCACCGAGCGCGACGAGCAGTTCGCGGCCATCGGGTCGCTCCAGACGCGTGAGCAGGAACTGGTGGCCCGAATCCGCGACATAGAGCGCGACTCTGCGGCGCTTGCCGCACGGCTCCGCCAGTCCGATGTGGATTATTCCGATATCGACCCCGAGCTCATGCCCGATGAGGGCGAGGCCGTTACAGCCGAGCAGCTGACCGGAGATTACCGTTCCGATGTCGAGGATTTGCTGACGGCGCTCAATATCGAGCGCCAGCGCAACGGTTATCTCGAAGACCAGACCCGCATGCTTCTGGCGCGTCTTGAAAAAAAGAAAAAGAGCGGGCTCAAGGACGAAGCGATCGCCATGCTGCGCGATACGCTGTCCCAGAACGATCCCGAAAGCGAGGCGCGTGTCCAGTTGCGCCGGGCCGAAGCGCGGATTTCGGGAGCCGAGAACCGTCTCAACGCGTTGCTCAGCGAATCGGCGGCTGACGGGCAGGTAACACATACGGACGGTTCACGTCGGCTCCTGGCCGAAGATTTTTCCCAGGCCGAGCAGAGCGAATTGCTCCGGACCGCGGTTGTCGGGCTCGAGGAGGCCATCATGAACGATTGGGACACTGAACGGTTCGACGCCGAGGCGCTTCGCTCGCAACTCGAAGCCATAGCTTCGGACGTGTCCAGGCTGGTTTACGCCGGGGACGCCGAAGACGGTCCGGCCATGACCGAAAGCCTTTTCGACAAGGTCCGCAAGTTCGCCGCCGACAGTCTCGATGTGGAAGAGCTCGATCCCCGCGACAAGGCATCGTCCGGCGGCACGGTATCGGACCGCATGCTCGCCATGCGCGATCGGGCGGCGCAGTAGGTTTCATTCCACAGTCTGACGAAATGGCGGGAGGATATTTCCTCCGGGGCACCAGCGGCAGCATGTCCAGACCTTGGCGTCCGCGATCGGTGGGCGTAGATTTTGCCTAATACTTATGCATCGCGTCTATTTCGCGGTCATCGAATACGAGGCAAATAATGTCATCCCCAATTTCCCAATCCGTGGCGCGGAAGCCTAAGGGCCCGCTCTACACCAATTTCGGATTCCAGGTATTGCTGGCCCTGGTTGTCGGTCTGCTGCTGGGTCTGATCGCCCGGCAGATGGGACCAACCGACGCCGGCCCCAACTGGCTTGTGCAAACGCTTTCGACAGTGGGCTCGAGCTTCGTGCAACTGCTTCGAACCATCGTGCCGGTCCTGATCTTTACGGCCATAGTGGCCTCGATTGCCAATCTGCGCGAACTCAACAATGCGGCACGTCTCGTCTGGCAAACCCTTTTGTGGTTCGCGATCACGGCACTCATCGCCGTTCTGATCGGGATTGCGCTGGGTCTCATCATTCAGCCGGGGCTCAATACGGCAGTGACCGACGCCGCCGCCCGCGCGCCTGCACGTTCGGGGTCCTGGCTCGATTTTCTCACCGGTCTCATCCCCTCCAACATCCTTGGCCTGCAGGCCTCGACGCGCGTCAGCGATGGCGGGGCGTCCACGAGCCTGAGCTTTAATGTGCTGCAAATCCTCGTGATTTCCATCGCGGTGGGTGTTGCCGCGCTCAAGGTGGGCGATGCGGCAAAACCGTTCCTCGAATTCAACCGCTCGTTTCTCAAGGTCATCCACAAGCTGTTGTGGTGGATCATCCGGCTGACCCCCATTGCCACAGTGGGGCTGCTGGGCAATGCCGTGGCTGTCTATGGTTGGGAAACGCTGGCCCAGCTTGGCTGGTACGCGGCGGCGATCTATATCGGGCTGGCCATCGTGTTGCTGATTGTCTATCCGACGCTGCTCACCGTTCACGGGCTCAACCCGATCCGCTATTTCCAGGGCGCATGGCCGGCCATCCAGTTTGCTTTCGTGTCGCGGTCGTCGGTGGGCACCATGCCGATTACCGAACGCGTCACCGAGAAAAATCTGGGCGTGCCGCGTGAGTATGCGAGCTTTGCCGTGCCGCTGGGCTCGACGACAAAAATGGATGGGTGTGCTTCGATCTATCCGGCGATTTCGGCGATCTTCGTGGCACAGTTTTTCGGCATCCAGCTCGGTTTGCAGGAATATCTGCTGATCGTGTTTGTGTCGGTGATCGGTTCGGCGGCAACGGCGGGCCTGACGGGTGCGACGGTCATGCTGACCCTGACGCTTTCCACGCTGGGCCTGCCGCTGGAGGGTGTGGGGCTGTTGCTGGCCATCGACCCGATCCTCGATATGGGCCGCACCGCGGTCAATGTCGCGGGACAGGCGCTGGTGCCGACCATTGTTGCCAAGCGGCAGGGGATTCTCGATCAGAGAGTCTATGACACCGTCGAGCACATTGAGGCGCTCGATACGACACCCAGCGGGGTCAGCGCTCCGGCCCAGTAGAGCGTGTCCAGCAAAAGTGGAAACGGTTTTGCGGTTCGGACACGCGACAAAATAAAGATCTAGAGGATTTTAGCGATTCGAAGAAAAGCAGAAATACTCCAGATGAAAGGGAGGCTCCCGGCCTCCCTTTTCAGTTCCGCCCGTCGTGAACCAGTTTGGCGATGAAATCGATCTTTCCAACGATCGGATCGGACAGAACGAAGGGGTAGGCGTCAGGCAGCCCCATTGAGCGATTGAGTTCGTTGAGCATGACGCTGACCCCCACCCAGGCTTCGGTCAGAGCCTGAGTGTCGCTCGTGCGGTAGGGATCGAAATCGATGTCGGCCGAAAGCTCGCCGGACCGGTCACGCATCGGTTCGGTCGATACGCCAAGGCTTCGCGCCGTCTCGAGCGTATCGGCGATGTGGAGGTAATGTGCCCAGGTTTCGGCGAAGTCCTCCCAGGGGTGGGAGCTGGCGTATGTGGACACGAAGCGCTGCGGCCAGTCGGGTGGTGCGCCATTGGCGTAGTGAATTTTGAGCGCTTCATTGTAATTTGCAGCATCATTGCCGAACACCGCGCGGCAGCGCTCAAGCCAATCGGTGCCGCTGACCAGAAGATCCCAGTAGTAATGGGCCGTCTCGTGCCGGAAATGACCGAGCAGCGTGCGGTAGGGCTCTCCCATTTCGGTACGGCGTTTTTCGCGCTCGGCGTCGTCGGCTTCGGCGAGCGCTATGGTGATCACGCCCTTGTTGTGGCCGGTCATTATCGTTTCGCCGCCGGTATCGGCAAGAAAATTGAAGGCGAGGCCGCGATGGCTGTCCTCGTCCTTGGTTATCAGGGGCAGGTTGAGGCGGATGAGACTATAGAACAGACGCTTTTTGGCGCGCTCAAGTGTCTGCCAATCGGAGAGATTGCGGACATCGGAGATGTCGGGAACCGTCTCGTTGTGACGGCAGGCCCTGCAAAAGCCGCCAGTGGGGGCAATCCAGTTGCAGGCGCCATGATCGGCATTGGCGCAATAGGGGGCGGACTGGGAAATGGCGACCATCTGATTGGTCGCGGGGTCGTAGCCGATCGCCGTGCCGCACTGGCCACAGGCGCTGTTGTCGAAATAGACGGTCTGACGGCAATTGGGGCAGGTAAAAAGGCGCATTGCTGCCTCCGATGGCGTTCGCTGCTGCAACGCCCCCGACGGCGCTCGGTTCCTTGTTTAGCGCATTCTAGATGCTGCCCACGGTGCGCAGCCTGATGCGCGGGTGGACTTCGTTCTGGCTCATGACGACCGTCTGGGGGCGGAAGCGTTCGATGATGGCACGTACATGCGGGCGGATGTGGGGCGATGTGATCAGGACCGGGATTTCGCCCATCTGGGCGGCGTTTTCGAACCCGTTCTGGATGCCGGCGATAAATTGCTGGAGCTTTGAAGGTGCCATGGCGAGGTGACGTTCCTCGCCTTCGCCCATCATCGCTTCGGCAAAATCGCGCTCCCAGTTGGGCGAGAGGGTGAGCAGCGGCAAATTGCCATCCATGCCCAGATTGGCCGCGCAGATCTGGCGGGCAAGACGGGCGCGGACATGCTCGATGATCTGGGCAGTGCTGCGGGCCGAGCCGGCGATTTCGGCCACGCCTTCGAGAATGGTGGGCAGGTCGCGGATCGAGACGCGTTCGGCAAGAAGACCCTGGAGCACGCGTTGGATGCCCGAAACGGAAATCAGCGAGGGAACGATGTCTTCGACCAGCTTTTGCTGATCCTTGTCGAGACCGGAGAGCAGCGACTGGACATTGGCATAGCTCAACAGATCGGCGGTGTTGGCCTTGAGTACTTCGGTGAGGTGGGTCGAGATCACGGTCGAGGGATCGACGATGGTCAGGCCCTGCACCTCGGCCTCGTCGCGCAGCGCGGCGTCGATCCAGGCAGCGGGCAGGCCGAAGGTCGGCTCGACCGTGTGCTGGCCGGGCAGGGTGATCTTGTTGCCATAGGGGTCCATGACCATCAGCTGGGAGGCATGGACTTCGCCATGGCCTGCTTCGACCTCCTTGATCTTGATCTTGTAGATGTTGGGCTCGAGCTGCATGTTGTCGAGAATGCGCACGGCGGGCATCACGAACCCGAGTTCGGTGGCAAGCTGACGGCGCAGGGCCTTAATCTGCTCGGTGAGCCGGTCGGTCCCTGAATCGTCTTCCTTGACGAGGCTGAGCAGGCCATAGCCGAGTTCGAGCTTGAGTTCGTCGATCTTGAGACTGTCGGTGATCGGTGCCTCGGTTGGAGCCGCGGCGGTCTGGCGGGCCTGTTCGACCACCTGTTCCTGATCGGCGACCGCTTTTTTGGCCTTGAGTTTTTTGGCCGATGTCCAGGCGAGGTAGCCGACGGCACTGCCAAGGGTCACGAACGGGATCAGTGGCATGCCGGGAACCAGCGCCATGGCGAACATGACGGCCGCGCTCATGCCCAGCGCAACGGGGTAGGAGGTGAACTGGGTAGAGAGGGCCTGGTTGGCCGAACCGGAAATGCCGGCCTTGGAGACCAGAATGCCGGCGGCGGTGGAAACGATCAGCGCCGGGATCTGGCTGACTAGACCGTCGCCGATGGTCAGGAGCGAATAGTTCGAGCTGGCTTCCTGGATGGTCAGCCCCATCTGCATCATGCCGATGATGATGCCGGCGATAACGTTGATGAAGGTGATGAGCAGGCCGGCGATAGCGTCGCCGCGTACAAATTTGGACGCGCCGTCCATGGCGCCGAAGAACGAGCTTTCGTCTTCGAGGGTCTTGCGGCGGTTCTTTGCGTCCACCTCATCGATCAGCCCTGCGGACAAATCGGCGTCGATCGCCATCTGTTTGCCGGGCATGGCGTCGAGGTTGAAACGGGCGGCGACTTCGGCGATGCGGCCCGAGCCCTTGGTGATGACGATGAAATTGACGATCAGCAAGATTGCAAAAACGATCACCCCGATGATGAAATTGCCGCGGGTGACGAAATTGCCGAAGGCTTCGATGACGTTGCCGGCCGCCGCGGTTCCTTCATGCCCGTCGGCAAGAATGAGGCGGGTCGAGGCGAGGTTGAGCGCCAGCCGGAACATGGCCGAGACCAGAAGCACCGTGGGGAAGGCCGAAAATTCGAGCGGCGTCTGAATGAACAGCGCGGTCATCAGGATCATGACCGAAAAGACCATCGAGAATGCCAGAAGAATGTCCAGCAACATGGCCGGCATCGGCAGGATGAGGACGGCCAGGATAATCACAACGCCAACCGCCAGCCCGGCATTGGACTGGCGGATGATCTCGACGATCTCGTTGATGCGGCCCAAAGGGCCAGGGGCAGATGGGGCGGTCGTTTCGGTCATCGTCTGGCGCGTGCTTCCCGATAGGTTGGGCAGGTGGGGAGCCGCGGCAGCCCCCACGCCGCGGCCCGGCCCATGATGGGGCGGGGCAGTCGGCGGGAGGGGCGCCGCGATTGTCATGCGGCGCTATAGCGCTTGTTTGGCGCTAAACCGAAGTCACTGCCGGGAGCGGGGATATCCACCCCCTCATCGGCATATTGGTTGAGCTTGTTGCGCAGCGTCCGGATCGAGATGCCCAGTATGTTGGCGGCGTGGGTCCGGTTGCCCAGGCAATGGCCGAGCGTATCGATAATCAGGTCACGTTCCACATCGGCCACGGTGCGGCCCACCATCGAGCGGGCCACGGCGTCCGCAGCGGCGGCCGCCTGGCTGGCAAGCGAATGGCTGGCCACAGCATCGGAGAGCCCCGTGCCGTCGGGCATGCGGATGGCATCAGGTTCGATAACATCGCCCGACGAGAGCAGCACGGCGCGGTGAAGGGTGTTTTCGAGTTCGCGGACATTGCCCTGCCACGGCGCGCGCAGCAATTCCTCTCGCGCCGCCTGGGACAGGATGCGCTGGGAAAGGCCGTTGGCCGCCGAATAGCGGGCGACGAAATGGTCGGACAGGGCGACGATGTCACCGGGGCGATCGCGCAGCGGCGGGAGCTTGAGATTGACGACGTTCAGCCGGAACAGCAGATCTTCACGGAAGCGGCCTTCCTTGACCTCGGTTGCAAGCTCGCGGTTGGAGGTGGCAAGGATACGGATATTGACGGGAACCGGCTTGGTGCCGCCGACGCGATCGATAACCCGTTCCTGAATGGCGCGCAGGAGCTTGGCCTGCAGGCGAAAATCCATTTCCGAGATTTCGTCGAGGAGAAGGGTGCCGCCATTGGCTTCCTCGAATTTGCCGACCCGGCGGGCAACGGCGCCGGTAAAGGCGCCCTTTTCATGGCCGAACAGCTCGGATTCGAGCAGATGCTCGGGGATCGCCGCGCAGTTGATGGAGATGAATGGCCGGTTGGCCCGCTTGGAGCGGGCGTGGAGATATTTGGCCATGATCTCCTTGCCGGTGCCGCTCTCGCCGGTGATGAGAACCGAGGCGTCCGAGCCTGCGATCTGGTCGGCGAGCTTGACGACCTTGGCCATGGCGGGGTCGCGATAGAGAAAGTCCGAGCTTTCCCGCGCGACGGCAGCGATGACCGCGGCGATCAGTTCGGCGTCCGGGGGCAGAGGAATGTATTCCTTTGCCCCGGCGCGGATGGCGTTGACGGCGGCGGCGGCATTGGTTTCGGTGCCGCAGGCGACAACCGGTATGGCGATGCGCTCGGCGTCGAGAGCGGCGATCAGCGCTGGGATATCGACCATGACGTCGACCAGCAGCAGATCGGCACCCTTGCCTGACCGCAGGGAAGCCAGGGCGATCTCTATGGTGGCGGCGTGGGCGACCTTGGCGCCACCATCCATGGCCATCTTGGAGGCCTGGCTGAGCTGTCCTTCGAGGGCGCCGATAATCAGTAAGCGCATGGGTGTGGTCTCCTTGCCGGCGGACTAAGGGTTTAGCCGGCCTTGATAATTTCGGTCATGGTGACGCCAAGGCGTCCTTCAACAAGCACGATCTCGCCGCGGGCGACGAGGCGGTCGTTGACATAGATATCAATGGCTTCGCCAACCTGCCGGTCGAGTTCGACCACCGTGCCGATGTCCATCTTCAAAAGCTTTGCCACCGGCATTCTGGTTCTGCCCAGAACCACCGAAAGGCGCACGGGGACGTCAAAGACGGCCTCGAGGTCGGCGGCGCTCTTTTCGTCGTTGCTGGCGTCGTCCTGGTCGACCTCGGCCAGCATTTCCTCAAACGAGATGCCGTCGGGTGCGGTCTGGATATCGTCGTCGCCATCGGCCATGGATCAGTCTCCCTGCTCGGCGCCGCGGGCCGCCAGATAGGCGGAGATGCGGGTGTTGATTTCACTGGATATGGCGTTGATGTCGCGCACCAGCCCGCCATCGGCCCATTCGAGCCTGCCGTCGCCCATGCGGATTTCGGGATCGCCAAGAACGATGAGGCGGCCGGCAAATCCCGAAACCTTCATGCGCTCTTCAGCGATGGCCTTCATGGCGTCGCAAAGGTCGGGATGGCAGCGGATGACGAGGTGCGGCGCCGCTTCGAGCGAGGCCATGCATTCGGATAGCAGCGCTGCCAGCTCGGTCTGTGGTTCGCGGGCAATCAGGTGGGCGGCGAGCTTGCGCCCGACCGATGCGGCGAGCCCGACAGATTGACCCAGATGAAGCTTTTCGTAGTCTTCGATGGTCTGGACCATCTGGGCGACCTGGTTGGCCAGCTTTTCGGCGGATTTGGCAAGTGCGGTCGCCGATTGCGCTTCAACGCTCGATTGTCCGGCGGCGAGGCCCTGCCGGTAGCCCTCTTCGCGCGCTGCGGCGACCATCTGCTCGAACTCGGATTCGGGCATGGTCTTGCTGGCGGGCGGCTTGTGCGCCAGGTCCAGATCGAAGGTGAATTTGTGGGCGACACTCACAGGATCATCTCCTCATCAGCCTTGCCCTTGTTGATGACGATCTCGCCGCGGGCCGCCAGGTCCTTGGCGGTGTTGACGAGGCGGGACTGTGCTTCGTCGACGTCCTTGAGGCGGACGGCGCCCATGGTTTCCATGTCGTCGCGCATCATGCCCGCGGCGCGGGTGGACATGTTGGCAAAGAAGAACTCTCGGGCCGCGTCGGATGCGCCCTTGAGGGCCAAGGCCATTTCCTTTTTGTCGAAATTCTGCAGCAGGGTCTGGATGGCGGCGGATTCGAGGCGGGTGAGGTCATCGAAGGTGAACATGAGGGCCTTGATGCGCTCGGCGCTGTCGCGGCTCTGGTCCTCGAGCGCCGTCATGAAGCGCGCCTCGGTCTGGCGATCGAAAGCATTGAAGATGTCGGCCATCTGCTCGTGGCTGTCGCGCCGCTGTGTGTGGGACAGCGTCGACATGAATTCGGTGCGCAGGGTCGATTCGATCTTTTCGAGGATTTCCTTTTGCACCGGGTCGATCGAGAGCATGCGCTGGACAACGTCGAGCGCGAGTTCTTCGGGCAACACCGCGAGCACGCGCGAGGCGTGATCAGGGGAGATCTTGGTGAGGACCACGGCGATGGTCTGGGGGTATTCGTTCTTGAGATAGCTCGCGAGGATATCTTCCTGAACGTTGGAAAGTTTTTCCCAGATGTTGCGCCCGGCGGGCCCGCGGATTTCCTCCATGATCTGTTCGACGCGGTCCTGGGGCAGAAAGGACAGCAACAGGCGTTCGGTGGTGTCGGAATTGCCGGCCATGGTGCCGGTCGAAGAGACGCCCATGATGAATTCGGCCAGCAGTTCGTCGAGCATCTGCTGGGTTATGGGGCCAAGACGCACCATGGCGCGCGAAAGTGTCCTGATCTCGACTTCATCGAGTTCTTCAAGGATGGGGCGACCGAAATCGGGGCCGAGCGCCAAAAGGAGCGCCGCAGCCTTTTCGTCGCCGCGCATCTGGCGCTGGGTGGCGTCGTCACCGACCTGGAGCCCTTTGGCGGCGCCGCCGTTCGGTTGTGCGTTGGGTTCAGTTAGAGCCATGGTGGTCCTATGCAGCCTCGCTCAGCCAGTCACGGATAATCAGTGAAGCCTGTTTGGGGCTTTCTTCGACCAGTTCGCCGACCATCTTGAGGGCCTTGACCTGGGATTCGCCGAGCGATTTTGCGGTTTCCATCCATGCTTCGGTCGCGGCCTCGCGGGAGCGGGCTTCGGCCAAGGGGTCTTCCTGGGGTTCCTTGTATTCGGCAGGGACGCTCGCGGCTTCGGGCAGGGCAAGCGGCTTGGGTTCGGGGGCCAGGACCTTTTTGACCAGCGGGCGCATGACGAACAGTACGAGAGCCAGCGCAATGAGCAGGGTCACTGCCATCTCGGCAAATTTCATCAGATCGTCGCGGCTGAATTCGAACAGACCCGGCTCGGCGGTGCCCGCTTCGATGCCGGGGCGCTCCGCAAACTGCATGTTGACGACCTCGATCTGGTCGCCGCGATCGGCGTCATAGCCCATGGCGGTGCGCACCAGCGCGGTGATCTGATCGAGTTCGGCCTGCGGGCGCGGTTCATAGATCGCATTGCCTGCCGCGTCGTAGGTATAGACGCCATCGACCACAACGGCGACCGACATGCGTTTGATCGATCCGGCCTCGGTGACTTCGGTTTCGGTGGTCGAGGAGATTTCGTAATTGAGTGTTTCCTCGAGCGAGGACGAGGAGCTTTGCGTGCCGCCTTCGCCGCCCTGCTCGGATGCACCGGGCAATTCGTTGGCAACGGTCACCTGACCCGCACCACCAGGACCGTTCGACTGGTCGCCGGTTTCGACCATCTGGGTGGAGCGGACAACCTGTCCGTCCGGGTCGAAGGTTTCGGAGGTGCGGGTGGAACGGTTGAGGTCGAGTTCGGCCGAGACCTGGACCCGGGCCCGGCCGAGACCGACGACCGATGCCAGCAATTCTTCGAGCCGCGTACGCATGCGGGTTTCAACGCCAAGGGTCCGCTCTTCCACCGCCTGCGCGGTGATCGAAACTTCACCTTCGCCGGTTCCCGACGCCAGAAGTGAGCCCGAACTGTCAACGATTGAGACCGCGTTGGGTGACAGGCCTTCGATGGCGGACGCTACCAGATGCTGGACCGCGCGAATCTCGCCGGCCGAGAGCTGGCCGCGGACGGTCAGAACGATCGAGGCGGAGGCCTCCTGGATGTCGCGGCGAAACAGTTCACGTTCGGGCAGCACAAGGTGAACCCGGGCGCTCTGGACGCGGCTGAGCCCGCCGATGGTGCGGGCCAGTTCGCCCTCAAGGGCGCGAATGTGATTGATGTTCTGGACGAAGCTTGTGGCGCCGAGTGTCGACTGGTTGTCAAAGATTTCGTAGCCGACCTGACCGCGGGCCGGCAGGCCGTCCTGGGCCAGCGACATGCGGATCGTGGTGATCTGGTCGCGCGGGACGAGGAGGGTCGCGCCTTCATTGCGGATTTCGTAGGGAATGCCCATGCCGCCCAGTTCGGCGATGATGGCGGCGGAATCGTCAAATTCGAGGTTGGTGTAGAGGGGGGCGAGTTGAGGGGTGGTCGAGCGAACCATGATGAAGGCGAAAAAACCCAGTATCATGACCGCTACGACGGCCATCGCGGCGATGCGCGCCACGCCGAGCTTGCCCAGCAGTTCCCCCAATTGATTCACGCAGCACCCTTAAGCCTAGTCGTTCGCTTTGTTGGCGCATCCTGCGCGGTTGCACCTTGGAATACGGCGTAAAACAAATCACCGAGCCCACTGGGCAAAATATGCCTAGCCTATGGTAAACAAGGTGTTAACCAACTCTCCCACAATGCAAAAACGGCAATTTTTGCCGGTCCGGGGTGTGGGAAAAGTCGGGGGAATGCACAAAACCCGCCACGGAGACCGTAGCGGGTTTTGATTTTGAAGGCGCGAAAACGTGTGCTGAACGCCGGCGTTCAGCCTTCCCGATAGTGCTGAATCCAGGTGGTTCGCAGCCCGGCAAGACCATGCTTGTCGATGGCGGCTTGCCAATTGAGGAATTCATCGACGCTCAGGGTATAGCGCTCACAAGCCTCTTCGAGACTCAAAAGCCCACCACGAACGGCGGCGACGACCTCAGCCTTGCGGCGGATGACCCAACGCTTCGTATTCGGAGGCGGCAGGTCGGCAATGGTCAGCGGACTGCCATCGGGACCTATCACGTATTTCACGCGCGGACGCATTTGGACGGTCATTTTACTCTCTACTCAACCTGACCATAACCAGCGCTTACACTAGCGCGGGTGGCTTAAAAATTGGCTAAGCGGAAACTTACAACCGGTTAAGATGGCATGCAGAATGCGAGGGCAAAACGCACGCGCTCACGACGTGTGTGCAGCAAATTCAATGGGATAGGCGTGAGAGGGACTTCAGGCCGCTTCCTGCTCGGTCTCGGGCGTTTCCGGATCGGGCGTCGGCTCGGCGTTCGTCGAGCGAACGGCGGAGATCGAAGAGAGCGGAATGCGCAGATCGCCGATCAGGATATAGGGTTCGGAGCCGCTGACGTCGACGCCTTCGACAACACCCTGCATCTCGGTGGTCACGGGAACATATTTTCCATCGCCATCGCGGGCGTCGATGGTGATCGTGAACTGGCCCGAGTTGAGCTTGGTGCCGCTCGAGGTGGTGCCGTCCCAAACGATCTGGTCTGTGCCCGCCTCGAGCGACAGATTTTCGGTATAGACGACGTTGCCG
>PBNW01000058.1 GCA_002723255.1 Pelagibacterium sp. | reverse complement strand
GGCATGCAGGACCTGATCCGCAAGCTGCCCGGCGTTGTGGATACGCGAGTCGGCTATACCGGCGGCGACGTGCGCAACGCGACCTATCGCAACCACGGCACCCATGCCGAGGCCATCGATATCACGTTCGACCCGAGCCGGATCAGCTATCGCGAACTGCTGGAATTCTTCTTCCAGATTCACGACCCCTCCACCAAGAACCGGCAGGGTAATGATCTGGGAACCAGCTATCGCTCAGCGATCTATTTTACGAGTGAAGCCCAGAAGCAGACCGCGCTGGACACAATCGCCGATGTCGATGCTTCCGGACTGTGGCCGGGCAAGGCGGTAACAGAGGTCGAGCCCGCGGGCGATTTCTGGGAGGCCGAGCCCGAGCACCAGGATTATCTGGAGCGCAATCCGAATGGCTATACGTGCCATTTCCCGCGGCCCAACTGGGTCTTGCCCAAGCGCGCCGCCGCGCAATAGGCAACAATTCGGCGGCCGGACCGATGGGGTCCGGTCGCCGTTTTTTTATTCCCACTCGATGGTGCCCGGGGGCTTTGAGGTCACGTCGTAGACGACGCGGTTGATGCCCTTGACCTCGTTGATGATCCGGGTCGCGGCGCGGCCGAGGAAATTCATGTCGAAAGCGTAGAAATCGGCGGTCATACCGTCCACCGATGTGACGGCGCGCAGGGCGCAGACGCTTTCATAGGTGCGGCCGTCGCCCATGACGCCAACGGTCTGGACCGGCAGCAGCACGGCGAAGGCCTGCCAGATGGTGTCGTAGAGCCCGGCCTTGCGGATTTCATCAAGATAGATGGCATCGGCCTGGCGTAGGATGTCGAGTTTTTCGCGGCTCACGCCGCCCGGAAGGCGGATGGCAAGGCCCGGCCCGGGGAATGGATGGCGGCCAACGAAATGTTCGGGCAGGCCCAGTTCGCGGCCCAACTTGCGCACTTCGTCCTTGAACAGTTCACGGAGCGGTTCGACGAGCTTCATGTTCATGCGCTCGGGCAGCCCACCGACATTGTGATGGCTCTTGATTGTGACCGAGGGACCACCGGTGAACGAGACGGATTCGATGACGTCGGGATAGAGCGTGCCCTGGGCGAGAAATTCGACGCCGCCGATCTTGGCGGCTTCCTTTTCGAACGTCTCGATGAACAAGCGGCCAATGATCTTGCGCTTGGCCTCGGGCTCGATGACGCCTTCAAGCTCGCCGATGAATTCATCAGAGGCATCAACGTGGACGAGCGGAATGTTGTACTGATGCCTGAACATCGAGACCACTTCGTCGGCCTCGTTCTTGCGCAACAGTCCGTGGTCGACGAAAATGCAGGTCAACTGGTTGCCGATGGCCTCGTGGATCAGGATGGCGGCCACCGATGAGTCAACGCCGCCCGACAGCCCGCAAATGACCTTCTTGTCGCCCACCTGTTCGCGGATGGCGGCCACGGCCTGTTCGCGATAGGCGGCCATGGTCCAGTTGGCATCGCAGCCGCAAATCTGGTGTACGAAGTTGGCGTACAGCCTGGCGCCATCGGGCGTGTGATAGACCTCGGGGTGGAACTGGACGCCGAAGAATTTGCACTCCTCATTGGCGATAATGGCAAATGGAGCGCCGGGCGAAGTGCCAACCACCTCGAAACCCTCAGGGATTTCGGAAACCTTGTCGCCGTGGCTCATCCACACCTGATAGGAATGGTCGAGTTCCCAGACGCCATCATAAAGCGAACAGTCCTTTTCGATGCGCACTTCGGCGCGTCCGAATTCGCGGACATAGCCGGGCTCCACGACCCCGCCCAGCGCCACGCAAAGGGCCTGCTGGCCGTAGCAGATGCCAAGAATGGGCACGCCGTAATCGAGCAGCTTTCGATCGACCTGGGGTGCGCCGTCCTCGATCACACTGGCCGGACCACCCGAGAGGATGATTCCCTTGGGTTTGAGCGCTTCGAGCGTGTCAGCGGCGGAGCTGAAGGGGTGGATTTCGCAATAGACCCCGGTTTCGCGCACCCGGCGGGCAATGAGCTGGGTGACCTGGGAACCGAAATCGACGATGAGGATGGTATCGGTGGGCGCGTCGTTCTGCATGGCGAGCCTTTAATTGGAATCGAGCGTTCAGGCAATGGGGAGAGCGACCTGAAACGCGACAATCCCGATGGATGCAAATAATGCAACCCCTTTTGCAACTCACTGCCGGTTTTGGCGTTGATAGGGCAAGCGGCGGCACACGGCAAACGGGCCGGAACGCCGAGAGAAAACGGGTTCTGCGCGGTCCCCCAAAGCGTCCCACTCCGCGCAATCCCGGTCAAAAGGCCAGTTGCGGTCCCATGCCCTCAGGCCTTTTGCAGCCACCCCGGATGTCCCTCGCATCCGGGGTGGTTTATTTGTGCGCCGCTTCGGGCTGGCGAACCGAATCCCGGACAATGAAAATCCGCGCATTGGGGGAAATGCGCGGATTCTCTCGTCAACGAGTGGCCTTTTGATCGCTACAGCCGCTTAGAAGACGAAGACCGTCAGGCTTGAGGACTGGCGGGTGACGCCAAGCACGCGGCCCGCGTCGTAGTTCGACCGGCTCAGAGAAGCTGCGACGAGCGGATCGGACCGCACAAGCCCCTGCAATTGCTGATACTTGCCGCTGTTCTCAAAGTAATCGGCAACAAATTCGCGGATATCGGGGCAGACCCGCAGCGCCTGAATCTGGATGTTGCTGGCGTTGTCCCAACCCGACAGGGTCGATTGCTCGAACATCTGGATCAGGGTGTAGGGATCGACGCCCATGCAGCTGGGGTCATTGGTGGCGAAGCGGCTGCCGTTATTGTTATTGTTATTGTTGTTGTTGTTGTTGTTATTACCGCCGCCGTTGACACCGCCGTTTCCGCCGTTGCCACCATTGCCGCCGTTTCCACCATTGCCGCCGTTGCCGCCGTTTCCACCATTACCGCCGTTGCCACCATTGCCGCCGATACCGACATCAACGTCGAGGATGTCGTCGCCGCCGACGCCGACATTGGCAGTCACATTGTCATCGAGGAGACCGGCATCAACGTCGAGTCCACGGCCATTGCCGGCGCTGACGTTGGCGTTCACCAGATCCCGCTCCTCGCCGCCGACATTGGCGTCGAGGACATTGCCGTCACCACCACCAACACCAACATTGACAAGCCCGTTGTCACCGGATTCGCCTCGGCCAATCGTAATGAGAGACTCGCTGTCCTTGTCTCCAATGATCCCCAGCAACGATCCGGCCTGGACGCTGGGCGCCATTGCCAAAGTCATTACGAGGGAAATTGAGACTCCAGTAAGAAATTTACGCATATCTTGCCTCCATATACGCCCGACAGCAGTTCATTGGGCCGAGCTTTAAAAACTGAACGAATCCAGTATTGCTCAACGTTGAGGACGACGTTTGCTCGTAGTTGATATGGGTGGCAATTTTTACCTGATTTTAACGTGAGGTTTACCCTACTCAACTGCATATAGTAGCGTTGTTTCTCCGTTTCCGGCCGTGTCGAACAGCTCAATGGCGGGATCTTCGGTTACTGCCATGGATCGCCGGTAAAACAGGCTGTCGCCGACATCGACATAGCTTTGGCGGCGATCGTATGATTGGGCGGGAAAGCGGTATCCGGCATATTCGCGCTCACGGCTGAGAATGAGGTGCAATCCATCGGGCGCTTCGCGCATATCGACGGCATCGACGCGATTGACGACCACACAGCAATCGTAGCGCACGAGACCGTCCGGATCGGCGCGCCAGTCATTGTAGATCAGCCCTACCCGCTGCAGAGGATCGGAGTAGCGGGCGATGACATCACCGAACCGCATCAGGAAATCGTCCCAGAAGCCATCGATGTCCTCTGAATAGCCCCGATAGCGCGTGGCCAGAAGCAGGAGCGGCATGCCGTCGTCCACCTGGACGAATTGAGCGTGTTTGATCGGGGCAACCGCCGTCCGCTCGCGCCCGTAAGCGGCCCTGTAGCGCCCTGGAAGAATCCCGAAAAACCGGTCGAACACGCGCGTGAACGCGGCCTGGCTCGCATAGCCCACGGCATATCCGATACGGCCGATCGGTTCGCGCGACCATTGCAGCCGCAGAGCCGCCGCATGCATACTCACCCGCCGCCGATACGCACCGGGAGGCTCTCCCACGGCGATGGCGAATGTGCGGTGAAGGTGATGGTGAGAAATATCGAGTTGGCGCGCTATGGCGCGGATGTATTCGACAGCGCCGTCATCGATGCCCGATTCTATCGACCTGACGGCCTTCTCGACCAGAAATTGTGTTTCGATTCCCTGCAACATACGCCAAAGATGCTCAACCTTGAGCAGGGCGTTTGTCCGCAGTTGATATGGGGCGCTATTTTTAACCCACGTTAATGTGAGATTCACTACTCAACTGCATAGAGCAGCGTCGTTTTTCCGGATCCGGCTTCGTCGTAAAGCTCGATTGCGGGGTCTTCGGTGACCGCGAGGGAGCGGCGGTAAAACAGATTGTCGCCGACATCGATATAGGCCTGCCGGCGGTCGTAGGCTCCCGCCTCGAAGCGATATCCGGCGTATTCGCGCTCCCGGCTGAGCACGAGATGCAGTCCGGCCGGCGGATTTCGCATATCCATGGCCTCCACGTCGCTGACAACCACGCAGCAATCATATCGAACACGGTTGTCGGGATCGGCCCGCCAATCGTTGTAGATCAATCCCACCCGGCGCAATGGCCTGGAGTGCCGGTCGATCACCGCGCGGAAACGGGTGAGAAAATCATCCCAAAAACTATCGATATGTTCAGCATGGCCTCGATAACGCTTGGCGAGCAGCAACAGGGGTACACCATCATCGACACGAATGAACTGGCCGCTCTGGACCGGGGGCACCGCAAGACGCTCCCTGCCGTAAGATGTTCTGTAGCGGCCCGGAAGTATGCCGAAAAACCTTTCAAACACCCGGGTCAGGGCTGCCTGGCTTGCATAGCCCACAGCATAGCCGATGCGACCGATCGGCTCGTGGGACCATTGCAGCCGGAGGGCGACAGCATGCATGCTTATGCGCCTCCGGTAAGCACCGGGAGGTTCGCCGACCGCCGCCGCAAACGTGCGATGGAGGTGATGGTGCGAAATGTTGAGTTGGTGCGCGATGGCGCGAACATAATCGACCGCGCCGTCCTCGATGCCAGACTCTATGGACCTGACAGCCTTCTCAACTAGAAATTGTGTTTGGGTTCCTGGCAACATCCCGAAAGGATGCCGCTATCAAATTTGACTATTGATAAGTTCGGTGGGGCAGTTTTATTCAAATTTTATATTGAATTTTACTTTGTATAAATCATACGCGCAGGAATAGTACTTACGTATTCAGCACGATGAGCGAAGCGTTCAATAAAGTTGCAAAACCGACCCACGCGGCATAAGGCACGAAAAGGAGCGCCGAAGCCCTATCTCGGGTCCATCTGTTAACGATAAAGGCGATGATCGCGGCGAGCATCGGTATTATAATCGCCATGGCCAGCCACAGGTTTTCGGCCGCGAAAAACGCGGGCGACCACACCCAGTTCAGGAGCATCTGGCCAACCCACAGGCCCATGCCGACACTCAGTGGTGCAGCGAGAAATGTGCGCCATCCAGCTATGGCGATCATGACGTAAAGCGCGAACCAGACCGGGCCAAATACCCAATTAGGCGGATTGAAGACGGGCTTTTCCAGCCCTGCATACCAAGCGCCCGGAGCGGTCTGGGTTCCGATGAGGGCTCCCACGCCGATGACGACGACAAGAAAGGCCGCCAACGCAATGAGCGCACGCGGTTTTTTGACGTCGATCGATGTTGCTGCATGTGTCATGCCTGCATAAACGGGGCCCAATCCGATTTAGTTTCACCCGGACGGAATTTTACGCCGTTCAGAGATTGCAATCTCGGTCGAGATCCATGGAAATCGACTGCTCCGTGCCGTCTGCACCGGCAAAGGAGATCAGGACGCCGCGCTCGTCGGAGGTCCAGTTCACATCGAGCGATCCGAAGGTTGGCTCGGTGGCCTCGATATCGAGACCGCAGCGTATCTGGATCGGCTCACCCTGCAGCCCCGGCATCTCGATAATGGCCTGATGGGTGCAGCCTCCGCGTTCGCAGGTCTCGATCAGATAGAGATCGACCTGGCCGGAGGGCGACACGAAATCGTAGCGGATGTCGTCAGCCGGTCCCGAGACCAGGAACAGGGCAGCAATGCCAACTATGGCCAAGGCGGCGAGCAGCAGGACAGACCCGAAGACAATCACGATCCACCGGCTTGCCATGGCCCCTACCCCCTCTTGAGCACCGCGCAGAAAAAGCCGTCGGTGTCGGTCGCGGCAGGGGTGAGTGTAACCGTGTTTGGGTTCGTGCTCAAAGGTTTCGGCGCATCGGGGAAAAGCGTGTCCCAGCGCTCGGAGAGCGGAACCGGAGCGAAACCGTCGTGGCGCGCGAGAAATGCTGCAATCTGATCGTCGTTTTCCTGCGGCAGGATCGAACAGGTTATGTAAACGAGTTCGCCACCCGGTTTGAGAAAGCGCACGGCCTCATCGAGCACCTGGACCTGATCGACCATGCGCGCTTCGAGTTGGGCCGGCGTGAGCTTCCACTTGGTGTCAGGCCGACGCCGCCACGTCCCCGTGCCCGTACAGGGGGCATCGATGACCACGCGATCCATCTTGCCCACCAGATCGTCCAGCGCTCCCGGATCGGGATTACGCACCTGCGCGTTGCGCACGCCATTGCGCTTTAGGCGCTCATGAATCGGGGCGAGCCGTGTGCGCTGGGCATCATAGGCAAAGATCTGCCCGGTGTTGCCCATGGCGGCGGCAAGAGCGAGCGTTTTGCCGCCTGCCCCGGCGCAAAGATCGAGCACCTGCTCGCCCATCCTGGCGCCGGCCAGCAATGTCACGACCTGGCTGCCTTCGTCCTGAATTTCGAACCAGCCCTTCTGATAGCCCTCGTCGGCCTGAACGTTGGCAGTGCGCGCATCGTTGGGACCGGAGGGCAGACGCAGTCCGTCGGGCGCAATGGCGGTGGGTTGAGGGGCGAAGCGGGACAGGGATTTTTCCACCCGGGTACGCTCGGATTTGAGCCGGTTGACGCGCATGTCGAGCGGTGGGCGGGTGGTCATGCCCCTGCCCTGTTCGGCCCAATCGCTGCCAAAATTACGGGCGAGCGGCTCGGCCAGCCACTCGGGCACATCGGCTTTGATGTGATCGGGCGCATCGGCAAAAGCTGAATCGGATGAAAGCTTTAGCGCCTCGGCCTCGGAAATCGATTCCGGCGCGAACTTGTCAGCGCTGAAGTCCTGATTGAGGACGTTAATGTCCTGATTCCAGTCGTTGACCGCAACCGAAAGGATCAGCGCACGCGGGGTATCCTCACCCATGCGCCAGGCATGGCTGGCCCGCTTGCGCAGCGCATCGTAAACCAGGTTGCCAATGGCGGCGCGATCGCCCGCCCCGGCAAAACGGTGGTCGAGCGCCCAGCCCTTGAGGGCTTCGGAAGCGGGCCGCTTGCGCGCTTCCATATCGGCGAGCACTTCGATGGCGGCGGCCATTCGTCCGGGAAGACGCATCAGTTGGCCTCGCCAAACGAACAGACATTGACGCGAACACCGGAGATATCAACGAAGTCGAACCACCGCATTGACGGCTGTTGATGAATCTCGGTGACTTCCCTGCCATCCGCGATCAGTGCGTTTCGGAGCGCCTCAGGATCAGGGCTGAAGAGATTGAAGGCGACATAAGGATTGCTGATCGTATCGACCGGAATCAGCGTCAAAGCGGTTGCCTTTGCTTCCCCCTCGTCAAACCGCAAGCCGATGTAACCGCCCGAGCGGAAAATCTCGGTCATTGAAAACATGCGCGCATACCATTTGGCAGCACTGTCGGTATCCAGAGCCGGAACGAAAATAGTATCGATACGCGTTGCCAGAGCCATAGGTCAGACCGTTTGAAATGCGAGGACGAGACGCACAAGGATCGCAATCCAAAGTGCAATGAGAATACAGAACCCCACGACATAGGCGGAAAATCGCCGATAGACATGGTTGGAGGTGACATGGATCGTCGCATGGACGATCCGGCTGGCAACGAACGCCCAGGCCAAGACCACTTCAGGCCAGCCCGCGCCAAGATAGAGCGTGATCGCGATGCCGATGGCAAACAGCACCGGAAGCTGGAACTGGTTATTGAAGGCATTGGACGCCTTCTGGGCATCTTCGGGCCAGGGGCTGGTGTCGAGCGCGATGTCACGCACGGCGATCTTTTTGTCCGCGACCAGCGGCAGCCGCCGCCGGCCGAGGATGAACAACAAGAATATCGTCAGCGCACCCTGCGTCCACAGCGCAAGCAGGATCAGCAGGATGGCCAGACTCATGGGGCTACTTTCCGCGATAGTTGGGGCTCTCGCGGGTGATCGTCACGTCATGGACGTGGCTTTCGCCCAGTGCTGCGGAGCTTATCTTGACGAACGTCGCTTCGCGCCGGAACGTTTCGAGATCTTTCGAGCCGGTATAGCCCATGGCGGCGCGCAAGCCGCCGGCAAGCTGATGCAAGACGGCACCGGCCTGGCCCTTGTAGGGCACGGCGCCTTCGATCCCTTCGGGCACCAGCTTCATCTGATCGCTGACTTCCTGCTGGAAATAGCGATCGGCCGAACCACGCGCCATGGCGCCGACCGAGCCCATGCCGCGATAGGATTTATAAGAGCGCCCCTGGTAGAGATAGACTTCGCCGGGGCTTTCGTCGGTGCCGGCAAGGAGCGAGCCGACCATGGCAACCGATGCGCCACCGGCCAGCGCCTTGGCCAGATCGCCCGAAAACTTGATGCCGCCATCGGCGATGACCGGAACGCCCTGCTTGTCGGCCTCTTCGGCACAGCCCATGACCGCGGCAAGCTGGGGCACGCCCACACCGGCTACGATGCGGGTGGTGCAGATCGAGCCGGGGCCGATGCCGACCTTGATCGAATCCGCGCCGGCATCGATCAGGGCTTTGGTGGCCTCGGCCGTGGCGACATTGCCGGCGACGATGCGGGTGGAATTGGATTGGCGCTTGACGCGTTCGACGGCCTCGGCGACGCGGACCGAATGGCCGTGGGCGGTATCGATGACCAGAAGATCGACGCCAGCATCGATCAGCGCCATGGAGCGCTCGAACCCCTGATCGCCCGTGGTCGAGGCTGCGGCAACCCGGAGCCGGCCGTGGGCGTCCTTGATTGCGGAGGGGTGAAGCTGGGCCTTTTCCATATCCTTGACGGTGATCAACCCGATGCAGTTGTTGTGCTCGTCGACAACCAGCAGCTTTTCGATGCGGTGCTGATGGAGAAGCCGCTTGGCTTCTTCCTGACTTACGCCCTCGCGCACCGTGATGAGCTGATCGCGGGTCATGAGATCGGAGATCTTGTGGCGGTCGTTTGAGGCGAAGCGCACGTCGCGGTTGGTGAGGATACCCACCAGCTTGCCGTTGTTGCGCCCGCCGGTGCCGCCATTGGCGACCACGGGGATGCCGGAAATCTTGTAGCGGTCCATGAGTGCATAGGCATCGGCCAGAGTCGCATCGGGGCCGATGGTAATGGGATTGACCACCATGCCGGATTCGAAATGCTTGACCTGCTTGACCTGTTCGGCCTGCTGCTCGGGTGTGAGGTTGCGATGGATGACGCCCATGCCACCGGCCTGTGCCATGGCAATGGCCATATTGGCCTCGGTGACCGTATCCATGGCCGAGGAGAGGATCGGCAGATTGAGCGCTATGTCCTTTGTGACATAGCTCCTGATGTCGACGTCTGTGGGCAGCACGTCCGAACGGGCGGGCTGGAGCAGCACGTCGTCAAATGTCAGTGCGGAATCACCAGTGATGGAGGAAATAATCTTCGCCAAGGCCAGCCCCTTTCGTGCCCTTCATCGTAGAACGGATGAATGTCGATGGTTTAGCGTGACGCGTCGTCGGCTTTATGACCGATCCGTCCCGTCCGCATTGTCCGCTTGGCCGATGCGGGAGGTAGACTCGCACCGGCTTTGGGTTGGCGAGGGTCATTAACACCGAGCGGAGGGTTTGGGAAGTGGGGGAAGCGGTTCTATCTCGCTTCGCCTCGGGACAAGTGTTAATCTCGACACTTCAATTTGAGGGCATGGACATGATCTTCCTCTTTTCTCTGGTACTTGGTATTGTGGCGGGGCTGCGGGCGATGACGCCTGCTGCCGCGCTGAGTTGGGCGGCCTTTCTGGGGTGGATCGATCTTTCGGCCACGCCGTTCGCCTTTCTGGGGCACCCGCTTGCCGTTGCGATCTTCACGCTGGCGGCGCTGGGAGAACTTGTGACCGACCAATTGCCGCAGACCCCGAGCCGCAAGGTGCCTGTTCAGTTCGGCGCCCGGATCGTCATGGGCGCTCTGGCCGGCGGCGAGCTGGGGCTGCCATCGGGCATGTGGATCGGCGGAGCGATTGCCGGGGTCGTCGGTGCTATCATCGGCACGCTGGGCGGTTATGAAGCCCGCAAGCGCCTCGTGGCAACCAATGGCGGCAATGACCGGCCGATCGCGCTGCTCGAGGACGCGATTGCAGTGATTCTGGCACTTCTCGTCGTGTGGCTGGCGGCATGACGGAGCGGTTCGACGCCATTGTCGTCGGAGCGGGTCAGGCCGGGCCCTCGCTTGCCGCGCGTTTGGCCGGCCAGGGCCAGAAGGTTGCACTGATCGAGCGCAAGCTTTTGGGCGGGACCTGCGTCAATACCGGTTGCACACCGACCAAAACGATGGTGGCAAGCGCCTATGTCGCCCACATGGCCCGGCGGGCTGCCGATTACGGAGTGACGCTTTCAGGCCCCGTTTCCATCGATATGGCGGCGGTGATGGGCCGCAAGGACGGGATCGTCCAAGCATCCCGCTCGGGGCTGAACGATTGGCTGACCGGAACAGAAAACCTCACGCTTATCGAGGGCCATGCCCGCTTTGTCGCCGACCACACGATTACGGTCGGCGAGCGCACGCTGGAGGCACCGCGCATTTTTCTCAATGTCGGCGGGCGGGCGGTCATCCCCGACTATCCGGGAATCGATGATATCGACATCCTGACCAACAGCTCCATTCTCGCATTGGCCGAGGTTCCGCGCCACCTCGTGGTTGTGGGCGGGGGCTATATCGGGCTGGAATTTGCGCAGATGTTTGCCCGGTTCGGCAGCAAGGTGACCGTTGTCGAGCGCGGGGACCGGCTGCTCAAACGCGAGGATGAAGACGCCTCGCAGACCGTCGCCGAGATTCTGGCGGCTGAGGGCATCGACATCAGGCTCAATGCCGATTGTATCGCGTTCTCGCGGTCCGAGGACGGCCCGGTCGTCAAGGTCAACTGTACGGCGGGTGCCCCGGAAATTACCGGTTCGCATGTACTCGTGGCGATCGGGCGCCAGCCCAACACCGACGATCTCGGGCTCGACAAGACCGGCATCGCAACCAATGATCGCGGCTATATCATCACCAATGAACGCCTTGAGACCTCGGTCGAGGGTATCTGGGCGGTGGGCGATTGCAACGGACGGGGCGCCTTCACCCACACGGCCTACAATGATTACGAGATCGTGGCAGACAATCTCGAAGGAGCGGATCGTTCGGTCGAAATGCGGACCGACGCCTATGCGCTTTACACCGACCCGCCGCTGGGACGGGCCGGCCTGACTGTTGCCGAGGCCAAAAAACGCGACCATCGGGTGCTTGTCGGCCAGCGTCCCATGACGCGTGTCGCGCGTGCCAAAGAAAAAGGCGAAAGCGTCGGCTACATGAAGGTCGTCGTCGATGCCGACAGCAACAGGATCATCGGCGGGGCGATTTTCGGCGTCGGGGGCGATGAAGCCATCCATGTTCTGCTCGATGCCATCCAGTCCGGCATGGCCTATGCCGATCTGAAAAACACCATGCACATTCACCCGACGGTCAGCGAGCTTATCCCGACGATTCTAGGGGAACTGCAGGAGGCTTAGAGCCGTTCAGGATTTGCCTGAATCAAATCCTTGGCTCTAAACCCTTGTTTTGTCGCGTGTTCGAACCGCCAAACCGTTTCCATCCCCGATCGCGTCGAGGACGTGCTTTTGCTGAATCTAGCTGCCCTGCCGACCGCACCGGCCCTGATCCGCAAGCTATGCAGCAATATCTGAAATCGCCCGGTCGGGATGCGACAGCTCAATGGTCGGCGACTTGAACCCCATCGCAATCCAGGCTCCGAGCAGCCGGGCGTAAAATCTTGCAGTCTGGAGCTTGCCTGCGGGAATGGCGTCGTCGAGCGGAGGCAGACCCTCGCGATCGGCAACGACGGTCCGCAAATCGGCTGGTGGCACCGCGCCATCCGGCCACAGGCTGCCGTAGAGACTAAGCCAGTGACCATTCTGGAATTCCAGGAAAATCGGCGTATTGCAGCATGAGGCGACGACACGACGGGTCGGGGAGTCCGGCTTGATGCGGTAGGCGACCAGCACGTCCAGCCCTTTTGAAAACGTCACCCGGTCCTTGCGGTAGAGGACAAAATGGGTACCCCCGTTCTGGCCGATCATTGGACGGGCCAGCGGCAGCTCGGCGAGAGCTTCACCTGCCGTGCGGCAGCTTGTGCAATGGCATTCCGTGGCAATGAACGGGCCCTGGTGCAGTGTCAGCGCAGCTTTGCCGCACCCACAGCTTATCTCGGTGGTCTCGGACATATCGAACCTCCCTATTGTGCGCCGGAGGCCTCTTCCATGTTCATCCAGACCGGCTCGAAGATATTGCCATCGGGATCTTCGAATGCACGGCCATACATGAAGCCCAAGTCCTGGGGCTCGCGGATGTCGGCTTTGCCGCCCGCCTTGCCGGCCGCTTCGGTAATCGCATCGACCGCCTCACGGCTGTCACAGGACAGCGCGATCAACGCGCCGGCCGCGGCATGGGCGTCGGCAATCGGCCTGGTCGTGAAGGTGGAGAAATAGTCGTGCGTGAGCAACATGAAGGTGATCGCATCCGACCACATCATCGAAGAGACTTCATCGCTGGAGAAGTCGGCATTTTTGGTGCAGCCGATCGCCTCGTAAAAGCTTGTGGCCGCTGCAAGATCCCGAACCGGCAGGTTCACGAAAATCATCTTGGTCATTGTGTCGTCCTCAATTGTTCCCGAAGCGCATCTGCGCCCTCAGGGTTAAGACGGACCAGCTTCGCCGATCCCGACACGGGGGTATAGATTTTTTTGCGCAGGCGCGGGCTATTCGCGGATATCCTGATAGTCGACCGTCGCCGGCTTGCCGCGAAACGTCATGGAAAAGAAGTTCTTGGCATAGACCAGACCGGTCCGGATGATGCCTTCCTTCTCGATCCTGCGGCCCGATGTGTTCATGCGCAGCTTGTGGGTCCATTTGACCGGACCGATCTTGGAGAGCCGCACGGCGACGTCGGTGTCCTCGCCGTAGAAGGTGATGGAGCGGTCATAGCCACCGGTCTGTTCCCAGGCCTCGCGGCGGAAAACGAAATTGCCGCCGTGGATCACCGATCCGACGCGCAGGATGAACCGACTCAGGATGTAAGTGCAGTAGGTGAAGGCGTAGAACACCTCGACCAGGGCCAGTTGGCTGCGCTTGAGGTCGTAGTAGTGATAGGGACCGGACACGCAGACGAGCTTGGGATGGGCTTCGAATTCGTCAAAAACCGTGGTCAGCCAGCCTTCCGGGACCATGGTATCGGCGTCGATATTGGCGACCAGGTCATAGCCTTCCGAGGCGACGAAACCGGCGTGACGGGCATGCACGAGGCCCTTGTTGGTTTCCTTGACGACCCGCACACCGGCATAGCTCGCGGCGATCTCGCCGGTCCGGTCAGTGGAGGCGTTGTCGACAACGACCACGTCGGCGGGGTGTCCGCTGCGCTTGATTTCGGCCATCACCGCGTCGAGGCACTGACCGATCATTGCCTCTTCATTGTAGGCGGGGATTACAAAAACGAGCCGCATGAAGCCTCTCGGGAATTGGTGCGAAGTTGCCCGATAAACGGGGAACACCGCCACTTGTCAACGCGATAAAAGCTCTTTTAAGGCGTATGCGCAGCCAGCACGGCCCCCATTTGCACAAAAAACGTCCGGTGTGGCACCTGGGCCAGCCCAATTGCCGCGGGCTGTTCAGAGCGCGAAAATATCCGCATCGGTATCGATTCGACCTGTGAGGGCCGTGGAGACCCGTTCGGTTGGTTTTTTCAGCAGGCGTGGCGTCCCGTCTGCCAGACCGGCTCGCCGGTGCGCAGATCGAGCGTCCGCTTCAAGCGGCTTCCCGCGCCTTCTCGCGCGTGGTCCAACCGTCTCCCAGCCACTCGCGCACCGTTATGGTGATTTCCTGCCCATCGATATCGATGAGGTTGTAGGCGTTGGGTTCTCCCCGCAGCCGGGTCGATGTCGTCGAGGCGGCCTGGGCGACCAGGATATGGCCTTCGCTGCTTTCGCGCGGTCCGCTGGGAACGGCCGCGCGCACCTCGCCCGCATGGGCATGGCGGCGAACATAGGACATGTGAAAATGGCCCGAGAGCACCAGCCGCACACCAATGCGCGAGAAGACCTTCAGAGCCCTGTCGGCGCGGCGCACCCTGTTCTGGTGCCGCGCCATGGGCTCTTCGGGGTGCAGCAGGGGATGATGGGCGATCACGATCTTGACGGTGTCGGCCGGCACCTCGGCAAATCGGGTCTCAAGACGTTGGAGCTGCGTCTTGCTGATCGCACCATCGGACCAGTTGAGCGAATGAAAATTGGCGCGCCGGGACGTCTTGAGCCCGGCCAGCGCAACGCCGTCGCGATGCAGAAACGGTTCGAGTTCGTTGTCGATATATCGGCGGTAGTGGCCGTATGGGTTCACGAAGCGCTTGATGAGATTGCGCTCGGGGACATCGTGATTGCCGGGGACCGAGATAAAGGGGGCGGGCAACCGATCGAGAAAGTCGCGAGCGCGGGCAAACTCTGCGGCTGTGCCGATCTGGGTGAAATCTCCCGAGACAACAATGAGCTCTGGCTTCTGGGCCGCAATTTCAGCGGCCATCGAGGCAACGACGCTGTCGTCGTGATGACCGAAATGCAGGTCGGAGAGGTGGACAAGTCGCATCAGGCGGGCTGCCCCGTGGCTCCTGGCTGCGCGACTGCTTCGGCCTGTTCGTCGGCCATCTCTTCCTTGATGGCCCGGAGCGGCGCCAGAACCGAGAGGGCGCGGGGGTAGATCTTGAATTCCAAGGGGGCCTCCATGGATTGCACTTCTCCGTCTATCATCAGCTGAAGCCTTGGCTTTTTGGTGCGTATGGTTACCGAACGGGCCGTCGATATATCAAGCGCTTCATAGTCGCGCCAATGGCCGGCCAGCATGCCGGTGGCGAGCCTGAACACGTCGCCGATCCGGAGGTGACGCAGGACATAGATGGTGAGCAGCCCTGTATCGAGTTTATCGCGATGGAAAAACCGTCCCAGCCCTTCATCATAGGCGTTGGTGGCCACAGCGATGGCCTGTACGCGTTCAATTCTGGACTGGCCGTCGCCGGTTGCGATCTCCAGCGCCAGCCGACGGGCCCGCGAAATGCGACGGTAGAAATAGCGCATGAAGCCGATCTTGGCACCCATGCCCTGCCCCCGGATGTATTCCCGACCGGCAGCGAGCTCGGGAATGACGCCGATGACGGCCTTGTGCAGGAAAATCGTGCCGTTGACTTCCGAAACGTCGATGGCAAGCGGTTCCACATCGCGCAAAGCCTCTATCGCCTCGTCCAGATCAAGGGGCATGCCCAGGTCGCGCGCCAGCAGGTTGGCCGTGCCGAGCGGCAGAATGGCCAGGTTCTTGTCGGAATGAATAATCGCGGTGGCAAGGGCCGTCACCGTGCCGTCACCTCCGGCGGCAATGATCGTATCGGCATCACTTTCGATCGCGTTGCGGATGCGATCGGACAGTTCGGTCTGAGGATCGGCGTCAATGGTGACCTCCAACCCGTGTGCGGCGAACATCGCCCGAAGCGTGTCGGACGTCACCCCCAGCGCCTGAACGGTACCGGAGTTTACATTGAGGACGAGATGGAAGCGACGTTGAGTCATTGTGCCTGCCCGATCGGAGAAACCCGCTGCGTCAACGCGCGGGAGCGGTGAAAGGTTCGCCTGGTGGAATTTATCCTTTCTACGCATTGTCACGCTCAGCCTTAGCGGCAATGATGCGGCCAACAAGAAAAATATCCAGCCTCGGTCCGGTTTATTGTCCCGTCTGATCCCGCTCATCCTGGCGGTCGCCCTGTTTATGGAAAACATGGACGCGACAGTCATCGCCACCTCGCTGCCAGCCATTGCGGCCGATATCGGCACGACGCCGGTCGCTCTGAAGCTGGCGTTTACCGCCTATTTCGTGGCCCTTGCCATCTTCATTCCGATCAGCGCGTGGCTGGCCGACAAGTTCGGCGCCAAGACGGTTTTCCGTGCGGCAATTTTGGTGTTTATCGCGGGATCGATCGCCTGCGCCTTTTCCGGATCGTTGCCTGAATTCATCATTGCGCGATTCCTCAAAGGCATGGGCGGGGCGATGATGAGCCCGCTTGCCCGCCTCATCCTGTTGCGCACCACCGAACGCAAGGATCTGGTCAACGCCATGGCGTGGCTGACCATTCCGGCCCTGATCGGCCCCACGCTCGGCCCTCCGGTCGGCGGGTTCCTGACCACGTTTTTGTCCTGGCACTGGATCTTCATCATCAACGTACCGATCGGGCTGGCCGGTGTGATTCTCATCACCAAATACCTGCCCCACGTGGAGTCCGCCACCCAACGGCCCATGGATTTTCCCGGGTTCTTTCTTTCGGCCATCGCCTTTTCCGGGATCGTTTTCGGGCTCTCCCTGCTTTCGATGCCCGTGCTGCCGCTTTGGGTTGCTCTGGTTTCCACGGCCGTTGGCATCGCCGCGGCCGTCATCTACGTGCCATACGCGCTGCGGATCGAGCATCCGCTGCTTGACCCACGGATTTTCGTGCATCCGTCCTACAGGGCGGTCATTGCCGGCACGTCGCTTTTTCTGATCGGCGCGGGGGCAACCCCTTTTCTGCTGCCGCTCATGCTGCAGGTCGGTTTCGGCTATACCCCGTTCGAATCGGGAATGATCACGTTTGTCGGCGCCATCGGCGCCCTGTGCATGAAATTCATCGCCAAGCCGATTTATCAGCGCATCGGGTTTCGCACCGCCCTTATGACAGCCGGTGTGCTGTCTGCCCTGGGCCTGGCCATCAAGGGCACTTTCGTACCCCAGACCCCGATCATCGTGATGATGGTGGTGATTTTTGTCGTGGGCATTGTTCGCTCGCTCTATTTTACCGGCCAGAATGCGCTGGCCTTTGCCGATATCGACGAGGACGAGGCCGGGCCGGCAACCGCCATTCATGCCGTCATGCGCCCGATCGCGACGGCGCTTGCTGTCGCCACAGCCGGCGGTGTGCTGGAGGTTTCGAGCCATCTGCGCGGCCAGCCGCTGGGCGTTGACGATTTTCACACGGCCTTTTTCGTGATCGCCGCCATATCGCTTCTTGCCATCGTGCCCTATCTGCGGCTCGAGAAGGAAGCGGGCAGCGACATTTCCGGGCAGCGCACGGCAACCCAGCGTCAGGCGGCGCTGGAAAAGGCGGAACAGCAAGGCTACCAGGGCCGTTCGCCGCGCTTTTAGAGCCGTCCAGGATTTGATTGAATCAAATTCTTGGCTCTAAGCCTTTGTTTTGTCGCGTGTCCGAACCGCAAAACCGCTTCCATCCCCAATCGCGTCGAGGACATGCTTTTGCTGGACACGCTCTAAGCCTCAGTCCTGCCGCTGCCCCTTGAAGCCCCGGGCAATCAGATAGGTTTCCGCCGATTCCGACCGGCTCGCGGGGGGCTTGGCGTGGAACGTGGTGGCAAAATTGCGCTTTAGCATGGCCAGAAGCTCGTGCTCGGTGCCGCCCTGGAACACCTTGGCGACAAATGTGCCGCCCGGCGCCAATACATCGAGCGCGTAGTCGGCGGCTATTTCGACGAGTGCAATGATCCGCAGATGGTCGGTCGGCTTGTGGCCCGTTGTCGGTGCCGCCATGTCCGAAAGGACGATATCGGCCTTGTGCCCGCCCAGAAGGTCGAACAGGGCCTGGGGCGCGTCCTCGTCGGTAAAATCCTTTTGCAGCAGCGCGGCGCCTGTCACGGGGTCCATTTCGAGATAGTCGATGCCGACCACGCTGGGGTTTTCGGGATCCGATTTGACCGCCTTGACCGCCACCTGACACCAGCCTCCGGGCGCCGCCCCCAGATCGACCACCCGCATGCCGGGTTTCAGCAACTCGTATTTTTCGTCGAGTTCGAGCAGCTTGTAGGCCGAACGCGCCCGCCAGCCCTCTGCGCGGGCCTTGGCCACATATGGGTCGTTGAGCTGGCGTTGCAGCCACCGTGTGGATGAGGTGGTGCGCTTCTTGGCTGTCTTGACGCGGGTCTTGAGATCGCGGTCACCGCGACGGCCTGCGCCCTTGCCGGTCGGCTTATTTGGCATTGCTGGCTCCCCTGCGCCTGCGTCCGGGCCGGCCGCGCATCCAGACGCGATCCTCCGACATCATTGAAATCAGGATGCCCTCGCGCAACCCGCGATCGGCAACCCGTATGCGCTGGCACGGCCATTCGCGCCGGATTGCCTCAAAAATGGCGCAGCCGGGAATGACCAGATCGGCGCGTTCCTTGCCGATGCAGGGATTGGATGTGCGCTTGTCGTAGCTCATGGCCAGCAACACACGCATCGTGGCATCAACATCGTCGGCATGCATCCAGAGCCCGTCGACCTTGGAGCGTTCGTAGCGTTCAAGGCCGAGATAAAGCCCGGCGAGCGTGGTGACCGTGCCCGACGTGCCCAGAAAATGCACCGGATGGCTGGCCAGCATGCCGCGCAGTTTTTCGCGGCCGCGAAAATGGCGAAGCTGGTCGGTGACGTGATTGACCATGGCCTCGAAGATTTCCGGCGTCACATCGACACCACCGAATTTTTCGGCAATCGAAACAACGCCCACGGGCAAGGACTGCCATGAGCGAATGGACGCCGCCGTCTTGCCCTGATTGCGCGGACGCCCGCCGCGGAAATCGAGCCAGGCAAGTTCGGACGACCCGCCGCCAATATCGAACAGGATGGCGCCGGGCGCATCGGTTTCAATCAGATCGGCGCAGCCGGTTACGGCCAGTTCGGCCTCGGTTTTGCGATCGACCACTTCGAAGGTCATCCCGAGTTCGCGCTTGACGCGGGCGAGGAATGCCGCCGAATTTGTGGCCGAACGGCACGCTTCGGTGGCAATTATACGCGCCCTCACACCATCATGCTGGGCAAGCTTGCTCTTGCAGATCCTGAGCGCTTCAATCGTTCGGTCCATGGCGGCTTCCGAGAGCCGCCCTGTCTGGCTCAGCCCCTCGCCCAGCCGCACAATGCGCGAAAACCCGTCAAGGACGCGGAATCCGTTTTCCGTCGGGCGGGCGATCAAGAGGCGACAATTGTTGGTTCCCAGATCCAGCGCCGCATAAGTGGGCGCGCGCTTTTTGCGTTGCCCTGCGGATTTGGGTTGGGACGTCCACCGCGTTGCCCGCTTGGCGCCCGGTTGCGCCTTGGCGTCTTCGCGTTCGTGCCGGACAGGCTCATTGGCGCGCTCGCGCAGAGACGCAGGAGCCGCCGACACGGCGGTGGACCGACTTGAATCGGTCAACTCGGTTCTCCGTACCGCCCGGTCGCCGGTTGGAGCACAAGGCAGGCAATTGGCCCACAATGGCTCGAAGGAAAGGCGCCCGAGGCAGATCATTTCAGTTTCGGATCAACGGTAGTCCATCATGGCCGTCAACGCAACGATTGCCGCATTCCACCTCGTTCGTGCCGATGTGCCCAGATATCGCCATAAAACTCCAGTTTATGCCCGCATCACGGGAGAGCGCCCCAAGTGAGCGTGGCCGCGCGCAGCGTCGCGATGTAATGAGCCCGCCAGCATGGCGAAATAATCCCGCATCGGTTCGTCTGCCTGTCGCGCGGATGTTGTGCCGATGACTTGACCACAACACAGACCGGCCGCGTCAGTGCATTGGCTTTACGTGCCGGGTCCAACCAAGGACAAAACTAAAGTGATGCGTATTGTTTTGCCACTTCTGCTTGCTCTGTGCGCCGCGTCGGCCATTGCCGTTCCGGCCAGCGCCCGCGACCCCCAGACAGTCATAAATGTCATGCTCAGCGAATTGGGGAGCGTGCGCCCCTCGGGTTGCCCGGGCCGCTGGTGCGCCTGCTATCTCGATACCGTTCTGGCTCGCGCCGGGCTGCTTCCTACCGGCTCGAACAAGGCACGCGACTTCGCCCATTACGGCGAGCAGGCAGATCCCGGCGCAATCGGCGCGATCATGGTGATGTCCAACCATGTGGGCGTGGTGGTGGGCGATTGCGGCAACGGCCAGGTGCAGATCGTTTCCGGCAACTACTCCAACACGGTTGCGCTTGGCTGCTACAGCCCCAGCCGCGCCATCGCCTGGCGTGCCCCGGTCACCCATTAGCGCCGATAGCCGCCCCTGGCGCATCCAGTCGCTGCGTGACAAAGAAGTGAAATTGCGGGCTTGAAATCGCCACCATGTGCCGCTAAACAAGCGCCACTTCCTTCGGCGGCCTGCCGAAGCGAACCGCGCGGGCAAGCCCGCCTCTGCTGGGGAATAGGTTAACGGTAGACCCACGGACTCTGACTCCGTTAGTCCTGGTTCGAATCCAGGTTCCCCAGCCAAACAATTTTCTCAATGAAATCAACGAACTAATTCAGTAGGGACGCCCTTACCTGTTTCATTTCTTGTGCCATCCGTGTGCCGTGCAATCCCCCCGGTTTCCGGGCTTTTCCTTTGCACCCCGGCGAATCCATGGCACATGAAATGGCACATGGCACACGTTCCCTCCCCCTTTTGTTCCCGGTGACTCATCCGGGGTGCTCTGGTTTGATGGGATGGTCAAACTGGAGGGCGAATATGGGCGAGTTGTTAGACAGAGACTTTCAAAGATATCTTCTAAATGAACTCGCGGGGCTATATCCCCAATCCGCCGATATAAAGCGCAGCTTTGGAGATCAGACGGACAATCGTCTGCTGGTGAACCTCCAGTACCTCCATGAGCACGGCCTCGTAGATTTCAAGTTTACCGAGTTTATGAGCAGGGAAATTCAAATGCACAGCGCGAAGGTCACGGCACGGGGCATGGATTTTCTGGCAGATGATGGCGGTTTATCCGCAATTCTGAACGTGGTGACGGTGAAGCTCCACGACGACACAATCAGAGACTTGCTCATCAATCGGATCGATCAAGCGCCCGGTGACCCGACCGTGAAGGCAAAGCTCATCGACCGAATAAAATCACTGCCTGCCGAGGCGCTGGGAAAGCTGACGATGGATGGCCTAGACGCGGCGATGGCCAAGGCCCCGGACCTTCTAAGCCTTCTTGGCGAGATTATCCCCAAGGCGGGATAGAGCGGCCACAGTTTCGGTGCTCGTGACTGGCCTCCCTTGGCGAAGCGCCACGATACAATCAAGGGCTTGGTCTAGATCGAGCATGGCGTCGAGCACGAGATACCAGCGGCCATCCGATGCCTGCACCGGGCCACCTGGCGTCTGCCCTTTGGGCATCGCGATATAGTCGAATGCCTTGTCCATTTCCATCTCCTACGCTGCCTCTAGCAGCTTATCTAGGGTTGAGGGGGTGAGCGCTTCGGGGTTCGACGATCTGATCGTCGCGGTGAGGATGTAGTCAAGCACCCAGGGCCGTAGCGACTTAGGGAACACTCCTCGACCGGCTTGGCTTTTCCGCGTCTTGCAGGTCTGGCTGCAAAGCGTGGCCGGATGATGCCGCGAAATGAAGTGCGTCCCGCACATAGAGCATTCGTTTTCGAACTCGGGCGCCATGGCTTCTCGGTGCTCGTGATGGCACTTGCTGCTGCAATATTTCTGGTGCGCGTAGTGCTGGGTCTGAAAGGACTTCCCGCAGGCTGGGTTCTCGCACGCTTTGATCGGCAGGATGCGCATCGATGCATCTCGGCAAGCCGTAGAACAGTATTGCGTGCCAATCGTGCTGGGGTGGAACATGGCCCCACACTGGGCGCAGGGCTTGTCAGGCAGCACCGTGGCCTCGGTCGAGCAGCGGTGTGAGCAGTATTTCGCGTCGGGGTTCTTGGGCCGAAATGTCCTGTCGCAGTGCTCGCACGGCCGGGCCGGGTTCTTCGCTCGATAGATCACATCAGCAGCGGCGCGATAAGCAGCCTGTGTTTCTCCAACGGACCTAAGATCCCGTAGCTCGATCGCAAACCGGGCATGCTCCGGGCAACAGAACCCCTTGTGATGCGAGCCGACAATGAGGTCATCAGGTATCGGGATATAGCACCAGGCGCAGTTCTCGCGAGGGATCGTGTATTCCTTCTGCCCCTGCTCCCAGGTGGGTCGCACCGCTCGCATGCGTCCAAGAGCCGACTGCACGAGTGATGCCGCCTCGGCATCAGCCTGTGCCCATTCAACGCCGTGGAGGCAAAGATTGGACCGTACCGATGATCGCGCAGCCCCCTCGAACTGGAACGGACTCTGTGTCCAAACGGACATGATTTCAACAAGGCGCCCGATTATGTGCTGGCGCTGCTCGGCTTGGAAAACGGGCTCGGGGCGCTTGACCGGCACAGCAACGCCATGCCGATATTCTCCATAGCCGGTGAACAAGCCGTGTTTATAATTGTGGTTGGCGCGCCCTGCGTTCTTCATCCGAACACCGCGTCGAACGCGCCCCTGTCGAGAGTGGGATCATTGGCGCTGGGTTGATTGGCTAGCCTGAGCCTTTGTTGCCGATGGGCGTGATCGAGCCAAACCCGGTCCATGGCGAAAATTAGGTCGACGTGCCGCGGCTCAAGGGGCCATCGGTATAGAGCCAAATAGGCGCGAATCTCGGAATGAGTGATCGGATTGGGTCCAGCGCCGTGATAGGTGCGAGAGGTGCATAGGTCGATGAACATCCTCCAGATGATCTGGCCAGCCTCGGGCACGGTCATGCGACGGCCTTCCAATTGCTCGATCAGGCATTCGCAGAGTTGCCGTTTTAGTGCTTGAAATGCTCTCATCACATCGTCCTGAAATCAGATCCGCCCTGATCGCGCTGATATTTCGCAACAGCTCCTGGGGCGTCTTTTGCCGCCTGTTTCCGTGTCGCATTCATCGCCACCGGAAGCGCTGCTGCAACTGTGCGCTGGGACACTTTTTCAACAATCGGCGCAATATTACCGTTTGAATCTTGGGACCATCCCAGCGTGACAAACACCTCAACACCTTGGGGATGGGTAGAGGCGCCGCTGATCTGAACCGGGATTTTTCCGCCGTTTGGCAGCGGGACAACAGCCTCCTGACCGTGAACGACACCTCGCACCTCGCCTCTGGAGCCACCAGTATTGGCAGTGCCCATCGCGAAGCCCGGTATACCCAAAGATGCCCCGATCAGATTGAAACCAGTCTGGAGAAAGAAGTTTCCTGCCTGGGCGAGGACGTTCGACAGAATGGCCCCAAATTCCTCGGCCGTGATCTTGCCGTCCTGCAATGCATCTGTAATCCCTTGGACCGCCGACATGCCTACCTGCCCCAACATGTCGAACAGCCCGGCAAGTTGATCGACCTGGGCTTGCTCGGCGTGCATCTGGTCCACAAGCTCTGAAATTTTGTCTTTCTGCTCGTCGGTCGCCGCCGCTCCGGCCTCCCTGAGAATGTTGAGCTTTTCCTGCTCTGCTGCGCTGAGACCGATTAAAGAACGCTCGAACTCAAGGCCCGCGATCAGAGCCTCGACTGCCTTGCGCTGGGTTTCGATATCGTCGACGGCGCTGGATCGCGACCCACCTCCGCCTCCGCCACCGGGCGGCGTCACAGTGGGCGGGGGTGGTGGCGCCACAACGATGTTGCCATCGTCACCGAAGTTGAAGCCTTCATAGAGGTTTTCGCCGGGCTTGTTTCCGAGTGCCAGGCGCAATCTCATTTCGTTGCGCTGCTCGGGTGTGAGCTGATCTGAGAGCGGCTGGTTGGCGCCCGCCCCAACGGTGCCGCCTCCGGCAGTGGTCATGAAATTGTTGAACGCATTGATGAACTCGCCGAGGGCGGCGCTGGCCTCAACGATCGCTGTCTTGAGGGCCGTGCCGACTGTATTCGAGACCTGATTGAACTTGCGGTCCAGCTCCTCGGCTTTGTCGAGCACGTCCTCATCCATGACGATGCCGAGATTGCGGGCCTCGCGGATCGTGTCCCTGATGCCCTGTTCGCCCTGCTCGATGAGCTGCACAAACTTCTCGCCACCAGTGCCGCCGAATATCTCGTCGGCTATGCGGATCTGGGCGGCTTGATCGAGTTGCCCCAGCTTGCCGATGATCTCGGTAAAGAGAGCGCTTGGGTCCTGGAGCTTGATGGCCAGGTCTTCGGCGGTAAACCCGAGGCGCTCGAATGCTTCCGCCGCGGAACCTCCCCCGGTAACGATGAACTCGTCGGCCCGGAGGTTCAGTTCCTTGAGACCATCGGTCAGGGCGTCGACACCGATGCGGTTTTGCTCAGCGACATATTTCAACTCTTGGAAGGCTTCAAAATCCACACCTGCCCGGCGGGCCTCATCACCGACCTGGGCAACACCGTTCGCCACTCTGCCAAGTCCCGACACCAGACCTGCGATGCCACCGGCAGCGAGACCACCAACGAGCCCGCCGATCATGGCCTTGCCGAAGCCGCCAATCTTGGAACTGGTCATCGCCAGCGCTTGATTGATCCGCCCGGTTGATCGAACCATGTCCCGCTCCATGCGCCCCGTGGCGGTTGTGCTGTCCTTGCGCATCCGGCCATAACTCTTGGTGGCCGTGCCGCTGGCCTTGGCCATGTTCTTTTCGAAGTCACGGATGCGGGCCTCCAGTAGGACCACAAGCCGTTCTGCATCACCTTCGCCTGCCATGTTTGGCTCCTATGCCACTGCCCATTCTTCGATGTCGCCATCGAAATCGTCATATGAGGACTGGTTGCTGTCGCCGGCCGCGCACCGCGCCACCGCCATTGCTGTCGCCACGGCACCGTCGATGCGGTCCGTAGACTTTCCTTTGTGGAAACTCATGTTGTCGGCCTTGTCCCGCTCTACTGCGATGTTCTCGAAATGCCAGCGCAGGATGGGGTGGCCGCCGTGTTTGAAGCGACGGGCCACTATGGCGCGCTCCAGCTCCTTGATGGCTGGAGCCATGGTTATCCAGCCCTGGCGCATCTCCACAGCGGGAAAGCCGTCCTCGATCAGATTGTTGATCGTGTTGCGCGCCATGTGCGGATCGAAGGCGATCTCCATCACGCGGTACGTGGCGCACAACGCGCGCACCTTGTCCTCGACGGCTTGGAAATCGACCACATTGCCGGGAGTGGGGATGATAAGCCCCTGCTCTGCCCAATGCGGATAGTTGGCCTTCTCCCGATCCGACCGGTGGACGATGTTATCCTCGGGACAGAAGAACCACGGGTGGACCTCATACCCGTTCTCGCGATCCCCCCAGCACGCCACAACCGCCGTGAGGTCTCGATTGGAGGAAAGGTCGACCGCAAGCCAGCAAGGCTCTTGGGTGATGTCCTTTTCCTCAAGGTCCACCGGATGGGCCCCCTCGTCATAGATCGGCATCTCGACGAAGGGCGATGCACTGTAATCGAGCCATGTGTTGAGGTGGTATTGCCGGAAGTCGTCCCGATCGGCGGGGCGCTCTTTCGATTCGCGGGCCATCTGGCGAAGGCCTTCAAGGTCGGGATACCCATCGGCAAGGCCGGGATTGACGAAGTGCCACAGGGCCTCGTCTTCCCAGTCCGCATCGGGCTCGGCTTCGAACAGCACGGGGAGAAAACCGGGGTCTTCGATCTCCCCGGACTGGACCTTGCGGGCATACTTGAGCAGATCGAACGCAAGGTTCTCTTGGCCGCGTCCCGCCTGGGTGATGATGACCAGAAGGGAGCCGGGAGCCTTATTGAGACCGGTGCGGAGCGCTGACCAGGTCTTGCGGCTCTTTTCACCTTCCCATGCTATCAGCTCGTCGGCCAGGACGAATTGCGGGGTCTTGCCCAGCTTGCCCTTGCCACCTGATGCCAGGGCGCGAAATTTGGCTCCAGACAGCGAATGCTCAAGGATGAATGTGCTCTCGTTGAGCTTCATCTTGCCGTCGAGCCAGTCCGTCGCACCGATGATGCCCACCGCCTCCTCATAGGCGATCACGGCATCCTCCTCGGCAGACGCCGCGACCATTGCCTGACCGCGCGGGACACGCTGATATCCAACCGTGTGAAGCAATGCGAGGCCCGCCCCCATGGTGGTCTTACGGGCACCGCGGGGGAGAAGGGCGAAGACAGTCCGGACCTGCCGTCGACCATCGGGGAAGCATGGCCCATAGATGCGGCGCACAATGCGCTCCCAGAACCGGGGGAGTTCGAAATCGCCGCTGTCGCTCTTGGGGTGCTTGAGGCAGCGAAGGAACTCCACCGCCCTTTCACCATGGCCGAACGGATCGTCAATCTCGCTGTCGTCGAACACCCACTCCGGACGGGTCGCTTTAAATTTGGAGGTCTGCTGGCGCGCCATTGCTTGCCTTCCCTCCCTTGGGCTGGAAACCTTGCTTGGACCGCGCCGCCGGGGTGAGCCCCAGCTCGGCGCCGAGTCGGGCAACGGCCTCTGTGGACTTGTTCAGGATGGATGCGGCGGGGTTGGGCTTGAGCATCCCATGCGCGGTCTTGGTCAAGGGGCCGTGTTCGGCCAATGCCTTCTGGCATTCCCGCACCGTCCAACGTGCAAGGATGTAGGTTTCGACGATGCCGAGGCCGGTGGTGGTGAGGATCTTGCGCTCGACCATCTCGGCAACCACGGCCTTCCACTCATCGACCATATTATCGGGAATGGTGTCGGGCACCTTCGGAACGCCCTTAAGCCCGCCGTCTATGGCCTTGAGATGAGCCTTGGCGCCCTTCACGATCGCACCTCCTCGCACCGCAGCTCATGGCCCTTGCGGCGGCCAAGCTCTTTGATGTCGCGGATATTGAGCGCCTTGCCCTCATAGAGCACGCGCTGATCTATGGCGATGTCGTCGCGGTGGCGGATGCGGAAGATCACGGCGGTGTTGCCGCCCTCCCCATATGCCCGCTGATACTCCTCGACCGTGCTCTCGATCATCTGGGCGCGGACGGTGGCGACGTCTGCCCAGGTCTCGCTGGGCACGCCATAGTCGTCGATGACGGTGGTGTAGTGCTGGATGGTGATGCTGCGATCCATCTTGCCGGCGCGCATGTCAGACCTCCCCGACCATTGCAGAGACGGTCACAACCGTATGGCTGGTCTCGCCATCAGGGTCGCGCAAATACCGGGCGCCCATCACGAAACAATCGCCGCAATGGTAGCCAGCGGGCATGGGTGGGCGGCTGGAATGGATGGCGGCGCGCATAGCACCTGCAATGGCCTTTACCCCGGTCAGACCGGCCTCTTTTTTCCAGACGTGCAGATCAAAGATCAGGTCGAGGTTCTTGCGGGCGATATCATCGCCGGGAAGCTCCTGCCCTTCGCCTATGATGATCGAGGGATCGGGGGTGGGGCGGGCGTTGCGATCGAGGATCGACGTGGCCGGGACAAGATCGGTCACCGCCACCGTGCCGATGAGGCGATCACGAAGGGCCTTCTGCATTGCCAGGGCTGCGCTCATGACTTGCCCCAGTTGTTTCGCACCGCCTTGCCGATGGCGCGCTTGATGCGGTTGGCAGATCGCTTCTGGAGGAGCCGGACGGTGGTCCAGAAGAACGGTTGAGCCGGCGCCTTGGTGGTGCCGTACTCGACCAGGTGGGGATACCGGACATCTGCGTTGCCCACCGTCACCGCCACGGCATACTCGGGCACCGTCAGCGATCCGCCGGGCTGGGAGTAAGCCGGGGTCTGCTCGCCCGGTCCCGTCACCTCGATCGAGGATTTCAGATCAGGGGCTCCGGTGGCCGGATCATCGGGCGCCACCTGGCGCATGGTGCTCGCCATCTCGTTGCCCGACTTGAGCAGCGCGGGATGCACGCCCTCACGCACCGCACGGGGCAATGCGGCGAAGCGCTTCTGCAGCCGACCGATGCCGCCATCATCCGCCATAGGAATATTCCCGATATTCGCCGAGGATCTGAGACGCACCGAATGGGATTTCCTGCCCGCTCACACCGACAAGCACGGTCTCGCGCTCCTCGTACCAGTGGGCCGCGATCATCAGGACGGCGTGCTCAAGGTCGGCAGGGGCGCCGTCCGGCAGCTTCTCGGTGTCGTCGAGGGCGTATCCGATGAAGTTCTCGACGTGCTTGGTGGCGGCCGCCAGAACCTTCGGCAGCACGGCGGTATCGATGGCGTCACCGCCATCGGTGCCCATGTTGATCTGGTTCTTGAGATCGTCAGTGGTCAGTGCCATCGAACAATTTCCTGCCGCTGTTCAAAACTTGGCCAATTCAGAATTTTTTCGCGTTTGGCTCCCCGCGCCGGTCCCATGAGGTGGCCGAAAGTCTCAGACCACCCCCCCCGGTGGGCGTTACGGAGTCGCCTCTGCTGCCGCCACCTTGACGATGTTGGAGTTCACCTCCAGCGTGGCATTGAGCTTCTTGGCGCTATTGGCGTCCTCGAACACCTCAGGCGTGCCCATCACAAGGCCAATGAAGTAACGGGTCGAAGGTGTGCCGCCCGCTGGTGCATCATCGAACTCGATCTTAAAGGCGAAGTTCGAGCGGTTGCCGCCTGCTGCGACCAGAGCTGTCTGGCCAGCGTCCTCAGGGTCAAGGTCACACACGATGGCCATGGAGCCCGCGTTGTATGTGCCCTTGGCCTTCTTGGTGCGACCGCGTGCGATCTGGTTCGACGTGATCAGCTCAGCCGCATCACCGATCTGGCCCAGGTTGGTGGTGCCACCGATCTCGGTCCATGTCTGACTGGTGAAGTCGGCAGCGACGAAATCATCGTCTTGATCGTCGATGGCTGTGCCGATGCTGATCTTGGTATTTGCCGTGGCGAACATCTTGCCCATGGCTGAGTGCTCCTATGTGCGCCGTTCCGCGACGGCATCGAGTGAATTGCAGCGCCTGCATCCGGGCATCCAGTTGGACTGGTCCATGCGAAGGTCCGAGCGTAGGCGGATGGATATCCTGTGCCTCACCAGCACCGCAGGGGCGCCACAGGCACAGGTCTTGTTCTCGGGTCGGGCGAGGAAAGCTTTGGCCTCCCGCTCGAAAGCCCCGTCATAGCCGCGACGGCTTGAGTTGGGCCGCTTGGCATCATGGCGGGCATTGCGCTCCCTCCTGAGCCGCCGTGCTGTTTCACAGGGCTCGTGGTGAGCCTGCTGGCAGTAGGGGCATATGGAGGGGGCGCGGGATGGCATCAGGCCACCGGACGTTCGTGAGCATCGCCCTTGATGAGCACGGCGCCCAGGGCGATCGATGTTCCACCTGCCTTGGCGATGACCGTCCGGACATACCGGCGAAGGCCGATATACCCGACGCGATAGACGCTGTTGGCTTCGAGCGTGGCCGGTGTTGAGCCGGTCAGGTGCTCGGCAGCGACATCGGTGAAATCGCCCGCTGTGGTGGTGTCGCTTTCCTGCAGCTTGATCGAGAAATCCCCGTCACCTGCAATGGCACCGGTGTTGACCACCAGACAGGCACTTTCAAAGCCCTGGATATCGATGGCCGTTGCCGTGTTGGCAGCGGAGAGGACGGCAGGCGCTACCACCTGCACGGCCCCGATGTTGGGTTCGAGAGAACGCATATAAGTGGCTCCTTATGACGTGGCCATTTTCAGCTTGCGGAAGCGAGCCGGCTGAATGACCTTGCCGCCTACGCGGCGGGTTGCGTGGATGCGGGTGACGCCCTTGGTCGCGAGAATGTAGGGGTTGACCAGGATCGACATGGCCAGCCGGTCGACGATGCGATAGGCGCTGAAATCGCCGTACATGATCGGGAAGTTGCCGCTGGCGATATCGGGCATATCGACCGCTTCGACCACCGGGCGGCCCAGGAGGGTCGAGGGCTGGCCAGCCTGGAGGCCGGGCTGCCAGATATAGGCACCGTTGGTGTCCTTGAGGGTGCGGACGATGCCGAGCGAGGTGCCGTTCAACAGCCAGGAGCCGTTATTGCGGTAGGCCGCCGGCAGGTCGTACATCATGCCGATCAGCTTGTCGGCGCTCAGGGTAGTGGCGTGGCCGTTGAGGTATTCCTCGATACCGGGATGGGTCAGGATGCCCTCGGGCTGCTTGACGCCATCGCCATTGAGGAAGGCAACGCCCTCTTTCTGGCCGAAGTCCTCGGCAAGAGCAAGGCGAACCTCGGCCTCGGCAGTGCCACCGCTGTCGGCCAGAAGCTCGTTGCTGATATCGACATAGGTCATCAGCTTGCGGGCCGGCACTTCGAGCTGGCCGAAGGTGACGGTGCTTTCCTCGCTCTCCTCAGCTTCGCCTTCCCACTGGGCATTGCTGATGCCGGTGCGCTTCGGATATTTCACCGAGGGCGACGTGATCGAGCGAACCGATGCGATCGAGCGGATGGGGCTGTATTCGACCAGGTCGCGGACGAACTCGGTGCTCATCTCGGCCGGTGCCAGATAGCCGCCCTGTTCGTCATTGGCGACGGTCAGAGCCTTCAGCTCATCGACAGGGGCAGCGTTGCCCAGGCGGAGATATGTGCCGAAAGCCTTGGATTCGAGTTTGGCCTGTTCGTCGGCATCGGGCTTATCGCCGCCGGGGCGGTTGGCCTTCTTTTCGAGCGTTTCGAGCCGTTCGACCAGCTTGGGATCGATAGCCTTTTCCTCGACGGCCTTGATGCGCTCGTCGACGGTCTTTGTCAGATCCTCGACGGCCTTGGTCACGACATCGATGGGATCGCCATCGTCATCGCCCTTGATTTCCATTGCGCCGGTAAGAGCGCTTTTGCTGAGATGCTGCATTGTTACCTCGTTGCAAGCTGCGCCGTGGCGCGATGAATGGCAGAGACGAGGCGCAGGGCCTCAACTGCCGACTTGGCGCTCGACACGCGGGCGCCTGGGTGCATTGGAACGGTCACGAGGGACACCTCGAACAGCTCCAGAGATTTAATGGTGCGGCCCCCGCCGTTCCGGGCGATGGCCTTGCGGGCAATGAAGCCGATCGAGAGGCCGCGAACGGCACCGGATTTGACCAGTGCCTGGACCTGCTTGGCGCGAGGCACATCGGCCACCAGCATCTTGCCGGTGATGTGCAGCCCGTCCGATTTCTCGTCTGCCGTGTCCCATGTGCCGATCGGGTCGTTGAGATCGTGGCCGAACAGCATGGGCAGGGGCAGCTTGGCGCCCTTGAAGGCACCGGGCTCGATCACATCACCGATGCGATCAGGAGAGCCGAAAGCCCATGCCTTGCCCGAGATGATGCCCTCATCGTCGGCCATGAGCTTGGTTTCGAGGAACAGGCGATCCATCAGCGTGCCCCCGGTGCGAAGTTGCGATGATCGCCGGCAAAGGCGTCGACCTGTTCGCGTACCCAACCAACGGCCAGGAGCTTGAGGACGGCCTTGGTATCGAAGGGGACGGGGTTCCCATCCTCCTTCACGTCCCAGCGGATCACGCGACGGGCAAGCGCATTGAGCTTGGCCTTGGCGCGCTGCTCGGCAGTGACGCGGCCATCGAGATCGGCCATTTCGGCCAGTTCGTCGACAAGGGCGATATCGGCCCGGCGGGCAGTGTCCGAATCCGGCCCGACGATGGTGAGGACCATGCCGGTGGGCTGGCCATCCCATGGGGCGATCAGATTGAGATCGGCGCCCTTATCCTGATCGACGGCATTGGCGAGGACATCACTCATCTGCATCGGTCTCGCCTCCGGTGTCGGTTTCTTCCTCGGCATTGGTGTTCCCGTTTGGCTGGCTGGAACCGGTATTCGGGTTCGCGAATGTGTTGCCGCCCTCATAGGGGGCTAGGTCGATCCATCCTCGGGCCTCATTGGGATTGAGGACGCGGGAGGCGATCAGCGAATTGATGGCGGTGGCGCGGGCCGTGAGATCGGCGCGGGTGAGATCGTCGCGGTCGAAGGTGATCCGGTATTCGCCGCGCTCCTCTGCCGTGAACAGGGCGCGGCGCAATGCGGCCTCAAGGATGCGAAGCCATGGCTCCAGGCTGTAGCTCAGGAACTCACGGCCCTTGTGCTCCATGTTCGACCACGTCGCGCGATCGAGCATTCCGATCATCTGGGCCGGGATATTGAAGGCCCGAGCGATCTCTTCGATCTGGAACTTCCGGTTTTCGAGGAACTGGCTGTCGGTCGAATTGAGGGTGAAGGGCACGAACTTTGTGCCGTCCCAAAGCACGGGCGTGTTGCCCGCATTCTCGCTGCCGGCCATCGCGGCTTTCCAGCCGGCGATCATCTTTTTCACGCCCTCGTCACCGATGTTTTTCGGTGTCTCAAGGGCACCGCCGGGGCGGGCAGCGTTCTTGAACAGGTTACCGGCATGCCGCTCCATGTGCTTGGCGGCGTTGATGGCATCGCGGGCCAGGTTCAGCGGGCATCGAGAGAATGGCCCGCGCACATGGATTATGTCGCTGGCGGGGATCATCGTGTTGTTGATGCGATAGGTCGGTTCCTGCCGACCATCCTGCGAAAAGTCGATGGTGTAATGGGCCGGCTCGTACCGGACGACCTCGCGGACCTCATTGCCGACGCGGTTGACGAAGGCCAGACCACCCTTGTCGACGGTCAGCGCGGTGGCGACCAGATCGCGGATGAGATCGAAGGTTGAGGACCAATCATTGGGCTGATCGGACAGAAGCTTGGCGACGGGATGGTCGGGGGCGTCTGACCATCCCGCGCCTACCTTACGCTCGATCTTGAGATCGAGGCTGGCCGTGGCCTCCGAAAGCAATTGGATGGCGGATTGAACTGCGGGAAGGGTGAGCGGGTCAAGCCCGCCGGCCGAGGTGCCGGTGAAAATCTCATACTCCGCCTCGGTGGGCGAGGAGAGCGATTTCCATTCGATTTTGAGAGGGCCGATGCGCATGGACCACTATATGCCATGCGAACCGGTTAACTCGATATCGGTTTATCCGGGGCTTAGCGTGTCATTGCGGGGCGTTCCGGAAAATAGAAAGCCCCACCTCGGAAGGCAGGGCTGTCAGTCTTTGGGCTTGGTATCGCCTTATGTGACTCGCCACCTCGCGGTGGACTTGAGGCGCACTACGGTTTCCCGCAAGCGCAATCGAGTGGGAATATGATCTCTCAAAGGTATTCCGTCAAGGGATCGAGCCCCAGAGAGTACAGCACACATTTGTGAACCTTGACCAACTCCTCTGGAGACAAAACGATTTTGAGGTATTTTCGTTTCCCCGTCGACGGATCTCGCCCCGTATATGGCATTGAAAGTCGTCGATAGCCCACCGTCGCCAACATATCGGCCTTTGCGAATTTGAAAGTGCCTTCATACGGTTCGGGCGCGCTGAATGGCAACGAAACTTTACACTGGTATCGGATATTCGAGCGCGGCGCCGAGGTGCTCAAAGGCACAACCGTACAAAGCCAATCGCGATGAGGGAGGCGTGGCGAAACCACCACAACCAATCGCTCTTTGACCATCTCCGGTTCGCGAAAGCCGGTGCCGTAATTGCAGATCAAGATTTGGCCCGGACGGGGTGGGTATTGAAGCTCCATGGCGACAATCTATCCTGATTCTACGCCACGTCTTTCATCCAGTCGATCAGTTCGCCCTCGAATGCGTACAGCCGCCGCCCCTTCTTCCGAATGGGTGACCCTGGCAACAGTGCTAAGGTCTTTCGCACGAAGTCCTCACCACAGCCAAGGCGGGCAGCAATGCCGCCCGCCGTCCAGATGATGCGATCGGGCTTAGGCCGTTCGAGAACAGCGTCTAGGCGGGAAGGTGTGAGGGTGCTGGTCATGCTGCTCCAGGTCCATCGTTGCGCTGTGTGAGTATATAGATTTGCTGCTCGACGGCCCAGAGAAATGCCCCAATTTCCCTGTCGATCTCGGCCTCGGAAAAGCCGCAACGTGCCATCGTACCGGCCAGCCGCTCGACCACCATTTTCCAATATGAGTTGCGCCCGCGTTCGGTATCCTTGCCAAGATAGATCACGGCCACGTGACGGGCCTTCCCGACATTGCGCTCTTGAGGGAAGCAGATCAGATCAGCCATGACCTCTCCCCACGGTTTCCGTCTTGAGGCGATCGAGCAATGCCTCCAGCGAGTGCGACACTTGCACCGGCTCGTCACTTGATTGCTGAGAGGGTTGTGCAGGCGCCGGCGCGTCGCGGGTCGTGTGCGTTCGCCCACGCCGCTCCTGCGCTCCATTGCCGGTTGTGGCAGTTGCCACCTCAGCCATGCCCACGCCGACGTTCTGCCCATGGTTAGATATATATGTGTCCCTGTGGTGCGCCTGTAGGGATTGTTCGGGGGGCTTTACAGTCCCTGTAGTGCGCCTATCGGGCTCGTTTCTGCTTACTCCGTTACCGCATAGTCCCTGTGATGCGCCTATCTGTCCCTGTGATGCGCCTATCTTTTGTTTTTCCGTCCCCCATTTCATGAAGTCCTTTCGGGCACCCTGACCGTTCCTGTCGTCGGGGTGATCGGTCAGGAGCCATTCGCGGGAAAGGCGTTTCTGGTTGAAGGTGCTGGCAGTTGCCAAGACAATTAGACCGTGATCGACGAGCGCGTCGAACGCGCGGATCGCCGTATCTTTGCTGACGTGAAGTGCCTTCCCTGCCTCCCTTGTGCCTAGCCCGATGGAGCCGTTGTTTGTGCCATTGAAGCGAAACAGGATCTCGACATAGAGCGCGCGGGCGTTGGTATCGAGATCGCGCCACGCGGCGCTCTTCAGAAGGTAGTGGGGGAGCATGGCGAAGTTTCCCCCACCACGTCCCGGTTTGTTCTTGCTGCGACCTTTACCCATGAACTATGCCGCCCTCCGCTGCTTCGCGTGGTGCTGTGAATGGTGGCGTCGGCAAAGCCAGCGG
>PBNW01000057.1 GCA_002723255.1 Pelagibacterium sp. | reverse complement strand
GTACCGGCCGCCATTCTGGGCGACCCGCACCTGGTGGCCGATTCGCTGTACGCTGCGCTCGATTCGGTGGGGGTCCTGCCCCAGCGCGCCCTACAGCGCATGCAGGCCGGGCCAGCCGATGCACTCGACAGGGCGCATCTGCTGCTCGAAGACCATGCGAGCCTACTGATCGTCGAGCGGCGCTGCTTTTTCGGCGACCGCGTTGTCGAATTTACCCAGACCCGCTACCGCGGTGACGTTTACGACTTCGTCCTCGAATTGCATCGATAATACCAGTAAGAAACCAGTTGCCAACCCACCCTCCAGTGCTATCGTTCCATCCCAACCAAGGATGGATATTTTGCACGCGCTGCTTGAAAAACTCGATGCCGGATTGATCGTCTCCTGCCAGCCCGTTCCGGGTGGGCCGATGGACAATGCGGCTTGCGTTGTTGGCTTTGCGCTGGCCGCGCTGGCGTCGGGCGCAGTGGGATTGCGCATCGAGTCGCTGGCTTATGTCGAGGCTGTCCGGGCGGTCACCGATGCGCCAATCATTGGCATCATCAAGCACGATCTCGACGATTACGATGTCCGCATCACGCCAACCGTCGCGATGGCGCGCGATCTGAGCGCCGCCGGGTCCGCTATCGTTGCGTTCGACGCCACAGCGCGCGTCCGGCCCGACAGCATCGGGGATATTCTGGCCGCTATCCATGATAGCGGCTCGCTGGCCATGGCCGACTGCGCCGATCTCGAAGACGCCAGAGCGGCGCTTGGCGCCGGCGCCGATTGCATAGGCTCGACGCTCTCTGGCTATGTGGGACAAGGCCCCGAGCCCACACTTCCCGATTTCGAGCTTATTGCCGCGATGGCCGGGCTTGGCGGGTTCGTTATTGCCGAAGGGCGCATCCGCAGTCCTGAACAGGCAGCAAAGGCGCTGTCGATGGGCGCCAATGCGGTGGTGGTCGGGTCGGCCATTACCCGCACCGAGCATATCGTTTCATGGTACAGGGACGCCATCGATGCGCGGAAACACGATGCTCGCGACAGGGCGAGAGGCTGAGCTGATGTCCGAGGGTGTGTCCACAGACACGGTTCTGGCCATCGACATCGGGGGCACCAAGATTCTCGGTGCGTTGGTATCGGGGACAGCCATTGAGGAGGCCGTGGACATGCCAACGCCTGCTTCGGGCGACCCGAGCGTCTGGATTGCCGACCTTCTGGAGCGGGCGCCCGATTGGCGTGGCCGCTACAGCCGGGTCGGCGCCGCGGTGACCGGCATTGTCGAGAACGGGCGCTGGTCGGCGCTCAACCCAAAGACCCTATCCATCCCACCCGATTATCCGCTGACCGAAGTGCTGGCCGAATTGGCTGGCGTTCCCGCCATGGCCCTCAACGACGCGCAGGCCGCCGCATGGGGTGAATTTGATCTGGGCGCCGGGCAGGGAACCAGAAACTGTGTCTTTCTGACCATTTCGACCGGGATTGGCGGCGGCGTGGTGGCCGAGGGGCAATTGCTGAAAGGGATGGCCGGGCATTTCGGGCAGTTCCGCAGTGATATAGCCGACAACACGCCCATCGAGAACCGGGCGGCCGGCCGCTGGATGGCTGAAGCGGCGCGGTCCCAAGGCCACGCCACCGATGCACGCGGGGTCTTCAAGGCCGCATCGGAAGGCGAGGGCTGGGCGGACTCCATCATCGCCCTTTCGGCGCACCGCATCGCGACGCTCTGCGCCAATATCCAGCTCGGTCTTGCGCCCGAAAAGATCATCATCGGCGGCTCGATCGGTCTTGCGCCCGGCTTCATCGCGCGCATTGCCGCATCGTTTTCAGATTTGCCATCGCGTCAGCGGCCAACGCTCGTCGCGGCGCAATTGGGCGGGCGAGCGGGCATCGTAGGGATCGCCCGGATCGCCTTGTCATCCGAGGGTAATACGACCAACCAAAGGGAAAACAACCATGCGTAAAACAATTCTAAAAAGCCTGGCGGCCGGGCTCATGACCGCCACTTTACCGCTTGCCGGCGCACAGGCTGCAGTGACCGTACTGGGCTGGCCGGGCGGTCCGGAAGAAACCGCGCTGCGGGCTGTTGTGGAGATTTACAACGGTCAGGAAGGTCTGGCCGAAGAGGACCGCGTCGAGGTGCTTTTTTTCGCCCGTGACGGGTTCTGGGACAAATTGCAGGCCGATCTTGCCGCGGGCACGCAGGCCTTCGATCTCAACCTGATCGCCACCTATTCCATTGGTCGGTATGCGCCGTTCATGGAGCCTGTAACGCTCGCGGACGAGGCCGAAGCCGTTTACGGGGAATCCGTCCTGTCGACCATGCAGTTCGAGGGCAACCAGTATGGTGTGCCTACCGATCTTTCGTTGCATTTCATGTATTTCCGCGAGGATCTGATCGATGGGCTGCTGAGTGATCCGGCGGCAGCGGAAACCTATGGTGATATCTCCGAGGAGTATCTCGGTGAACGCCTTGAACCCAAGGCGCCCGATGAGTGGACCTGGGACGACTATGCGGCCACGGCGCTCTATTTCACCCAGGCGGTCAATCCCGACAGTCCCACGCGCTACGGCACCGTGCTGCAGATGCAGAACCTTCTGTTCAACATGATGGTATGGCAGTCGACGGCGCGTTCGTACGGCGGCAACTGGATGGACGATGAGGGCAATATCACCGTCGATTCCGAAGCGTACCGGCGCGGACTCGAACTCTACAAGATGCTCTATGATGCCGGCGCAACGCCTGCGGATTCGACCTCTTATGAGTTCCCCGAAGCCAATGCGGCCTTCGTCTCGGGACAGGTGGCGACGATGCTGCAGTGGAATGGCGCGGCGGGCGAGTTGACCAACCCCGAAACCGCGCCGGCCGTTGCCGATACGGTGGCAATCGTTGCCCCGCCGGCTGGGGACGAGGGTCGGTTCACCCATATTCACGGGCTCGGGCTCGGGCTGAACCAGAACGCGCCCAACAAGGACGGGGCACTGGCCTTCCTGCAGTGGCTGTCAACCGAAGACGCAGCGCTTGCCTATGCCGCCAACAGCGGCGCGCCGGCGCTTACGCCCGAAGTTGTTGCGGCCATCGCCGAAGACCGTCCCGATCTGGTTCAACTCGGCGAATTTGCCAGCCAGTACGGCTACGTGATGAATGGGGCGACCGGAGCCAACGCGCTGAGCGTTTATGAGCTTCAGGCCCAGCACTTCACCGGCTACTGGACCGGGCAGGAAACGCTCGACGAGGCGCTGGCTGCTGTCGCCAGCGGTATGGAAGAGCTGCTCAGCGAGTAATCGCCATGCGAAGCGGTCGGATGGGATCAAGACCGTCCGACCGCCTGTTCTGTTTCAAAGGACCCAATGGAAAAGCGGATGGACAGAAAACGGCATCTCGAATGGGGCGTACTCAGCGCACCCATGGTCATTTTCCTGCTGCTGTTTCTTGGCTTTCCCGCGCTGGTCAATATCGTTTATTCGCTCTCGAGCGTGAGCTTTCAGACCTTGCGTGCGCCGGAGTTGAGCGGCTTTTCCAATTACGTTTCGGTGCTCACCGATGGGGATTTCTGGCGCGCCATCTGGTTTTCGCTGCGCTTCGGGGTGATCACCGCGCTGGCCGAATGTCTTGTCGGTTTCTTTCTCGCGATCTTTCTGGCGCCGTTGTTTGAAAAGCGCTCCTGGCTTCTGGCTATCATCATGTTGCCGCTCATGGTCGCGCCGGCTCTGGTGGGGTTGATGTATCGGCTGGTGCTGCACGAATTTGTGGGACCGGTCCCCCATTACCTGTGGGCGTGGTTCGGTTCGGCTCCTGCTTTCCTCAATGTGGCAAACGCGTTCTGGACGCTCGTGGTTGTCGAAACCCTGCAGTGGACGCCGTTTGCGTTTCTTTTGTTTTACATGGCGCATCGGGCCATCCCGCTTGAGGTCCGCGAGGCCGCGCAGATGGACGGGTCGACCGGATGGGATATGCTCTGGCGCATCGAAATTCCGCTGATGGCACCCACGATTGCCATTGCGTTGTTCATCCGTTTCATCGACGGCTTCCGGGTGTTCGACAATGTCTATGTGCTCACGGGGAGCGGTCCGGGAGGGTCGACCCGCTCGCTGTCGATCTATGTCTATGAAGCGTTTTTCCGCCAGGGTGAGATCGGGCCCGCGGTGGCTGCATCAGTGCTGTTGTTCATTGCGTCTTTTGGTGTGCTGTTTTTCATCAATCAGGGCCTTGCGAGGAGAACGAGATGATCGTGACCGCACTGCGCTGGGTGGTCTTTGCCATCGCGGCTTTCGCCCTTAATTTCCCCGTGATCGCCACGCTGGTGACCTCGTTCAAGAGCAGCCGGGAGATCGCCACCAATCCGGGCCTGTGGATCGAGGCGCCAACGCTGGAAAACTACATCGCCGTGCTGCAGGTCACCGATCGGCTCAACATCTTTGCCTATCTGTGGAATTCAACCGTAGCCGCGCTGATCGGCACGACGCTGGCCATCATCCTTGCCTTTCCTGCGGCCTATGGTGTTGCGAGGGCCGGGTATGGCCGGCGCATGCTGATGCCGCTGATTGTCAATCTGCGTGCTCTGCCGCTCATAATCTTCGCCATCCCCATCTACATGATGTTTCAATGGGTCGGCCTGCTCGATACCCAATTGGGCCTGGGTCTGATTCTTGTCATCGTCAATCTGCCACTGGCGCTGGTCATCCTCGTCAACGCCATCTCGGACATTCCGGTCGAACTTGATGAAGCGGCGCATATGGATGGAGCCGGCCGGCTCAAGATCATCACCTCGATCATCGCGCCCGTTTGTCGTCCGGCGATCGTCACCACCTTTATCTTCGGGTTCATTACGGCCTGGAACGAGTTTCTTTTCGGGCTGATGCTGACAACGCGCCATGCCGTACCGATGACGGTGGGGGCATCGTTTTTCTTTTCGTCGGGCGGCGGCGGTATCCAGTGGGGCACGGCCTCGGCGGTGATGATTGTCGCCGCGCTGCCGCCGGCGGTTCTGGGGCTTGTCATGTATCGTCAGATCAGCCGGTCGCTGACGGCTGGAGCGGTCAAAGGCTAATCGGTTTTCAGGCGATACGGCGCGCAATGTTGGGGCAATGTGTCGGGACTAGGGTCTTTTCATCGCGATCCTGACGGGTCGCGGTCAAATTAATGGAGACCCAAAAAATGTTTAAAAAGACCACTCTTGCTGTTGCCCTTTCGCTCTTTGCCATTCCTGCATTCGCCCAGATCACGGTCGGCACCGTGCAGGTCACCCCAGAGGGCCTGCCCTATGTTGCAAGCTATTGCGATGAGATCGGTTCGATGAGCGTATCGGACCGGTCTGACTATATGCCAGGTCTTGCCCAGTCGGTCGCTTCGGGCATTTCGCTCAAGACGATCACGGTCAGCGACTGTGAGCGCGCCGGGCTTATCTAAGCCTCTTGCATGACGATCCGATTATCGGCCGGGTTCCTGGGAGCCCGGCCTTTTTCGTGCCCGGGCGATGCAAGGGGCAGGGTTATGGTAAAGGCGGCGCCACCCTGCGGGGACTGCCCGACTTTGATGGTGCCCTTGTGGCGCAGGACGATTTCCTGGACGAGATTGAGCCCCAGGCCGGCGCCGCGCGTGGCCGGCTTTACCCTATAGAAGGGTTCGAAAATCTTTGCGCGTTGTGTGGGGTCGATGCCCGGCCCGCTGTCGCCAACGGTCAGGGTGCCATCGCTTGAGACCGAGACGCTGATCTTGGCGGATTGGCCGGCATGGGAGATGGCGTTCTGGATCAAATTAGTAATGGCACGGGTCAGCGCAATGCTATCACCGTTGACATTGACCGTCTCGGCGTCGCTGCCGAAGTCGATTTCGTCATCGGAGGCGATGACCAGGGGTGCCATTTCCGCGACGGCATCGGCCCCCAGCCTGACCAGGTCGATGGCTTCAAAGCGCGAATGGCCAACATCGATGCGTTGCAGGTCGAGGAGTTGATCGGCGAGGTTGGAGAGTCGCGCCACATCGAGCATCAACTGGGTGCGCTCGGGGCCGGGGTTAAGCAATTCAACGCGGGTCTGCAAAATTGCGATCGGGGTCCGCAGCTCATGGGCAGCGTCAGCCATGAAACGGTGGCGCCGCTCGATGCCGTCATCGACCCGGACGAGTGCGTCGTTGAAGGCGGTGACCAGGGGCTGCATCTCAAGCGGGATACCGGCGGTGGTCAATCGCATTCCGGGCTGATCGACATCGATATGGGAGGCTTCTTCGGCAACCTTGTCGAGGCCGCGCAATTCGCGGCGCAGAGTGAGCGGGATGGCGATAATCAGGACCAGGGAGAGGGCGGCGGAAAAAATTACGAAATATTTGTTTGCGAACAGCAGGCCAACCGAAAGCCAGTCAAAGCGCGGACCGCCGCCGGTCGCGATATGGAGGCGACCGGCATCGGATTCGGCCTGGCGAACGATCAGGGACGCGACTTCGGGGAAGGCTTCGCTGCCGAAATCGCCAAAAGAGATGAACCCCAGATACTCAAGGGCGGGGCGAAAGGCGTCCGGGATCGGGCCATCGCTCGCCACCTGCCCGGAATCGGTCCTTACATAATACCAGAAGGCTGGAAACCTATCCTTGATGGATGCGAGTTTGTCATCATCGCCGACGACCAGTTGACCGTCTTCCAGGGACACGGAATCGGCGATGACGGGAATGATGCGGTCATCGAGCCCTACGCCCGAGGCAAACCTGGAGATGGGCACCGATGCGATCAAAGCAAAGGCCATCAGCGCCAGGATCTGGAAAAACACCAGCTTGCGCGTAAGCTTGTATTGCAGCGAGTTCCAGCGCCCCAGGATCATTGTACTTCCCTAAGCAGATAGCCGATACCGCGAATGGCGTGGATTTCGACGCGAGCGGCGGCGAGCTTGCGGCGCAGACGTGAAAGATGGGCGTCGAGGGCATTGGAGGCGATGTCGTCGTCAAAGCCATAGACCGCCTGTTCGAGGGTATCGCGCGAGACGGTGCGCCCGGCCCGCCTAATGAGCGCCTCAAGGGCGAGGAGTTCGCGGCGGGGCAGATCGACCGGCTGGCCATTGATCCGCACCGCGTTGTGCTCGGGCTCGAACTCCAGTGCGCCGATCATGAGCGTTTCGGACCGCATCTGGGCGGGGCGGCGCAAGACGGCGCGCAGGCGGGCCATCAATTCGTCGATGGAAAAGGGTTTGGCGAGATAATCGTCTGCGCCTTCATCGAGCCCTATGACGCGGTTGTCGAGGGACCCCAGGGCCGAGAGAACGATGATGGGCAGGGCAGGGTTCTGTCGGCGCAGCTCGGGAATGAGCGAGAGCCCCTCGCCATCGGGGAGCTTGCGGTCGAGCAGCACGGCGTCATGAGTGTGGCTCAGGGATGCCTCGCGGGCGATCTCGAGGCTGGCCGCGTGGTCGACGACAATAGAGTGGCGCGCAAGTGCGGACCTCAAAACATTGGCCATCTCGTTTTCGTCTTCAACCAGCAATATCCGCATCTAAAACCTTCCTGAGCCCTGTGTTCTTTGCAGGACTGGGTTGCGCCAACATTGCGCGGTCGGGGCAAGAGTTGCAATGTTGCTGCAATCCAGCGCGCCGATTGATGCCCACATCATTTACTCGCGCCAGTGTTGGATCATGACCGAACACACTCAAACAGTTGCCGACTCTTCTGCCAAGCCCGTTCGCCGCCGCTGGGCCGGGGCCGCCATTGTCCTGTTGATTCTGGCGGGCGGTGGATTTGCCCTCAGCGGCGCTTTCGATGCGCCGCAGGCCCAGGACGTGGCCGACCCGGTGACCGCCGAGCCGCGCGTCATGCAGTTGCACACAAGCGAGGTCTATGACGTCGCGCCGCGCGATCTTTCGGAGGCGATCGCCTTTACCGGCTCGGTGCGCCCGGTCCGGAGCGCGGACATCTCCGCGCAGGTGGCCGGAATTGCCAATCAGGTCCATGTGCAGGCGGGTGACACGGTGTCAGAAGGAGATGTGTTGGTCGAAATCGATGCGACCGACCTCAACCTGCAATTGCGTCAGCAACAGAGCGCGCTCAATTCGACCGAAATCCAGCTCAATGCCGCGCGACAGACGCTCGATCGCGTCCGCTCGCTCGCCGAGCGCGGATCGACGCCCCAGGCAACGCTCGACGCGGCCATTTCCGATGTCGACGGGCTGGAGGCCAGCCTTGCCTCGCTGCAGTCGCAGGTCGAGCAGGTGGAGACAAATATTGAGCGCACCCTTGTCAGGGCGCCGTTCGACGGCACGGTCTCTCGCCGCATGGTCGAGCCGGGACAGGTGGTGGGCCAGGGGGCCGTGGTCATGTCGCTGGTGGATCTGAGCCGTTTGACGGTCGATGCCATGGTGCCGCTGGCGCAAACTGCATCGATTGCGGCGGGGCAGACGGCCAGCCTTGAGGTGCATGGGCTCGATGGTGCTGTGTTCGAGGCGGCGGTCGAGCGGATCAACCCCGTCGCCGAAGAGGGTACACGTTCGGTCGTTGTTCATCTGGGGCTCGACAATCGGGATGCGCAGCTGCGCGGCGGCATGTTCGTCACCGGCCGGATCGTGACCGAATCGTCAAGCGATGCAATCGCCGTGCCCCAGGATGCGGTGCTGGGCAGCGAGGGCGAGCGATATGTGCTGGCGGTGGTCGATGGCGAAGTGACCCGCCAGCCAGTCAGCGTTGAAAAGGTCTGGGACCGGCTGGGCCTGATCGAGATATCCGACGGAGTCGCGGCCGGCGAAGTGGTGGTGGCGTTGCCGCTCTCGGGGCTCGAAGCGGGCCAGAATGTCGTTGTGGGAGCGCTCTAGAGATGTTTTTGACCCGCATCAGCGTCCGTCACCCGGTGTTTGCGACCATGGTCATGGTCGCGATCCTGGTTTTTGGCATCAACGCATTCCGGTCGATGCCGATCGAGCAGTATCCCGATGTCGATTTTCCGGTCGTCGCGGTTCTGACCCCCTATACGGGGGCTGCGCCCGAGGCCGTTGAGACCGAGATTTCCGAGGTGATCGAGGAAGCGGTCAATACGCTGTCGGGGATCGACACGGTGTCGTCGACATCGAGTTCGGGCCATTCGACGGTCATCGTGCAGTTCACGCTCGAAACCGACAGCATACAGGCAGCCCAGGAAGTGCGTGACCGGTTGGCGGCAGTGACGCTGCCCGACGGAGCCGATACGCCGCAGGTCCTGCGGTTTGATCCGACCGCAACGCCCATGGTGTCGCTGGCACTGAGCGGGGAAGGGCAGTCGTTGACCGATCTGACCCGGATCGCCAATGACATCGTTGCGCCTTCCATGACCAATGTCGAAGGGGTAGGCAGCGCGACAGTCGTCGGCTCCACAGAAGAGCAGATCGATATCCTGATCGATCCCGACAGGCTCAATGCCTATGGCATCGGGGTCTCGGAAGTGGTTTCGGCCTTTGCCAGCGACAACATGACAATTCCGTCCGGATCCGTGGATGACGGGCTTCTGGTCCAGACCGTGCAGCTCAACACCGAGCTTGATTCCATAAACGATTTTGCGTCCATCGTGGTGGCACGGCAGGGCAGCCAGACTATCATGCTGGGTGATGTGGCCGAGATCGCGCGCGGTCAGTCCGAGCTTGACGGGCTGGCACTTCAGAACGGGGAACAGGCGCTGGCGATCAACATCTCCAGGGTCGATGGCGGCAATACCGTCGAGATTGCCCATGAGGTTCACGACCGGGTTTCCGAGCTCAACGCAGGCGGAATGCTTGAGGGTGCGCGGATCGAGGTGCTTCAGGACAGCGCCGAGCAGATCGAAGCCAATTATCACACGCTCGAATCCACGCTTCTGGAGGGCGCCCTGCTCGCCGTGGCTATTGTTTTTCTGTTCCTCAATTCGTGGCGGTCGACGGTGATCACCGGCATGACGCTGCCGATTTCGATCCTTGGAACGCTGGCAGTCATTTCCATGCTGGGGTTCTCGCTCAACATGATGACCATGCTGGCGCTGACGCTGTCGATCGGCATCCTGATCGATGATGCGATCGTTGTGCGTGAGAACATCACCCGGCACCTGCACATGGGCAAGAGCCATTTCCAGGCGGCGCTCGATGGGACCAATGAGATCGGGCTGGCGGTGTTGGCAACAACTCTTTCGATCTGCGCGGTCTTTTTGCCGCTGGCCTTCATGGACGGGATCGTGGGGCAGTTCTTCCTGCAGTTCGGTGTGACTGTTGCGGTTGCCGTCTTGATCTCGCTGTTTGTCAGCTTCACGCTCGACCCGATGATGTCGAGCGTCTGGTACGATCCGGACGCCCACCCAGGTGCCAGGCGCGGACCTTTGGGCCGGGCAATTGCAAAATTCGAGTACGGGTTCGAGGCGCTGGGTCGACGCTACAAGAAAATGCTCGGCTGGAGTCTGCGCCATCGGGTGATGACGTTGATCGCGGCGTTGGGGATCTTTGTTTCGAGCTTTGCGCTGGTGCCTTTGGTGGGGTTCGAATTCATGCCGGTGAGCGACAGCAGCCTGATCAATATCGAGGTGGAAACTCCCATCGGATCGTCACAGGACTATACAGCGATCAAGGCGCGGCAGGTCGATGCCATCGTGCGCGGCATTGACGGCGTCGAGAACACCTACACCAATGTCAATTCGGGCACGGCGAGCGGCGAGAATATGGCGGCCATCACCGTCAATTTGCTCGACCCGGGTGAACGCGAACTCTCTGACGTCGCGATCATCGAGGAGATCCGGCGCGCCACGGCAGTAGTGCCGGGAATCGCATTGACGGCCAGTGCCGGCGGCGGGCTGGGGGCTGGCGGTGCGCCAATCACGCTCAATCTGCGCGGCGGCGATCTCGAGGGCCTGACCGAGGGTGCGCGAATGGTTGCCAATGCGGTGGCCAGTGTGCCCGGTGCTATCGACGTCAAGATGAGCACGCAACAGGCCCAGCCCATGCTCGATATCGTGATGGATCGGCAGGCGGCGAGCGATCTGGGCATTTCGGCGCAGCAGGTGGGTTCGGCGATGCGGGTGATGATCGCGGGCGAAGTGGCCAGCGAATGGACCAATGAGCGCAATGACCGTATCGACGTCATGGTGCGGCTGCCCCAGGAGTTGCGATCCGATATCGATGGGCTCTCCAAGCTGCCAATTGCCCAGCAGGCCAATAGTGGCATGGCGATGTCGGTCACGCTCGGGCAGGTTGCAAACCTTGCTCGAACGCTGGGGCCGAGCGAGATCGAACGGCAGGCGCTGGCGCGCCAGATCACGATCAGCGCCAATGTAGATGGCCGCGTGCTGGGCGATGTGATTGCCGATATCGATGTGGCGGTGGCGGCACTGGATTTGCCGGCGGGCGTTGCGATCGAGCAGGGCGGCGATGCCGAAATGCTGGCAGACACCACATCGAGCATGGGCGCGGCGCTGCTTCTTGCCATTGTGTTCATCTATCTTGTTCTGGCCAGCCAGTTCGGCAGCTTTTTGCAGCCGATCGCCATCATGACCGCATTGCCACTGTCGCTTGTGGGTGTTCTGGTGGGGCTGCTGGTGGGCGGATCAACGCTCAATATGTATTCGATGATCGGTTTCATCATGCTGATGGGGCTGGTGGTGAAGAACGCCATCCTTTTGGTCGACAACACCAATCAGCACGTCAGGGCCGGACTGCCACTCAGGGAAGCCCTGATCGAGGCGGGTGGTACGCGGTTCCGACCCATCATAATGACGACGCTGGCCATGATCTTCGGCATGCTGCCGCTGGCGCTGGCGCTGCATCCGGGAAGCGAGGCCAATGCGCCCATGGCGCATGCGGTGATTGGCGGGCTTATCAGTTCGACACTTCTGACATTGCTCGTCGTTCCGGTCATGCTGACCTATGTCGAAGGCTTTGGAAGACGGGTGGGGCGATTCCTGCCCAAGGCGCCTGACGATCAGGGGCATCCGGCGATGCTTTGAGCAGGCAGATCGGGCGCCAAGCGCGTTCAGCGGCTGGCTGATTCGCTTCAATCGTTCGAAGTCTTTGTTGGATTGCGCGTCCGAACCGGACAAACGGTGCCCTTGTTGGCGAGGCGCTCTAGAAAAACTCGACTTCGCCTGAATTGGTGCGCGCGGCGATGCCCGAAAGGGATTCGTCGCGCAATTCGTCAAGGGTCAGGGTCGACCAGACGCCTTCGGCTGCCTGGGCATCACTGCCATCAGAGAGGTCGGCGATCTTGCGGGCAGCGTCGGCCATGTTGCGGCAACGTTGTTCGATGCGGTCCTGCATCTGGAGGGCGACGACAATTTGGCGGATGGCGGTGGAACGGGCTGCGTTGCAATCGATCGAGGTGTCGCCGAGAGTCAGAAGGCTGGCGGTGATGCCATCAACCATTTCCGCCGTCTGGCGAGCGGTTTCTTCCAGCTCTCTGGCCAGCTTGTGCAAGCTCATGCACGGCACCCCCGATTCACAATCATGGCGATCATAATGGCAGACTTCTAAACCGATGCTTGCTATTTGGCGCTATCCGTAGTCATCGCCGGTTAGGGTTAGCAAATGGCTAACGAATGGCGCGATAGGGTCGGAAAAATTCAATGGGAAACCGGTTCGCGCCGGTTTTGCAGAAAAGGTGCAGGGAAGCGGTCAATGCCGTTTGAATTATCTTGATGCCCGATACTTTCACCCGTGGCGTGGTGACCACCGTTCACCAGGGCGATTGTGTAATTTCAAGCCAGCCGGATGCGACGTTTTCGACGATTTTGGGCTCGTGTATTTCGGCCTGCGTACGGGACAGGGTGGCGCAGGTGGGTGGTATGAATCATTTCCTTCTGGCCAGCCAGTCGGGGTCGTCCAAGGACAGGTTCGGGGAATCGGCGCGCTATGGCGCGTTCGCCATGGAACAGCTCATCAATATGGTCCTGACCAAGGGAACGGGGCGGAAAAGCAACCTCGAATTCAAGGTGTTCGGAGGCGGCAACATTCATGCGGGCATGCATGATGTGGGGATGAAAAATATCGAGTTCGTGCGCGAGTTCCTGGGCAATGAAGGCTATATCCTTTCAAGCCAGGACATGGGTGGCAATTATGCCCGGCGGGTGATGTTCCAGCCCCATACCGGCCGGGCTTTCGTCAAGCGACTCGATTCGACCGATAACGCCAAGCTGGTCCGCGAAGAGTTGGCAATTGCAAACCGCCAACCCGCCAAGCCCGTGCTTGACGATATCGAATTGTTCTAGGACCACTCGGCATTCAGACTGGTCCTGCGCCCGTCCGTCAGGCAAAGCGTCGGGCGAGGGCGACGCAAACAACGATGATGGCGGTGGCAGCCAGCATCGAGGCGGCGATGGGCTCGCCCAAGACAAGACCAGCAAGCGTCAGCCCGAAAAAGGGCTGGAGCAATTGGAGTTGTCCGACGCCGGCGATGCCGCCGAGCGCCAGACCGCGATACCAGAAGACAAAGCCGACCAGCATGGAAAACACCGAGACATAGGCAAGGCTGAGCCAGGCGGCGGAGCCGATGGCATGCCATGAGAGCGGCAGGTTGGCGAGTGCCAGTGCGGCCATGAGCGGGGCCGACAGCACCAGAGCCCAGCAGATGACCTGCCAGCCGCCCAGCCGCCGCGACAGTTTTGCGCCCTCGGCATAGCCCAATCCGCACACGATGATGGCCGCGACCATATAGCAGTCGCCGATTAGCGATCCCGCACCGCCACCCGAGATGGCGAAGACGATCACTATGGCGCTGCCCAACCCGGAAAACAGCCAGAAGGCGGGGCGAGGGTTCTCGCCGCCGCGCAGGACGGCAAACGTCGCCGTGGCCAGTGGAAGCAGGCCGATAAAGACAATGGAGCGTGCCGATGTGATGTGCTCGAGGGCCAGTGCCGTGAGCAGCGGAAATCCGATAACCACGCCGATAGCGACGATGGCCAGTGATAAGAGATCGGCGGGTCGGGGGCGGGGCTGACCAAGTACCGCAAGGCAGGTTGCAGCAAGCAGTGCGGCAATGGCAGCGCGGGCCGAAGTGAGAAACAGCGGGGTGAAATCGGCGACTGCGACACGGGTGGCGGGGAGCGAGCCAGAGAAGATGACGACGCCGAGCAAACCGCTGCCCCAGCCCTGAAGAGATGATTTCACTTTACTCGGACCTTTTCCAATGAGCGCACGAGGCTAGAGAGAAGGGGCTGGCCAGAACAGGCACAGATCAATACAATAGTAAAAAATTGTATTGATATGGGCAGGCATACATTTGAATGTAATCGGGCAGATTGGCGGACGGACCGCGACTGTGATGCAGGTAATCAGGGCGCGGGTGGCCAGCCGGACGCTGGTGGCTGGCGACCGGTTGCCTTCGATCCGGGCGCTGGCCGTCGAGATCGGCGTTTCCCCATCGACAGTGGTCGAGGCCTATGACCGGCTGGTGGCCGAAGGGGTTATCCGGGCGCTGCGGGGCTCGGGGTTTTATGTTTGCGCGACGGCGCTGCCACCCTTGGCGCTGGCCCAGGAGATCGCGCCCAAGGAACGCGACATCGACCCGTTCTGGGTGTCGCGGCAATCGCTTGACGCGGACCCCCAAGCGCTCAAGCCCGGTTGTGGCTGGCTGCCGGCGGACTGGATGCCCGCCGAGGCGATCCGCAAGGGCATGCGAGCCTTGGCCCGGAGCGGGGATGGCGCGCTTGTCGATTATGGTTCGACGCGCGGTTCGGTAGCGCTGCGGCGCATCATCAGCAGGCGGCTGGCGGCAGACGGCGTGGAGACGGCGCCCGACCAGCTCTTGCTCACTGCGTCTGGGACCAGCGCCATCGATCTGGTGTGCCGTTTCGTGCTGCGGCCCGGCGATACGGTTGTGGTGGACGATCCGTGCTATTTCAATTTCCGCGCGCTGCTGCGCGCTCACCAGGTGAAAGTCGTCGGGGTGCCCTATACGCCGATCGGGCCGGATATCGAGCGTTTCGAGGCGGTTCTGGCCGCCGAGCGGCCAAAACTCTATGTCACCAACAATGGCTTGCACAATCCGACGGGGGCGATGGTTTCGGCTCAAACCGCGCACAGGGTGCTGTCAGCCCTGACGGCTCATGACGTCACGATCATCGAAGACGATATCTTTGCCGATTTTGCGCCCGAGCCGGTGCCGCATCTGGCGGGTCTGGACGGGTTGGATCGGGTGGTGCGCATCGGAAGCTTTTCAAAGACGATTTCGGCTTCGTTGCGCTGCGGCTATATCGCGGCGCGCCCTGACTGGATCGAGGGGCTTATCGATCTCCAGATTGCCGCAGGGTTCGGCGGACCGAGCCCTGTGGCCGCCGAAGTCGTGGCCGGGGTTCTGGCCGGAGGCGGATATCGCCGCCATATCGAGGAGCTGCAGCGCAAGCTGGCACGGGCGCAGGGCGAAACGGCAGTCGCGTTGGGGCGCATAGGGATCGAGCCGTGGATCTTGCCACGGGGCGGATTCAACCTTTGGGGGCAATTGCCCGATGGGGTGGATTCAGCGCAGGTGGCGCGAACGGCCCTGGTGGACGCCGTCGTTGCGGCGCCGGGTAACGTCTACAGCGCGTCGGGAACCGCCGGGCGTTTCATGCGGTTTAATGTTGCGCAGTGCGGAGACCCGAAAATCTTCGCTGTGCTTGAAAGGGCGATACAGAGCCAGACGGGGTGAGGCGAAGACCTTCCCACAATCTTACCGCGAACGTGTCACGCTCACGAAGCGTTAACCATAGGCTTTTAGGGTGACGCGACGCATTCTTATTGTCGGCTGTCCATTGGCTCGAACCCGCCTCGTTACCGCATTGCTGGCGCTCTGGTCGGCGACCCTCGCGGTCTGCCTGTTTCTGGCCGTCAATTTTTCTTCTTTTTCATGGTGGCCGCTGGCGATCTCCGGGGTCTGGGTGGCGGCGATTGCGGTGAGTCTTGCTGTCGCAATCCTGGCTGACCGAGCGCAGCGCCGTGTGCTGTCAGCGTTGGGCGAGGCGGTGGGAAGCGGCCCGATCGGGAAAAGCCGTGAAATCGAGCATATGCGCGCCATCACCGCCAATATGTGCCTACGGCTCGAACGCGGCATGACCTATTGCACGGCATTCGAGACGCTCGCACGGCCGGCTATGTTGGTCGATGGACAGGGCGTTATCGTCAAGATGAGCGCCGGGCTGACGGCCCTGGCGCCCGAATGCGCCGAAACCGACACGGCTGCGGCTCTGTTGGGCATTGTGTTCGCGCTTGGGGATGAGCCGGCCGATTATGCCATCGCGCTTTCCGGTCAGCGCCATATGGCAACCGTCAGCGCGCTGGCCCCGGACCGCTGGCTGATCGAGATCGACCGGCCGGGCCGGGTGGTTCCAGCTCAAGTGCTCGACGAGATTGGGCAGGCGCTGGTCGGCGGGCATGTTGGCTACCGGATTGGCACCGACATCGTCGAGGACGTGCCCGAGTTCGACTTGGTCAACGCAGGGCTGGCAACGCTCGATGCGGCGGCGGCGCGGCTCGATGCGCTGGCGCAGGGCACCCCGATCACAGATGCGGGCGGCAATGACGGCCTCGCGGCGCGGATCACCGGGTTGGCGCGGCAGATCGAAGGCATCGATTCAGAACGCCAAGCAGCGCTCGACATGCACAGGCAAGCCCGCGAACGGCTCGAAAAGGTCGGCGCGCTTGTCGAAATCTGCCGCGAGGCAGCCCAAACCCTGACGCAGTCGGCCGATGATGCGCGCACCCATATTGAGACGGCACGGGGCGAGATCGATGCCGGTCGGTTGCTGGCCGGACGCACCGCTGAAGGGACCAAAGGAATCAGGGCAGATGTCGAGATCGCCATGGCGTCGGCCGAGGAGACTAGTGAGCGGGTGATGGCGGTGACCGGGCTGGTGGGCAAGATCGACAAGCTTGTCGCAGGGATCGAAGAGGTGGCGTTCCGTACCAATCTTTTAGCGCTCAACGCCGCCGTGGAAGCGGCGCGGGCCGGAGAGAAGGGCGCGGGGTTTGCCGTGGTGGCCAGCGAAGTGCGCGAGTTGGCTCAGGCGAGTGCCAAAACCTCCAAGGACATAAGGGCCCTGGTCAAGTCGGGGCTGGGGGAGGCCGATGCCGGGGTGCAAGGGGCGCGGGGGTTGGCGGAGACCATGGGTGTGGTCACAGCCCATTTACTGAATTTAAGTGAGGAAACGGCAATGATCGGGGCCAGTCTGGCAAGCGGGGACCAAGCGCTTGTGGCGGCAGGCGCCGATGTCGATCTGATCGGAGACAAGGCAAAACAACAGGCCGAGGCGCTCACCGCGCAGCCGGCGGGGCAATCTGCCGGCAGAGCCTAGCTTTTTCTGGGCGCAGACCGGCATCGGGGAGTCGGAACTTGTATGGATACTGGTGAATTTCCGCTTAGCGAAAAAGAATTTTCGCGAATCCGCGAGCGCGTCTATCGCGTGGCGGGGATTTCGCTTTCCGACGCCAAGCGCACGCTTGTGGTGTCGCGCTTGTCCAAGATCGTGCGCGGGCTCTCTTTGCCTGGGTTCGATGCCTATATCGATTTTCTCGAGATGCGGGGCCGGCCCGAGGACGATCAGGATTTCGTCAATGCACTGACCACCAATCTGACACGGTTCTTTCGCGAAGATCGCCATTTCGATCATCTTGTCAGCCACGTGGCTGCGCTGATCGCCAGGCCGCGGCGCATGACAAAGGGCGGCAAGCCCCGCCTGCGCATCTGGTCAGCGGGATGTTCGACCGGGCAGGAGCCCTATACGATCGCGTTGAGCCTTCTGGCCGCGTTTCCTGAACTCAAGCGCTGGGATTTCCGTATCCTGGCCACCGATATCGATTCCAATGTCGTGGGCAAGGCGGCCAGAGGCATCTATCCGTCCACCGAACTCAACGGGCTCTCCGCGCAACGGGCGGCGCTTTTCGAAAAGGTCGACACGGGAGAAATCCGTATCCCGCGCGCCGCGCACGAGCTGGTCACCTTCAAGCTGCTCAACCTGATCGAGGCCTGGCCGGTCAGCGGTCCGTTCGACGCAATTTTCTGCAGGAATGTGGCAATTTATTTCGACAAGCCAACCCAAGGGGTGCTGTTTGATCGGCTCGGTCAGGTTCTGGCGCCCGACGGCTTTCTCTATATCGGCCACTCGGAAAACCTGCAGGCCGTTTCCAAGGGCTTCAAACTGGTCGGCAAGACTGTCTATCAACGCAAGGCAAATGCCGACGCAAAGGATGCAGCATGAGCAATATCAGGGTCCTCGTCGTCGACGATTCGGCGCTCATTCGGGACGTGCTTTCCAAAACGCTGGCGCAAGAGGGCGATATCACCGTGGTGGGCACCGCGCATGATCCGCTGGACGCGCGCGACAAGATCAAGGCGCTCAACCCCGATGTGGTGACGCTCGATATCGAAATGCCCAATATGAACGGGCTGGCCTTTTTGCAAAAGATCATGCGGCTGCGGCCACTGCCGGTGGTGATGGTTTCAACCCTGACCACCAAAGGGGCGTCCGAAACCATGCTGGCGCTGGAGCTCGGTGCCGTCGATTTTGTCGCCAAGCCCGGCACCGAGATGGCAGGAGGGCTGGAGGCATTCGGCGCAACGCTGCGTGAGAAGGTACGCTTTGCGGCGCAGTCGGACGTGCAGGCGCGGGCCCATCGCGCCCCAGCGCCCGATTTGCCGCTCAAGACGGCTGCGGCGCCCGAGGGGGCGCTTATTGCCATTGGCGCCTCCACCGGTGGTGTCGAGGCGATCCGGCAGGTGCTTTCATCCATTCCTTCCGATTGTCCACCGATCGTGATCGCCCAGCACATGCCCAAGGGGTTTACAGCGCGGTTCGCCGCCCGGCTCAACGAGCTCGTGCCGGTCAGGGTGATCGAGGCTGCCGACCGCATGGTGCTCGAGCGCGGGACAGCCTATGTCGCTCCGGGAGATTTTCACTTGCGGGTGGAAAAGACCTCGGGCCAGCTCAAATGCCGGGTGACCCAGGATGAGGTAACGTCGGGACACAGGCCGAGCGTGGACGTGCTTTTTTCATCCGCCGCCAAGGTGGTGGGCTCGATGGCCGTGGGGGCAATCCTGACGGGCATGGGGCGCGACGGCGCGTTGGGCATGAAAGCCATGCGCGAGGCGGGGGCGTTCACCATCGGGCAGTCGCAGGGATCGGCCCTGATCTACGGCATGCCCAAGGCAGCGTTCGAGATGGGTGCGGTGATCGAGGAAGCGCCGGTGGAAAAGATCGCCGGGCGGTTGGTTAGTGCACTCATGAAGCTCAAGGCTGCAGCTTGAGGCTTTGTATTGAGATTATTGTAACGCTTGTCCCCTAATTTCACAGGTTGACCATTCCGGAAGAAGACCGGGTATTGAAGGCGGAGAATCCATGCCAAAGGCCAGCGCTGTCAGCGTTCTCATTGTCGATGACCAGCAATCGATGCGGGGCATCTGCAAATACATCCTCACTCAGCTCGGGTTCAAGGACATCGTGGAGGCCAAGTCCGGCCGCGATGCGCTGACCAAGCTTGAAAAGACAAGTGTCGACCTCATCATTTCCGACTGGAACATGGATGATGTGGACGGGCTGACGCTGCTCAAGGTGATCCGCAAGCATCCGCGCACGCAAGGCATGCCCTTTATCATGGCCACGGGCCGCTCCGATAAGGAGCAGGTCAAGGAAGCCATCGAGAGTGGTGTGAACAACTACATCATCAAACCTTACGATGCCGGGACAATGAAGAAGCGCATCGAGGCGGTTATCGGCGCGCTGAGCTGAGCGACCGGATTATTTGCGTTTGCAGGGGCGTCCATCGGGGCGCCCTTTTGCATGCCGGGCTTGGCAAGGCGGCTATCGCATGGTTGAAGAGCAAAACGGGCAAGGACGGCAAGTGCCATGACCACAAAGACCATCGGGCTGGTAGCCCATGACGAAAAGAAGAACGACATGGTCGCCTTCGCGCTGGCGCACAAGGACCAGTTGAATGGGTTCACGCTGGTGGGCACCGGTACGACCGGCGGACGCGTGGCCCAGGAAACCGGGCTCGAGGTTCTGGCGCTGAAAAGCGGTCCGCTGGGCGGGGATGCGCAGATCGGGGCGATGATTGCCGAGGGACGGCTGGACGCGCTGATCTTTTTCATAGACCCGATGAGCGCGCTGCCGCACGATGTCGACGTCAAGGCGCTGACCCGGCTTGCGACGCTTTATGACATCCCGGTGGCCTACAACAAGTCCACAGCCGAAGCCGTGCTCAAAGCGCTTTGAGTTGACCGAATGGACCGCTTGTGAGCAGATGCCGCAATTCCAACGAATTTGACCTTTTGGTCCAACAATAATTCAGGGGCTGAGCATAGGCGTGGCGTTTGACGCGGTAATCGAGGTGCGTTCCGTTTCAAAACGGTTTGGCGGACTTTTGGCTGTTTCGAACTGTTCGCTCGAAGTCGAGCGCGGGTCGATCACCGGACTGATCGGGCCGAACGGGGCGGGCAAATCCACCCTGTTCAACATGGTGGCCGGCAATTTTGCGCCCACCAGCGGGCAGATCATCTTTGATGGGCAGGACATTACGGGGCTCAAGCCGCACGAGTTGTTCCGGCTGGGCATGTTGCGCACCTTCCAGATCGCGCATGAATTTTCCCAGATGACGGCGCTGGAGAATCTGATGATGGTTCCCGGCGATCAGCCGGGCGAGAGCCTTTCGACCCTGTGGTTCCAGCCGGGCAGGGCTGCGGCGCGCGAGGCGGAGGTGCGTCAGAAAGCACTCGATGTCATCGATTTTCTCAAACTCGGGCATGTGAAGAACGAGCTGGCGGGCAATCTTTCGGGCGGACAAAAAAAGCTGCTGGAGCTGGGCCGCACAATGATGGTGGACGCCAAGATCGTGCTGCTCGACGAGGTGGCAGCAGGGGTCAACAAGACCCTGCTCAACGATCTGGCCGCCAATATCGAGCGCATGAACAAAGAGCTCGGCTATACCTTCTTTGTCATCGAGCACGACATGGATCTGATCGCGCGGCTGTGCGACCCGGTGATCGTGATGGCGCAGGGCGAGGTGATCGCCAAGGGCAATATGGAAGAGCTGCGCGCCAACCCGATGATCGTCGAGGCCTATTTCGGTGGCCCGGTGGAGGCCGTGCAATGAGCCTTATCGATCTTAAGGACATCGTGGCCGGTTATGGCGGGGCGCCGATCCTCAATGGCGTCAATATGGCGATCGACGCGTCCGATATCGGAGTGATCGTTGGGCCGAACGGGGCGGGCAAATCGACCACTCTGAAGGCTATCTTCGGGCTTTTGACCGTTACGGGCGGGACCGTGACATTCGGTGGACAGGATGTGACCAATTTCGAGGCCGACCGGCTGGTGCCGATGGGGCTTTCGTTCGTGCCCCAGGAGCACAACGTCTTTACCTCAATGTCGGTACACGAGAATTTCGAGATGGGCGCCTTCGTGCGGCGCGACGACATCACCGAAAGTCTCGATATGGTCTATGAGATGTTTCCCGATCTCAAGGCCAAGCGCAAACAGCCGGCGGGCGAACTGTCGGGCGGACAGCGCCAGATGGTGGCCATGGGGCGGGCGCTGATGAGCCGGCCGAAACTGTTGATGCTCGATGAGCCATCGGCCGGGCTTTCGCCGCGCTACATGATGGAAATTTTCGAACAGGTGGTCAAGATCAACGCCGCGGGCGTTGGTATCCTGATGGTCGAGCAGAATGCGCGTCAGGCGCTGGCGTTCGCGACCAAGGGGTTCGTTCTGACCAGCGGACAGAACAGGTTCACCGGAACCGGGCAGGAATTGCTCGACGATCCGGATGTGGCCAAGAGCTTTCTTGGCGGGTGATCCGGAGCTGATGAAAGCATGAACGATCTTATCTTTTTCTTCAATCAGGCGCTGATCGGCGGGGTGGTGCTGGGCTCGGTCTATGCACTGGGCGCCGTGGGCGTGACGCTGATTTTCGGTATCCTGCGGTTTGCCCATTTCGCCCATGGCGACATGATGACCATGGGGGCGTTCATCACCTTTATCCTGGCCGGCGTTTTGACGGCGCTGGGGATCGTGACACCCATTCCGACCGGTGTGCTGGTGGTGCCGCTGGCCATGATGCTGGCGGCGGGGCTGGCGCTGGGGATCGACAAAGGGTTTTATGCGCCGCTTCGGGCCCGCGGGGCAAAACCGGTGACATTGCTGATCGCCTCTATCGGGGTCACCATGATGATCCAGGGGCTGATCCGGCTGTTTTTCGGGGTGGAGACGCGCTCGTTCTTCGATACCGAACCCAAGCAGATTTTCCGGATCGAATTGCCCTTCGAGGGGGTCACCCGGCCCATCACCTTTACAGAGCCGCAGGTCTGGCTGGTGGCTTCGACCGCTATCGCCGTGATTGCCCTGCACTACTTTCTCACCCGCTCGCGGTTAGGCAAGGGGATGCGGGCTATGGCCGACAATCCCGACCTGGCCAAGGTTTCAGGCATCAACACCAAGCTCGTCGTGCGGGTGACATGGGTGATTGCGGGTGCGCTGGCTTGCCTGGCGGGCACCATGCTGGCGCTCGATGTAACACTGAAACCCGATCTGGCCTTCAATATCGTGTTGCCGATCTTTGCAGCAGCCATCCTAGGCGGGTTGGGGCATGCCTATGGGGCAATTGCTGGCGGGTTCGTTCTGGGATTTGCGGAAACGCTGGCGGTGTTCAATTGGTCGGTTCTGCTACGCCCGTTCCGCGATGTCCTCTGGTTTGACATCCCCGCTTCGCTGACCCTGGTTCAGTCCGAATACAAACTCACCGTCGCCTTCGTGATCCTGGTCGTCGTGCTTCTGGTGCGGCCAACGGGAATCTTCAGGGGAGCCTCCACATGACCGCGCGCTATATCGGGCTGTTTGCAGCGCTGTTTGCGCTGATCGTTTTCGTGGGTGTGATGATGGGCACCCCGTTCACCGTGCGGCTGATGGTGGAGGCCTTCGCCTTTGCGCTGATCGCCATGGGGCTCAATATCCAGTGGGGCTTTGGCGGGCTGTTCAATTTCGGCATTCTGGGCATGCTGATGGTGGGCGGGTTTGCCGTCACCTTCATCTCCTTTCCGGTCAACGCGGCGTTCTGGGAATCCGAGGGCCCGATGCTGCTCGGGCGCACCGCAATCGCGGCGGCGATCGGGGCGATCATCATCTTTTTCGCCCATCGCGTGCAGCGGTTCGGAATAACGGGCAAATGGCGCGGGGCGGTGATCGTTGTCGCGTGGTTTGCCGCCTATGTTATCTTCCGTACGCAGATGGATCCGGTCGCCAACACTATCACCTCGACCGCCGGCTGGGTCGGTGGGCTGGGCCTGCCGGTGATCCTTGGCTGGGCCTTCGGGGGTATTCTGGCCGGGCTGATCGGGTTTCTGGTGGGGAAGGTCAGCCTTGGGCTGCGGGCCGATTATCTGGCGATTGCGACCATCGGGATTGCCGAAATTTTGCGGGCTGTGATCCGCAACATGGAATGGCTGACGCGCGGCACGCTAACGGTTTCGCCCATTCCCTGGCCGGTACCCAATCCGCAATACTATCAGGAGTTTGGTGTTTCGATCACCGACAGCTTTGTTTACGCGCGGGCCGGGTTTCTCGCGCTGGTGGTGGCTATCGTCATTGTGGCGCTGTTCTTGATCCACAGGGCGTATCAGGGGCCATGGGGTCGCATGATGCGGGCCATTCGTGACAATCACATCTCGTCGGCATCGATGGGCAAGGATGTAACGGGGCGGCAACTTGAGATTTTCATTTTCGGCTCGGTGCTAATGGGCATTGGCGGGGCGATCCTCGTTTCGTTCGTGGGCATCTATGACCCCTCGAGCTACCAGCCAATCAACCACACCTTCATCATCTGGGTGATGCTGATCGTGGGTGGAGCCGGCAACAATTTCGGCGCGCTGTTTGGCGGGCTGTTCATCTATGTCGTTTGGATGCTCTCCGAGCAGGTGGCGACGGGCCTGTTCGGGGCCCTGAGCAACTGGTCGTCCTCAATGGGCTGGGGCGAAATTCCCGACATCGAAACTCGTGCCGTACAGATGCGGATTTTCGTTCTGGGGCTG
>PBNW01000056.1 GCA_002723255.1 Pelagibacterium sp. | reverse complement strand
TCGCCAACCGGCAGGCCCATATCGAAACCACGGGACCGGAAATCTTTAGCCAGACCGAGGGCAAGGTCGACGGGTTCATCTGCGCGGTGGGTTCGGGCGGCACGCTCGGCGGGGTCGCCATGGCGCTCAGGGAGCGCAACAAGGATATCCAGATCGGGCTGGCCGACCCCGAAGGGGCCGCGCTTTACAGCTATTACACAAGCGGGGAGCTCAAATCCTCGGGTGGCTCGATCACCGAGGGAATCGGACAGGGCCGCATTACCGCAAACCTTGAGGGGCTGAGCGTGGATCACGCCTACCAGATCCCCGACAGCGAAGCGTTGCCCTATATCTTTGACCTGATTGCCCAGGAGGGATTGTGCCTTGGCGGCTCGTCTGCGATCAATATCGCGGGCGCTGTGCGGCTTGCCAGGGAACTTGGGCCGGGCAAAACCATTGTCACCGTACTCTGCGACTATGGCAGCCGCTATCAGTCGAAACTGTTCAATCCGGCCTTCCTGCGCTCCAAGGAACTGCCGGTGCCAGATTGGCTGGAGGCCGGACCCACGGTTGACATCAATTCGGTGCTGGAGGCCGATAGCTAGGCGGGTTTTGCGTGGATCTGGTCAGGGCGATAGCCGACAATTTCAGCTTTCTGGCTACGCTCTATCTGGCCAACTATCTTCTGGCGTTCGTTTGTTCAGTGCGCGAGATCATGAACTCGCGCACATCGCAGGGCACAATCGCCTGGCTGCTGTCCCTGCTCATCCTGCCCTTCCCCACCACGATCATCTATCTGCTGTTCGGCTGGAAACTGTTCGACGATTATGCCGAATCCCAGATCCATTCCGGCCGCACCTGGCGTCTGGCGCGATCGGAAGATCTGCGGATCGTGGACAAGAAGACAAACGATCACTGGCCGGTGCTGCGCAAGGTTGCCGAACTGCCGTTCCTGTACGGCAATTCGGCCTCGCTGCTGATCGATGGCGAGGATACGTTTGCTTCGATCATCGACGGGATTTCGCGGGCCAGGGACTATGTGCTGGTCCAGTTCTATATCATTCGCGATGACGATCTGGGCCGAAGGTTCGCCGATGCGCTGATCGAGCGGGCCGATGCGGGGGTGCAGGTCTATGTTCTGTACGACGACGCGGGCAGTCATGCCCTGCCCCGCAGCTACAAAGAACGGCTCAAGAGCCATGGCGTCAAGATCACGGGCTTCAATCATCGCCACCCGTTCCTGCGGCTCTATGGCCTGACGCGCATCAATTACCGCAATCACCGCAAGAACGTTGTTGTCGATGGGGTCGAATCCTGGGTGGGCGGGCACAACGTCGGCGACGAGTATCTGGGCAAGAACCCCAAGCTCGGACGCTGGCGCGACACCCATGTTCATGTGACCGGACCGGCCGCGCTGGCCTTCGCACTGATGTTCCGAGAGGACTGGCACTGGGCCACAGGCGAAGAATTGCCGGCCCGCTATCCCGACACCATACCGACGCCCGGCAACCAGCCGATCCTGGTGATGCCCACCGGTCCGGCCGACAAGCTCGAGGACTGCGCCATTGCGTTTACCGAAGTGATTTCAAGGGCTCGCGAACGACTGTGGATTGTCAGTCCCTATTTCGTTCCGGGCATCGAAGTCCAGACAGCGCTCTATGCCGCTTCGCTACGCGGGGTCGATGTGCGCATCCTGTTGCCGCGCAAGCCAGATCATCTGATCGTGTGGCTGGCCAGCTACGCCCATGCCGACCAGATGGTGCTGCACGGCATCAAGGTGCATCGCTATGAAAAGGGATTTCTGCACCAGAAGGTGATCCTGTGCGACGACCAGATCGCCGGTGTCGGCACCGTCAATTTCGACTACCGGTCCTTCAACATCAATTTCGAGGCAACGCTGTGGTTCACCGACAGTGACATGATCGCCAGGGTCGCGGCGATGCTCGATACCGATTTCGAGGGATCCTATCTCACGACCGAACGCAATCTGCAGCGGCGGAGCTATCCGTTTCGCCTGCTCTGTCAGGGTGCAAGGCTGTTTTCGCCGATTTTGTGACGCCTGGCTTCAGTAAACGGGCGGGGCGTACATCAGCCCGCCATTGAGCCAAAGCGCGTTCTGGCCGCGCAAAAGCTGGGCGCCGGCCACGGCGCCGAAATGCCGGGCATAGATCTCGCCATAATTGCCAACGCTGCCAATGACATCGCGCATCCAGGTCGGGCGCAAGCCGATGTCGCTGCCCACGTCTTCTTCCGCACCGAGAAGACGCCGTATCGCGGGCGTGCGTGCCGACATCATCGATTCGATATTTATGGAGGTGACCCCATACTCTTCGGCATTGATGAGCGCGTAGAGCGTGCGGCGGACAATGGCTTCCCATTGGGGATCGTTGCTGCGCACCACCGGCCCGTAAGGTTCCTTGCTCAAGCGTTCGGGAAGGATGGAATTGGAGCCCGGATCGGGCATCGTGCGGCGAATGGCCTGCAGCCAACTGGCCGCGCCGGTGACGGCATCGCATTCCCCGGCGCGATAGGCGACAGCGAGATCCTCGCGATCTTCGTAGAGCAGCTCTTCATAGGCCAGCTGGTTGAAGAAAAAGAACTCGTCGAGACGGCGCGACGCGTCGGAATTCGATGTCACGCAGATCGTTACGTCCTCAAGTTCATAGGCGGACACCACGCCCAGGCGGTCGGGAACCATAAAGGCCTGACCGTCGAAAAACGAAGTGGTGACATAGGTCGCGCCGTACTGGGTGTCGCGGGCCATCGTCCAGGGCGAATTTCTCACGACAAGATCGACCTCTCCCATCAAGAGATGGGCAAAACGGCTCTGCCCGGAAAGCGGACGAAATTCGACACGGGAGGGATCACCAAAGACTGCCGCAGCAATGGCCCGGCACAGATCGACATCGAACCCCGACCAGAGGCCTTCGGGACTGACCTGCGCAAAGCCGGGCAGCGGGTTTGTCGCCGCGCAAATGACGTAGCCCCGGGTTCGAACCGTTTCGAGCGTGGAAATGGTGAACGGTGCGCTGGCTTCGGTTTCAGCTTCGGCCTGCTGGGCAAACGCCGTCTGCTGGCCACCCAGAAGCATGGCGGCCAAAAGGGCTGCACTGGCAGGAATCCGCAAAAAACGCCACACTGAATGCAAGCTCGACGCGGGCGGACCCGCTCCTATGAAAATGGATCGCCATATTGGCATGGGTCCATGACGGGTCAAGGCGCGTCAGCCGTTTCCCCCCGACAATTCGATTTTACTGCACGTTTGATATTTAGCAGTACAGGCCGCGCCCTGGGGCCGGCCTGTACCTGTCCGATCGCTGATATCGGCCGATATCAGTGCAGAATCTGGCTCAGGAAGAGTTTCGTGCGTTCGTGTTGGGGGTTCGAGAAGAACGCTTCGGGCTCGTTCTGCTCGATGATCTGCCCCTGATCCATGAAGATCACCCGATTGGCGACCTGACGCGCGAAACCCATTTCGTGGGTGACGCAGATCATGGTCATGCCATCCTCGGCAAGTTGCACCATCACTTCGAGCACTTCCTTGATCATCTCGGGATCGAGCGCCGAGGTGGGCTCGTCAAACAGCATGATCTTGGGGTTCATACACAGTGAGCGGGCGATCGCCACGCGCTGCTGCTGGCCGCCGGAGAGCTGGCCGGGGAATTTGGCGGCCTGCTCGGGAATCTTGACGCGCTCGAGATATTTCATGGCCTGCTCTTCGGCCTCGGCTTTGGGTGTGCCGCGCACCCAGATCGGCGCCAGGGTCAGGTTCTGCAAGATCGTCAGATGCGGGAACAGGTTGAAGTGCTGGAACACCATGCCGACCTCGCGCCGGACCTCGTCGATCCGCTTGATGTCGTTGGTCAATTCGATCCCATCGACGATGATGTCGCCCTGCTGATGCTCTTCGAGACGGTTGACGCACCTGATCAGGGTCGACTTGCCCGAGCCCGAGGGGCCAGCGATGACGATACGCTCGCCGCGCATGACCTTGAGATCGATATCGCGCAGAACGTGGAAATCACCGTACCACTTGTTCATGTTGGTGATTTCAATGGCGACATCGGTTTCCGATACCGTCATCTTGGTGCGATTGGGCTGGTGAGCCGTGTCCATATCTGCTGTCATTGTGACTTACCTCTTGTGCCCGGTGTGAAGTCGATTTTCCATGTAGATGGAATATCGCGACATGCCGAAGCAGAATATCCAGAATACCATGCCGGCGAAAATGTAGCCCGTAATTGCCTGGGGCGACGATGCCCAGACAGCGTCGGACCCGGCGGCGCGCACCGTGTTGAGCAGTTCAAAAATACCGATGATCGAGACCAGCGAGGTATCCTTGAACAGCGCGATGAACGTGTTCACGATGCCCGGAATGACGTGCTTGAGGGCCTGAGGCAGAATGATCAGCCCCATGGTCTTGACCTTGTTCAGGCCAAGCGCGGACGAGGCCTCGTACTGCCCACGCGGCATGGCCTGAAGCCCGCCACGCACCACTTCGGCCATATAGGCGGACTCGAACAGGATGATGCCGATAATGGCCCGCAACAGCGTATCGGGATTGACCCCGCGCGGCATGAACAGAGGGAACATGACCGCCGCCATGAACAAAACGGTTATGAGCGGAACGGCACGCCAGACTTCGATGAAGGCAATACAGAAGCCTTTTATGACCGGCAGCCGGGACTGGCGGCCGAGTGCCAGCAGAATGCCGATGGGGAGCGAGCAGATGATGCCGATCAGCGAGATGATAAGCGTGAGGGTCAGACCGCCCCACTGCCCGCTCGGCACCGGACGCAGCCCCAGAATACCGCCGGCCATCAGGAAATAGGCAATAACGGGAAAGACCACGAAGAACAGCACGGCGGCCGTCCGCACGAACGGCATTCTGGGCACCAGAAGCGGGACGAGCAGCACAATCGCCATGACGAACATGAGATTGACGCGCCAGATCTGATCGTCGGGGTAAAAGCCGTAAATGAAGAAGCTGAAACGCGACTGGATGAAAATCCAGCAGGCGCCGATCCCCTCGCCCCGACATGCATCACCGCGAACGCCTTCGGGATCGCTGAACACGGCATCGCCGATCATGTAGCCGTAGATCGGCGGCACGATCATGGCCACCACAAGGATGCCCACGATGGTCAGGATCGTATTGCCAGGCGAAGAGAAAAGGTTCTCTTTCATCCAGGCCCAGATCCCCGACGTCCGTCCCGGAGGGGGGAGCGGTTGGGCAATTTCGGTGCGAACAAAAACGACATCGCTCATGATTGTGCCCTCACCGTTCGACCAGCGCGACGCGCGCGTTATACCAATTCATAAATACCGAGGTTACCAGCGAGAAGGTGAGGTAAACCGCCATGGTCAGCGCAACGATCTCGATGGCCCGCCCACTCTGGTTGAGCGCCGTTCCCATGAACACGTTGACCAGTTCGGGAAAGCCGATGGCTGCGCCGAGTGACGAGTTCTTGGTGAGGTTGAGGTATTGCGAGGTCAGGGGCGGCACGATAACCCGCATGGCCTGAGGGATGACCACCAGACGCATGCGGTCGGTATCGCGAAGTCCCAGTGCCGACGCCGCCTCGACCTGTCCGTAGTTCACCGACTGGATACCGGCCCGGACGACTTCGGCGATGAAGGCGGAGGTGTATATCACCAGCCCCAGCAACAGGGCCGTCAACTCGGGCGGGACCGTGAAGCCTCCCGAATAGTTAAAGCCCTGGAGCGCCGGGTAGTCGATCTCGATGGGCGCGCCGCTGATGAAAAAGGCGACAGCGAAGATGGCGACGAATATGGCGATGAGCGGAAGCCAGATGGGATGGCGCTGGCCGGTCAGCTCGATTTTCCTGATCGTGCGGCGGCGCCACCAGATGGCAGCGGCCAGCGCCAGGATGAACCCGGCAATGATGATCAGGAAGCGCGCGTCGGTGACGATGGCCGGGATATAAAGGCCGCGCTGATTGAGGAACACCGCTTCGCCCAGCGCGAAACTCTGCCGGACGGCCGGCAAGGCGTTGAGCAGAAGGAAATACCAGAAGAGCAACTGCAGCAGCAGCGGCACGTTTCGCATGATTTCGACATAAACCATGCCGAGCTTGCGCACGATCCAGTTTGGCGAAAGCCGCGCAATGCCGATGGTGAACCCGAGGATCGTGGCAAAGAATATGCCGACCACGGCGATGAGCAGCGTGTTGAGAATGCCGACGATATAGACCTCGAAATAGGTCGAGGCGCGCGTGAAATCGATCAGCGAAAACGATATCTGAAATCCGGAGGTCTGGGTGAGGAATGCAAAACCGGTGCTTCGGCTCTGCTGTTCCAGATTGTAAGCTGCGTTCGACTGCAACCACCAGACCAGGAGTACAATTCCGAGAACCATGGCCGCCTGATAGACGAACGCACGCACTTTGGGATTGTAGATCAGGGATGCATCGAGCGCCGGCCGGGCTTTGGAAGCCGGCCCCTTGTTCGTAGCGTCGGTCATCTTGTGCCTTTGCCCCATGTCAGGGTCACAACAACCCTGCAGTCACTTCGCAGCGAGTGGGATGCGCTGAAGCGAGGTCTGTAACCAATACCCCCGGCGGCGCGAGCGCCGCCGGGGAGGCAGTAAAGACGGTTAGCGAACCGGCGGCGCGTACATGATGCCGCCGTCGTTCCAAAGCGCGTTCAGGCCGCGCTCAAGACCGAGCGGAGTGTCCGGACCGACGTGAGCTTCGTAGCTTTCACCATAATTGCCGACCTGGCTGATGATGTTATAGCCCCAATCTGTCGAGAGGCCGATCGGCGTACCGAAATCGCCCTCGACGCCCAGCAGACGCAGAATGGAGGGGTTTTCCGAACCGAGCATGTCGTCGACGTTTTCCGAGGTTACGCCGAGTTCTTCAGCATTGACCATCGTGAACAGGGTCCACTTGGCAATGTTGAACCACTGGGTATCACCAGCGCGAACGACCGGGCCGAGAGGCTCCTTGGAAATGATTTCCGGAAGAATGATGTGGTCGGACGGTGTGGGGAACTGCGAACGCTCGGCAGCGAGAGCCGAGGAGTCAGTGGTGTAGGCATCACAGCGGCCGTCGAGATAGGCCTGAGTGACTTCGTCACGCGTGACAAAGACGACGGCGTTGGAAAGATCCATACCGTTGGCCGCGAAGTAGTCGGCCAGGTTGAGTTCGGTGGTCGTGCCCGCTTCAACGCAGACAGCAGCGCCCGAAAGATCAAGAGCCGAGGTTACGCCGGCATCGGCGCCGACGATGAAGCCCTGACCGTCATAGAACATCGTGCCCGTAAAGCTCAGGCCGAGGTCGGTATCGCGGGTCATGGTCCAGGTCGTGGTGCGCGAGAGAACATCGACATTGCCGTTGGCAAGGCTTTCAAAGCGCGACGTGGAGGTCAGCGGCGTGTAGCGAACGGCTTCGGCATCGCCGAAAATCGCCGCGGCCATGCCACGACAGAAGTCGACTTCAAGACCCGTCCAGTTGTTGTTTTCGTCAGGGAACGAGAAGCCCGGGACGCCTTCGGTCACGCCGCACTGCAGGTAGCCTCGCTCCATGACCTCGTCGAGCGTCTGTGCAAACGCTGCAGACGAAGTCGTGGCGACAGCGGCGGCCACGGCGCAAGTGATGAGTTGTTTTTTCATAGGATTGCCTTTGTTTCCTAACCCTTTTTATGGAGCTGGTGCGTTGCCGCCCGCTCCTCTTATCCCGCTTGTGGGCGGGAAGCAGCGCCCTATTGCCATCGAGCGCATTGCTGGGCAGCATCGAAGCGCAGTTTTACTGTTTGCGTCAAGGGCAAAAGCGATACGAAAATAGTCACTTGCCGGCGCTCGCCTAAATTAGAAGCAATAATACTGACCTTTTGTCAGCGACCCAGGCCGGAGTAACATGTCAGACCTAGAAAAAACCGCTATATTCCAATCGGGTACGGAGACGTTCCTGACGCATGGCGGCCGCGATCCCAATGCTCAACACGGTTTCGTCAATACGCCCGTCTACCGGGGTAGCACGGTCATTTTCGATACATTGGCCGAACTCGACGATGCGCGGATCCGATACCGGTATGGCCGGCAGGGCACACCGCTGACCGACGGGCTGGAAGCGATGATAACCGAGCTCGAAGGGGCCGCGGGCACCGTTTTGACCCCATCGGGTGTGTCGGCAATTTCCTTGGCATTTCTTACGTGTTTGTCGGTAGGCGACGAAGTTCTCATCACCGATTCCGTTTACGAGCCGACCCGAAGATTTGCCGACTCCGTGCTCAAGCGGATGGGAATCACGACCCGCTATTTCGATCCGAGAATCGGAAGCGGGATCGCCGATATGACGACCGAGCGCACCCGGGCCGTGTTTATGGAGAGCCCCGGGTCGCTGACGTTTGAAATCCAGGATCTGCCGGCCATCACCGAAGCGCTTTCAGGGCGCGATATTGCCGTGATCGTCGACAATTCGTGGGCCACGCCGCTGTTTTACAAGCCACTCTCGCTGGGTGCCGATATCGTCATTCATTCGGCAACAAAGATGTTCGTCGGGCATTCGGATGCGATGATGGGCACGGTTTCGGCCAATGATGCGTATCTGGATCGTCTGGTCCAGACGCACAGGACCTTCGGCCTTATCGCCTCCCCCGACGACACCTATCTGGCCACGAGAGGCATGCGCACGCTCGCCGTCCGCATGAAGGAGCATCAGGCCCGCGCGCTCGAGCTGGCCGATTGGCTCGAGCGGTTGGGGGGCATCGAGGTGCTGCATCCCGCCCTGCCCTCACATCCGGACAATCACCTGTTCGCACGCGATTTTTCCGGGTCGGGCTGCTTGTTTTCGATCGTCCTGCCGCCAGCGCCGCGGCAAGCCATTGCGGCCATGGTGGACCCCATGACTGTTTTCGGCATGGGCTATTCGTGGGGCGGTTTTGAAAGCCTGATCCTGCCGTCGGACCCCAGGCGCATAAGGACGGCCGTGCCCTGGGAGGCGCGCGGCAATCTGTTGCGCATCCATGTCGGGTTTGAAGATCTCAACGATCTCAAAGCCGATCTGGGCGACGGGATTGCGCGCTATTTGAAGAGCGCGGGGATATGACGGCGGCGCAGCCAGCGCATGAGCGGCTTGAAGGCTGAGAACATGCGATAATCAACGTGGGCGCCTTGCATGCGCATGCCCCAGCGGCGGGTGACAAAATAATCGCGAACCACGATCGCCGAGGCCAGTCCGACAAAGGACCCGGCGATCACATCGGAAAGGTAGTGATCGCCGACGACGATGCGGCTGAGGCCGATGGCAAAGCCGAAAGCGATAAACCAACCATGAAACCGCCGGTTGGTCAGCGTCCGAAGCACGAGCGCAAAGGCCACGGCGGTCGTTGCGTGGCCCGAGGGAAAGCTGTGGAAACTCCAGTCGAGCAACTCAAAGGGCCTCAAATGGAGAACGCCAAGATCTTCGAGATACATGGGACGCGCGCGCCCGATGATGCGCTTGAGAACAACCGTCACCAGGCCGGAAATGGCAATGGTGGCAAATATATAGGCTGAGATGGCAACGATACCGCGTGCGGCCCAGGCCCAACTGTAGGAAAGCCTGAGTTGCAAGGCGCCAGCGCACACGAGGCCGGCAACCAGGGTGGGGATGAGCAGCCAGTCGGACTTGCCAAGATCGGTTATGAACCGAAAAAACGCGCGCTCACCCGACGGCCAATTGCGCAGGGCCTCGGTGACCGGACCATCGAGCATGACGGCGAGAGCCAGCAGACCCAGGATCGTCCACAAGGGCCACCAGAACAGGACTTTTGCCTGCCGGTGCCGTTCCATGACGGCCTTGAGCCACTGGACGGTAAAGGTTTCAGGAGCCAGCACTTTTCCCCAATCTCCATAATCATGGGCATTCGCGGGTCGCCAAAGACTTCAGGGTCCTGACCCCAGTTTCGGTCGAGACCCGGTAACATGCCTTGCCCTGTGAGAAAAGAATGTGTATCGCAACACCGATGGCCATGTCGGGGTATAGCTCAGCCTGGTAGAGCACCGGTTTTGGGAACCGGGGGTCGCAAGTTCGAATCTTGCTGCCCCGACCATTGGCCAGCCATGGGATTTGTTGATTATGGTCGCACGCATCTATCGCCCCGCCCGCAACGCGATGCAGTCGGGCAAAGGCAAGAGCCAGGACTGGGTGCTGGTGTTCGAGCCCGAAGTGGCCCGTTCGATCGAGCCGCTGATGGGTTACACCTCGTCTGGCGACATGAAGCAGCAGATCAAATTGCGCTTCGATACGCTCGAAGACGCCGAATCCTATGCACGCCGCGAAGGCATCCCCTATGTGGTACAGCCGGCGCAAGAATCGACCATCAAGAAGGTCAGCTATCCCGATAATTTCCGAGTCGACCGCAAGACGCCGTGGACGCATTGAGGCGGCCTGCTGGTATCCACCTGATCTGAATCTTTCTAGAGCCGGGGATTTGATAGAATCAAATCCCCGGCTCTAAACCTTTGTTTTGTCGCGTCTCCGAACCGCAAAACCGTTTCCACTTTTGCTGGACACGCTCTAAATCACCGGTGCGCGGGCGAAACCCTTGAGCAGAATCGGTCCGGTCGGGCGGCCGGTGGGCGAGCCGCCTGCCGGCTCGAGCGTGATTTCATAAAGCTGATCGGGCTGGGGCGCGGGCAGATTGGGGCCGCCCAGCACCAGATCGCTCGCCTCGCGGAAGGTGCCCAGTGAGACCGGGCCGGTCTGAGGGTCGGGCAAGGTCCAGACTTCAAGGGTCGACCCGGCGGGCGCGACGAGAGCTTCAAGCGGCACGATGCGGACACTGTCGTCTGCGAAAGCCTCGATGATGGCGCCGGGCTCCATGTCGTCTCCGACAAGAACGGCCACGACGAGGGGGGCCTGCGGTGTCGGGCCGAGCGACTGACCGCCGAAATACCCTACCCCCAGCGACAGAACGATGGCGGCCGCCATGCCGGCCCAGCGCGGAAGGCTAAAGGCTTGCGAAGGGCGATTGGTGTTGGCCGCAGGCGGCGCCTTGGGCGCTGTGTCGATCGCGGATTCGATTTTTGACCAGAGATCGGCCGACACAGCCTCGGGCGTTACCGTTGAGTCGAGGGCGTCAAAATTATTCTGCAGCGCGGCGACCTGGCGCGCCAGTTCGGGTTCGCGGGCGAGGCGCGCCTCAAACCGCGCCTGCTCGTCGCCTTCGAGCAGTCCCAGCACATATTGGGCGATCATGTGGTTGGTTTCAGATGGTGCCGTCATCCCAGACACTCCTGCAAGGCGCTCATGCCGCGCCTGATCCAGGCCTTGACCGTGCCCAGTGGCGCATCGAGCTTGGCGGCGACTTCACCGTGGGTGAGGCCGGTGACGTAGCACAGGAGAATTGCAGTGCGCTTTTTTGCGTCGAGTTGTTTCAGGCACCCTTTGAGCGCGTGCCGCTCGGGCAGCAACTCGTAGGCGTTGCTGGCATCGCCGGTTCTGTCGCCCATGGCTTCGAGGGTCTGGCTATCGACGTGATCGACGCGCCCGGCATCGCGCAAAAGGTTGAGCGCCCGGTTGCGCACGATGCGGGTGATCCAGCCGCGCGCCTCGCCATATTTGGGATCGTACTGGCCCGAGCGCTGCCAGATGGCCACGAACGCATCCTGCACGACTTCCTCGGCCAGATCGGAGCGGCGCACGATGCGGCGGGCCACGGCAAGCAGCCGCCCGGCTTCAATACGAAACAGGGCTTCAAGGGCGGATCTCTCGCCTTTGGCAATCTCGATAACCAATGAATTCACCTGTGCCGCCGCGCCCTGCTCGTTCATCGCTCCCCACACCTCGGCATCACCTTTCCGGACACTCTACACACGACAAACCGCTTCAGATGCAAAAAAACAAAAAAGTCATCGCGCCGGTGCATCCGGATTGGCGACTGGCGGGTAGAGCCAGTGTGACCATCACGCGCTCCGCGGACTTCGGGGAGCAAACAGATTGAAAAATCAGGAGAAACGCAATGTCCCATCGCACTCTTACCCGCGCCGCTCTTATCGGCACCAGCTTTTTCGCGCTGACCGGCGCCGCGCTGGCCCAGCCGGCCGTCGGCCTTGCCGGTGACAAGACGCTCGTCATGTTCGATACCGAAACGCTCATGGTCGAAGGCATGATGGAAGTGACCGGCGTCGACAGCCTGTTCGGCATCGACCAGCGCCCGGCCGACAACATGCTCTATGGCGTTGATTCCGACTATAACATCGTGACGATCGACCCCGCGACCGGCGAAGCCACCGTGGTGTCGACCATCACCGAAACCATCGGCGGCGACTACGCCATGGTCGATTTCAACCCGATGGCCGACCGCCTGCGTTTCATGGGTTCGGACGGAACCAATCTGCGCATCAACGTCGACACGGGTGAAACCATTGTCGATGGCAGCCTGCAGTTTGCCGAGGGCGACGCAAACGCCGATGCCGATTTCACCGTGGTTGCGACCGCTTACATCAACTCGATCGGCTCGCCCGAAGCGACGGCGATGTATGACATCGAATGGTCGATGCTGGCGCTGCTGCAGCAGACCGCTCCCAATGACGGCACGCTGGAGACCCGCGGCATGCTGGGGATCGACGATGCCGATGCGATCGCTTTCGATATCTTCGCCGAAGAGATCGACATGAACACGGCTTATCTGGTTGCCAACATGACCCTTTATACGGTCGATCTGGAATCGGGTGCGGCGAGCGAAGTTGGCATGATTGACGGGCTCGACGTCACGCTCCGCGACGTGGCCGTCTGGCACGAAGGCATGTAATTGCGCTGTAGCGCTCGATGATTTGGGGCGGCGCGGTGCGCCGCCCTTTTTGTTGGATCAGCCCAGCGGTGTCCAGCGGCTGTCGTCCTTTGAGGATTTGACCGCGGCCATGATGAATTCCATGCCTTCAACACCGTCATCGAGGGTCGGAAGCAGCCCCTCAAACTCTGCTCCATCGCCGCGGATGATTGCGGCGAACTGGCTGTAGATCGTGGCGAAAGCCTCCAGATAGCCTTCCGGGTGGCCGGCCGGAATGCGGACCCCCATGGCACCGGCGGCAGAGCCATCGATGGCGCCGCCGCGGGTGAGGAGTTGTTTGGGTTTGCCGAACTCGGTGAACCACATGGAATTGGGATTGTCCTGCCGCCATTCGATGCCGGCCTTTTCGCCATAGACGCGAAGCTGGAGGCCGTTTTCACATCCGACGGCCACCTGGGAAGCCCAGAGCATGCCTTTGGCTCCACCATCGAAGCGCAGCATGATGTGGACGTTGTCATCGAGCTGGCGACCGGGCACGAAGGCGTCGAGATCGGCCGAGACGGCAGAGGTCTTCAGGCCCGTGACGTAGCGGGCGAGATTATAGGCATGGGTGCCGATATCGCCGATGGCACCGCCGGAACCGGATTTGGAGGGATCGGTGCGCCAGGCGGCCTGCTTGTTGTCATCTCCCGCTTCAACGGCCAGCCAATCCTGGGGATATTCGACCTGAACGACGCGGAGTTTTCCCAAGGCACCGGATTCGACAAGCGCACGGGCCTGACGGATCAGCGGGTAGCCGGTATAGTTGTGGGTCAGAAGGAATTTGGCACCGTTTTTCGGCTGGACCTTCTGCAGGGCACGGGCGTCTTCGATTGAAGAGGTCAGCGGCTTGTCGCAGATGACGTGGATGCCGGCTTCGAGAAACGCCTTGGCCGGGGCGAAGTGCATGTGATTGGGCGTGACGATGGCGACCGCCTCGATGCCGTCCTCGCGCGCTGCTTCGGCGCGGGCCATCTCGGCGAAATCGGTATAGATTCGATCCTCGGCCAGCCCGAGATTTTTGCCGCTTTCCCGGGCGACTTCAGCGCGCGAGGACAGCGCACCGGCGACCAGTTGATAATCGCCATCGATACGTGAAGCGATACGGTGGACATAGCCGATGAAGGCCCCCGTGCCGCCGCCCACCATGCCGAGGCGGATGGGGCGTTTTCCGTTTTCTGCCATTGAAATTCTCCTAATCTTTTCGGTCGCGCTTCCGAACCGCAAAAGTGGTGTCCATCCCCGATCGGGTCCAGGACATGCTTTTGCCGGAAGCCTCTAGTCGAGACCGAGCATCTTGCGGTTGGCTGCACGATCCGTACCGGCACCGGCGAAATCATCGAAGGCTTTTTCGGTGACGCGGATGATGTGGCTGGCGATGAACTCAGCGCCTTCGCGCGCGCCATCCTCGGGATGCTTGAGGGCGCATTCCCATTCGAGCACGGCCCAGCCGGCGAAATCATAGGCGGTCAGCTTGGAGAAGATGGCGGCAAAATCGACCTGGCCATCGCCGAGCGAGCGGAAGCGCCCTGCCCGATCCACCCAGGACTGGAACCCGCCATAAACGCCCTGACGGCCCGTCGGGTTGAACTCGGCGTCCTTGACGTGGAACATTTTGATCCGCTCGTGATAGATGTCGATGTAGTCGAGATAATCGAGCTGCTGGAGCACGAAGTGGCTCGGATCGTAGAGCAGGTTGGCGCGGGGGTGATTGTTCACGCGATCGAGGAACATTTCGTAAGAAATGCCATCGTGCAGATCCTCGCCGGGATGGATTTCATAGCAAAGATCGACCCCGGCCTCGTCGAACTTGTCGAGGATCGGCGTCCAGCGGCGGGCCAATTCGTCAAAGGCTTCTTCGACGAGCCCGGCGGGGCGCTGGGGCCAGGGGTAGATATAGGGCCAGGCCAGAGCGCCCGAGAAGGTGCCGTGCTCGGTCAGCCCCATATTCTGTGAGGCCCTGGCCGCCCAGAGCAATTGCTGGACTGCCCATTGCTGGCGTGCTTTGGGATTGCCCCTGACCTCGGGGGCGGCAAAACCGTCGAAGGCGGTATCGTAGGCAGGGTGAACCGCGACCAGCTGGCCCTGCAGATGGGTGGAGAGTTCAGTGATCTCGACGCCGTGGCTGGCGGCGATGCCCTTGAGTTCGTCGCAGTAATCTTTTGATTCGGCTGCTTTTTGCAGGTCGATGAAGCCGGAAACCCAAGTCGGGATCTGCACGCCCTTATAGCCCAGGCTCGCAGCCCATTTGCAGATGTTGTCGAGCGTATCGAACGGCGCCGCGTCTGCGGCGAACTGGGCGAGAAATATCGCCGGGCCCTTCAAAGTGCGCATTGAAATGTCCTCCTCGGTTGGCAGCGGCTTTTCCGCTCTTTGACGTACGTGCGTCAGGTGAAAACGTTTACACGATAGATGCCCTGCCCGGACAGTCAAGCGAGGCAAGGCACAGCGTTCAATAAAAAATCGCGGCGCATGGTCCCCCAACCATGCGCCGCGACCGGGAGGAGCCCGTGAAAGGAAGGTCCCGGCGGTTTCCCGTCAGACCAGAAGCGCCTGTGCCTCCACCGGTCCGAGGGCGTCGGGGCGCTCACACGTGGTGGTGAGCGTAATAGCCTCTCCGATCTCGCCCGACTTAAGGATCGAGGTCATGACGTCGACGCCGTGCAGCGTGGTTTCGAGCGAACAGCGCGGTTTGCGGCCGGCGTCGATGGCCAGCATCATGTCGGCAAGCCCCGCGGTGCGGTAGTTGGCGAAGGGCGGGCCGTTCGGACGCTCCCAATTGGCGACACCGAGCGGGTGCTTCCAGGGCTCGACGACGTCGCGCGCGCCATCGCGGCGGGCCAGGGTCAGCTCGCCACCGAAGAAATTGGGATCGGGCACATAGAGCGAGCCATCGGTGCCGTAGATTTCCATGTTGGAGTGCTGGTGCGCTTCGACGTCCCAGGACGCTCCAAGCGTTACGAGCGCGCCATTGTGAAATTCGAGCACGGCGTGAATGGTCGTCGGTGTTTCGACGGTAACGTACTGGCCCTTGCGCGGCTCGCTGGTGATTTCGCGGCGCTCGCGCGGGGTCGACGAAAAGGCCGTCACCCGTTTGACCGGTCCGATCAGGTTGATGAGATTGGCGACGTAATAGGGTCCGATATCGAGGATCGGCCCCGCGCCCGGCTTGAAGAAGAAGTCGGGATTGGGGTGCCAGTGCTCAAGGCCGAAGCTCATGACGTGGCATGTCCCCGACGTCACCCGGCCAATGGCCCCTTCATCGATCAGGGCGCGGGCCTGCTGATGGGCACCGCCGAGGAACGTGTCCGGCGCGCAGCCGATCTGCTTTCCGGCCTTCTGTGCCGCTTTGCGCAAATCCTCGCCTTCCTCAAGGGAAAGGACCAGAGGCTTTTCGGAATAGGCGTGCTTGCCGGCCGAGACGATCTCTTTCGATATTGTGTAGTGCACATCGGGAATCGTCAGATTGACGATAACGTCGAGTTCGGAATTGGCCATGAGTTGATCGGGCGTCTGGGCCGCGACGTTGAACTCATCGGCGCGCGCCTTTGCAGCCTCGGGAATTATGTCTGCAACCGCCCTCACCTCGATGCCCTTGAACAGGGGCGCGAGCTTGAGATAGGCCGCTGAAATATTGCCGGCACCCAGAATACCGACGCCGTATGTCTTGCTCATTTTCTGGTCCTAGAGAGCTTTTGCCGTCGCAATGGAGCGCGCGGCAAAGCGTTCGAGATCATTGGGATTGTCGTGTTCCATGACGAAGTATTTCGCCTTGGACTTGGCTTTGAGATCGGCAAACAGGCCCTTCCACGGCACGGTGCCATGGCCGAGATCGGCCCAGCCATCCTCATCGGCGGCCTCACCCTCGGGCGCAATGTCCTTTAAGTGGACGGCGACGATGCGATCGGCATATTTGTCGATCCAGCGCTTGGGATCGTCCTCGCCGCGCACCACCCAGGCCACATCCATTTCCCAATCGAGTTCGGGCGCTTCGGTGAGCAGGATTTCCATGGGCGTGCGTCCGCTGTCGAGCGGCCAGAATTCGAAATGGTGGTTGTGCCAGCCGAAACCAAAACCCTGGTCGCGGTAATATTTGGCGAGTTCGCCGAGTTCGCGGGCCAGTTCGGTCCACTTCTCGTCGGACTGTTTCCAATATTCCTGTCCGATGAACGGGCAGAAGATGGTCTGCAGGCCCAGCGTTTGGGCGAGTTCGGTGGCTTTGGGCTTGTCGCGCAACTGGTCGAGTCCGATATGACCGGTTGGCATGGTCAACCCGCTGGCGTCGAGGTCGCGGCGCAGCCCGGCCGGATCGGTATAGAGCGCGCCGAACCCTTCAACGCTGGCGTAGCCAAGACGCGAAAGCAGCGCGAAAACGTCGCTGAACGGGGGAAAATTGCGCGCGCTGTAGAGCTGAAACGAAAAATCGGTCACTGGATACTCCCTAAATTCGGTCGCCGTTTTCGGCATTGAAGATCGACGCCCGCGCCGGATCAAAGCCAAGCTTTATCTTTTGTCCCATTTTGAGATTGAGTTCGCTATCGGCCCGGAAGGTAAATTCGTGCTTTCCGAGCGTGGCCCACGCGATGGTGTCGGACCCCATGGGCTCGACGATCTCGATTTCGGAGTCGAAATTGACGGGCTGGGTGGTAGCGGCTTCGCCCACGACGACGTGTTCTGGACGAACCCCCAATATGGCCTTGGTCTTGAGATTTTCGTTGCCCGCGGCAAAGCCGTAGCTGTCCATGTTCAAAGGCGCGCCATCGGCGTTGAAGGTCTTGCCCCTCAATTCGCCGTTGATGAAATTCATCGAGGGTGAGCCGATAAATCCGGCGACGAACAGGTTGACCGGATTGTTGTAGATCGCGTGCGGCGTGTCGAGCTGCTGGATAATCCCGTCGCGCATGATGGCGATGCGATCGGCCAGCGTCATGGCCTCGATCTGGTCGTGGGTGACGTAGATCATGGTGTTTTCAAGCCGCTGGTGCAGGCGCTTGATTTCCACGCGCAGGTCCGAGCGCAGCTTGGCGTCGAGATTGGACAACGGCTCGTCGAACAGGAACACATCCACATCGCGCACCAGGGCCCGCCCGATGGCCACGCGCTGGCGCTGGCCGCCCGAAAGGTTGGCCGGCTTGCGCTCGAGCAGCGGCTCGATCTGGAGCATTTCGGCAGCACGGGCCACGCGACGCTCGATATCGTCTTTCTTGTGGCCGGCAACCCGAAGGCCGAAGGTGAGGTTTTTTTTCACCGTCATCTGCGGGTAGAGCGCATAGGACTGAAACACCATGCCGATGCCGCGGTCCTTGGGCTCGTCCCAGGTCACGTTCTTGCCGGAGATGAAAATCTGTCCGCCACTGACGTCGAGCAGACCGGCAATGCAGTTGAGCAGGGTTGATTTTCCGCAGCCCGACGGGCCGAGCAGCACAAGAAATTCTCCCTGCTGGACGTCGAGGTCCATACGCTCGAGCACCTTGACGGCCCCGAAACTTAGGGAGAGATCCCTGATCGATACGCTTTGTTGCATTGCACTCATCCTTTCACCGCACCAGCGGCAACGCCTCGCACGAACAATCTGCCGGAGACGAAATAGACGATCAGCGGCACCAGGCCCGTAAGCATCGTGGCCGCCATGTTGACATTGTATTCGGGGCTGCCCTGCGCCGAATTGACGATGTTGTTGAGCTGCACCGTCATGGGGTAATTCTGCGTTCCCGCAAAGACGACGCCGAACAGGAAGTCGTTCCAGATGCCGGTCACCTGCAGGATCAGGGCCACCACGATGATGGGAAGGCTCATGGGCAGCATGATCTCGAAAAATATCCGCCAGAACCCTGCCCCGTCGACGCGGGCCGCCTTGAACAACTCCACCGGTAGCGAGGCGAAATAGTTGCGGAACAGCAGGGTCAGGATGGGCATCCCGAATACGGTGTGAACAAGCACGACTGCCGGTATCGTTCCGAATATGCCGAGATCGCGCGTGATCATGACCAGGGGATAGAGCATCACCTGATAAGGGATGAACGACCCAAAGATCAGGATGGCAAAGAATATTTCGGAGCCTTTGAACTTCCAGTTTACCAGCGCATATCCATTCACGGCTGCAACGCTCGTTGAAATGACCACGCTGGGGATCAGGATTTTCACAGAGTTCCAGAAGCCAGGGCTAAGCCCTTGGCAGGTCAGCCCCGTACACGCCGTGGACCAGGCCTTCACCCATCCATCGCCAGAAAACTCCAGCGGTGGCGCGAAAATATTGCCGAACCGGATTTCCGGCATCGTCTTGAACGAGGTCATGATCATGACGTAGAGCGGAAAAAGGTAGTAGAGACACGCAACGAACAGGATCGAATACATGATGATCCGGCGGGGCGTGAAAAACGGCTTGGGTCGCGGGCCATGGGGCGCTGAGGTATCGAGCTGACGCCCGACGGCGTCCGTCGCAACAGTGCCGGAAAGCGCGGCTGGATTGCTCATGATTTCTTCCCCCCGCCGAATTCGAGATAGGCCCATGGAATGATGATGATCATGACGGTCAAAAGCATCATGGTCGATGCGGCGAGGCCCTGGCCGATGTTGCCCGCTGTGAACATGTAGTCATAGACGTATTTGGCAGGGACTTCCGATGCGATACCAGGGCCACCTTTGGTGAGCGCCACCACAAGATCATAAAGGCGCACGATACCCGATCCGATAATCACGACCGCCGTGACCATAACGCCGCGCATCATCGGCAAGACGACAAAGAGGTAGGTTTTCCAGGTCGGAATGCCGTCGACGCGCGACGCCTTCCATATTTCTTCGTCGATGCCGCGCAGACCGGCGAGCATCAGGATCATGACAAACCCTGTTCCCTGCCACAGACCTGCGATCAGGAGCGCATAGATCACCATGTCGGATTGCGCGATCCAGTCGAACCGGAAACTTTCCCACCCCAGATTGCGCATGGTGCCCTGCAGGCCGAGCGTGGGGTTCATGATCCACTGCCAGACCAGGCCCGTCACAATGAACGAGAGGGCAAAGGGGTAGAGCATGATGGTGCGGAAGGCGCTCTCGAAGCGGATTTTCTGGTCCATCAGAACCGCCAGCAGAAAGCCGATCACCATGGTAAAAACCAGCGAGAAACTGCCATAGATCAGCAAGTTGCGAATGGAAATGTTCCACCGCGACGTCGCGAAAAGGCGCTGATATTGTTCCAGCCCGACAAACGTGTTGTTTGGCAGTAGCCGTGATGCGGTGAACGAGTACCAGATCGTCCAGGCCGTGCAGCCCACAAACACGACCAGCACAGTCACAACCATGGGCGTCGCGGCGATTTTCGCGGGGATATTGCGCGTGAGCGCCCGAAGCAGTCGGCGCAGAGGGCCTGAGCCCTCGCCAGGGGATGTATTTGCCGTTGTATCAGTCAAAACGATATGCCTCCGATGCGAGGTCTGCGGCCGGTCCTTGTCCGACCGGCCGCAGGCTCAGACTATGAAGAGAACTTCAGCTTAGTCCGCACTCTCGATCAGGCTGGCATAGCGCTCGATGTAGTCATCGACGGTGATCGAGTCGTTGTCGATGAACTCTTTGGTCAGGTCGTTGAGCTGAGCCATTGTATCGCTGGTCAACGTGGCTTCACCGGAGGGCAGCAAACCATTGTCGAGCAATTCGATGGCCTTGGTCATGCAGGCATTGGCCTGGCTCAGGTCGATATCCGTACGGATCGGCATCGAACCCTTCTTGAGGTTGAAGGCAAGCTGGGCCTCCTGGGACACGATGATCCGCGCAAGTTCGGTATGTGCCTCGATCACTTCAGGGTCAGTGCCTTCAGGCAGGACAGGGAAGTAGAAGGAGTCGCCGCCACCCGACAGCTGGTCGTTCAGACCGAGGCCGGGAATGCACTCATAGTCTTCACCAGGAACACCGCCGGCAATCTGCAGATCGCCCTGCAGCCAGTCACCATGGATGTTGCCGGCAGCTTCGCCAGCAAGCAGCTGGTTGCCCACGTCGCCGAATGTCGGGACCATCGTATCGGCCGAGATCACGCTACGCAGATTGTCGAGCGCTTCAGCAACTTCCCGGAATTCCGGGCCACGAACGGCGTCAGCATTCTTGTCGCGATTGATTGCGAGAACCAGATCCGTCCCGCCAATACCGGCCATCAGCACACCGGGGACACCATCGATCGGCCAACCGGTACCGAGGCCGAATGGCAGAATTCCAGCTTCCTGAAGGGCTGGCCAGCTCTCCACATACTCGTTCCAATTGGTCGGAACGGGCTGGCCGATCTCTTCGTAGGCAGCCGTGGAAAGCCACAGCCAGTCCCAGGAGTGAATGTTGATCGGGAAGCAGTAGATGCGGCCCTCGTAGGTGCACGGCTCGAGCAGCGTTTCATCCACGAAAAACTCCCGCAGCCCGACTTCGTCCGCGATGTCGGTCAAATCGCGCATCAGGCCAGCCGCGATCAGTTCCTCGGCTTCGCGACCGGTGTTGAGCTGGGTTGCACCCATGGGGTCGCCACCAATGATGCGGCTGAGAATAACGGGGTTGGCACCGGTTCCCGAACCACCCAGTGCGCTGTCGACCCAGGTGTGGCCGGTTTCTTCCTCGAAAATGCGCGCAAACTCGGCGATCGATGCCGCTTCACCAGCGGACGTCCACCAATGGGTAACTTCAAGTTCGGCCGCCGATACGGCGGTCGTCGACATCAGGGCGACCGCAATGGATGCGGCCACTGTGAAATTCTTCATCGGGTAATCCTCCCAGGGTTTCCTCAAGGCGATTGTCTCGCCCCTCCTCCATCAACCGTACCGTGGCTCCTCAACACACGGCCTCCGCGACACGGAGATGTAATCGATTACAAATGCACAGGCTGCGCGGGTTGCAATCGATTACAGACATCACATTCCATAATGTAATCGATGTCAAGGGGCGTAATACCAAAGTCGCATATGTGGAAAATCGCCCGGATCGGCGGCGTTTCGCATAAGATTGCCAGCTGGCCGCAGCAAAAAAGGCAGCCGCCGAAGCGACTGCCTTTTTCATCATTGGTCGTATTTTGTCGTGCTTACGCTGCCTGGCGCGCGCGCTTGTTGCGCTGCTTGTTGCGGTTGCGCTGGGTCGCGGCTTTCGCGGGGTCGAAGGGCTTGGGTGCACCCTGCCCCTTGGACTGGGGCTTGCCGTTACGGCCCTGCGTGCGCTTTTTGGCCGGAGCTGCCGTTTTGCGCAGCGGACGTTCGCCGCCTGCGGTCGAGATCGAAAGTCCGGTCAGGCGCTCGATATCGAGCAGCAGGCCGTATTCTTCACCCGATACCAGAGCCACCGCCTCGCCCTCGGCGCCGGCGCGGGCCGTACGGCCGATGCGATGGACGTAGTTTTCGGCGACCTGGGGCAGCTCGTAATTATAGACGTGGCTGACACCGGGAATGTCGATGCCGCGCGCGGCGACGTCGGTCGCCACCAGCACACGGATTTCTCCGCCGCGGAACGATTTGAGCGTGCGATCACGCTGGCCCTGGCTCTTGTTGCCGTGGATCGAGCCCGAGGCAAAGCCGGCCGCAGCCAGAGTTTTCGAGAGCTTTTCGGCACCGTGCTTGGTGCGGGCAAAAACCAGCGAAAGCGCATCCTTGTCTGCCGAAAGCAGTTGCTTGAGCAGCGAAAGCTTGGCACCCGGCTCAACGAAATGAGCGCTCTGGTTCACCTTGTCGGCGGTCTTGCCCGGGGTCGTCACCTGAACGCGCACCGGGTCCTTGAGATAGACGGCGGCGATTTCGTTCATCTGCTTGGGCATGGTGGCCGAAAACAGAAGCGTCTGACGCGGCTGACCGACAAGGCGCAAAATTTCGCGCAGCGCATGAATGAAGCCCAGATCGAGCATCTGGTCGGCTTCGTCGAGGACGAGATGGCGGGCCGAATCGAGACGAAGCGCCTGACGCTTGACGAGATCGAGCAGCCGGCCGGGCGTTGCGACGACGATGTCGCTGCCCAGCGCCAGCGCCTTGATCTGGGTTCCGATGGACATGCCGCCGACGACGGAATTGACCTTGATGGGCGAGCCCTTGGTGAAGGCGCGCAGATTGACAGCGATCTGGTTCACCAGTTCGCGGGTCGGCGCCAGGATCAGGGCCTTGCAGGTTTTGGGATCGGGCTTTCCGGTCTTGGCCAGAAGCTGCTGAATGATGGGAAGACCGAAGGCTGCGGTCTTGCCGGTGCCGGTCTGGGCAAGGCCCATGATATCGCGACCTTCCAGAACGAGCGGTATTGCGCGTTCCTGGATGGGCGTCGGATCGGAAAAGCCGAGCCCTGCGATGGCTTTAAGAAGATGGTCGTCGAGGCCGAGGGCCTGAAACTGAGTCAAATTATGTCCTTTTCCGGCAGCACCATTTGCGCGCCGGACACTATACGGTTTTGCCGCGCCAACTTTTAAAGCTGCGCGTCTGCCGTTGCGGTTGCAGATCCATCCAAACCCACGCGCCACATTGCGCACCGAGCGTCGGACCTGTCAGAACCCCGCGTGATCTGGGAACTTGGAAAAACATGCCGGTTCAAGGGGTCACCCGAAGCGGGGACGCGATGGCTGCTCACGCGGCAGCACCTAGCATGGGTCTCCATATCGGCGCTTGAGCGGGCAAAGTCAAGCGCCGACGATGTCACAGGCTGACAAGCGGCACGATTTGAGCTAGACGGCACAGGACGGCCCCGTAGCTCAGCTGGATAGAGCAGTAGCCTTCTAAGCTATTGGTCACAGGTTCGAATCCTGTCGGGGTCGCCACTCGCCTCTCTGCGCGCCATGGCACCGGATGTCGAAAATAGTGGTGGTACCATCTTGCCCGGCCCGTCGGGTCGCACCACATCAGGACGCAACGGATCGAGCTCGGTTCGCGTTGTTTCAGCAACAAGGAGACGCGTTATGTATAAGCACATTCTTATCGCAACCGATGGCTCTGAACTGTCCACCAAGGGCCTCGATCAGGGCCTCAAGCTGGCCAAGCAACTGGGCTCGAAGGTTACCGTCGTCACCGTCACCGATATGTGGGCGTCAGGCGCACTGGCCGTCGCCGGGCCGGCAACCATCGCCGAATATGATGAGTCGATGCAGGCGGCGGTGAAGGACATACTGGAGGAAGCGGCCCGGTTTGCATCGGAAAGCGGCGTCGATTGCGAGACACGACATATCGCGAACCGCTATCCCGCCGATGCCATCGTGGAAACCGCCCAGGAGACAGGGGCGGATCTGATCGTCATGGCCTCCCATGGCCGGCGCGGCTTCCGCAAGATGCTGCTGGGCAGCCAGACCACCGAGGTGCTTACGGCAAGCACGGTGCCGGTTCTGGTCGTTCGCTGATCGAACGGACGAGGCGGCGGCCGCTTATTCCGCCGCTTGGTGCCCGGTTTGGACGCGCGCATGCTCAAGCCGCGCTCCCGCTTCCAGACCCAGTTCGGCCGAGCGGCCACCGGGAATTTCCAGGACGAAGCGAACCGGCTCACCCGAGGGGATCGGCGTGGTGTCCATGGGGATGGCATTCTCATGGATCCGCACAATTTCGCCGTCTGCCTTGATGAAGAGCATATCGAGCGGAATAAGAGTGTTCTGCATCCAGAAGCTGGTCGGCCGCTCATCGATGAAATCGAACAGCATACCGGCATCGGGCGCCAGTTCCTCGCGGAACATCAGGCCCCGCGACGTCTCCTCGGGCGTGTCGGCGATCTCCACGGTAAAGGTGAAGCTTTGGTCGCCTGAGTGAATAACTGCAAGGTCCTCACTATCCTGCGCGAGGGCCGGAGAAAGCGAGACGAGCAGCATCAGCGCCGACATTATGAGATTTCTGATAGCGCGCATGAGCCTTGGAACCTGCCGGGAATAAGCCGTCCTAGAGCCGTTGAGGATTTTTTTCGAAACTAATCCTCGGCCCTAAAACCTTAGTTTTGTCGCGTGTCCGAACCGCAAAACCGTTTCCATCCCCGATCGCGTCGAGAACATGCTTTTGCTGGACACGCTCTAGTGAGAAGACGGAGCGTCGCCCCAACCATCGGGGCGAATTTCGGCAACCATAAGGCCTTTCGGGCCATCACCATAGCGGGCGAGCACAAACTGGCCGGGGCGCAATTCGGTCAGGCCGAACTGGCGCAGGGTTTCCATGTGAATAAAAATATCGGGGTGTCCCTCGCCGGCGGACAAAAAGCCGAAGCCGCGTACCCTGTTGAACCATTTGACTTCGAGCCGTTCGAGCTTCGAGGTCGGCTCGACCTGCACATGCGTGCGCGCGGCGGGCATTTGCGCGGGATGGCGGGCTGTCGATTCGTCCATCGAAACAATGCGGAAGGCCTGAAGGCCGCCGGGGCGATTGAGCGCCTCGACCACGATGCGCGCGCCCTCATAGGCCGTCTGATAACCGTCGCGCCGCAGGCAGGTCACGTGCAGCAGCACGTCAGAACCGCCGGTGTCGGGCACGATAAAGCCAAAGCCCTTGCCAGCATCGAACCACTTGATGGTCCCGACGACTTCTATGACGTCGAAATCAGTGGCCGGATTCTGGAGATCCTGGTCAGTCCCTTCGCGGTGAGCATCGTCGTGGCCCACACTTCTTGAGTCTGGCCCGGTGCCGGAAATGTTTTTCGCCCCCATGCGCAACGCCTTCCACACACGCCCCTGCAAATCCGCAGGTACTCATAACAATTGCGCACAGTCTGGCCGATTCAAGACAAAAAGTTAAGGACCATTCATAAATTTGTTGCCAGCAATTAACCATCGCGCCTTGCAAACCGCCGCTTGGCCACAGATGCCACCTTCTGCTAGCCTCGCTTACGCCCTGCCCCGACGGCGCTGGGGCATGACCACAACAGAGCCGGAGCCTTGCTTTGAAATATCTTCACACAATGGTGCGCGTTTCCAACATCGAGGAAAGCCTTCGCTTTTACAGCGAAGGGCTTGGCCTTGTTGAATCCCATCGCATCGAAAATGAAAAAGGGCGCTTCACGCTCGTTTTCCTGCACGCCCCCGGCGACGAGGGCGCCAAGGTCGAGCTGACCTACAACTGGGATCCCGAAGAGTATAGCGGTGGCCGCAATTTCGGGCACCTGGCCTATCGGGTCGAAAACATCTATGCGCTCTGCCAGCATCTGGCCGACATGGGATACACAATCCATCGTCCGCCGCGCGACGGCCACATGGCATTCGTCAAATCCCCCGACGGGATTTCGGTCGAATTGCTCCAGGAGGGCAATCTCGATGCGCAGGAGCCATGGGCTTCGATGCCCAATACCGGAACGTGGTAAACGCGTAACGGGAAATTAACCACGCTGATTGACCGGCGGTTAGGCAACCGCCGGTATTTTTGTGTCCGTGGCCTGGGACTCTTTCAACCCCGACACGGAAGTGGTTTTGATGCGTTTACTGTCCAGTTTGATCGTCATGGTGTGCCTGCTCGGCGCCTGCGCTCCGATGGCGATGTTCGCTTCGGGAAACGGCGCGGGATATAGCGGCCTGCGGTCCGACTGGGGAACCTATGTGTCCCATTCCAACGTCAACGCCTTCTGTCTTTCTCCCAAGCTGCGCCTTTTGATCTGGGATGTCGAAGGGCATTTCGGCAAGAAGGTGGTCATGAATTCGGGCTATCGCACGCCATGGCACAACGCCTCGGTCGGCGGCGCTGAAGCCTCGTTCCACACCAATTGCATGGCTGCCGATTTCTACATTCCCGGCGTCCCCAAATCCCGCATCATCGCTTATGCGCGCAACAACGGACTGGTCGGCGGGCTGGGTTGCTACCCCGGTCAGAACTTCGTTCATCTCGACGTCCGCGACCGGCCGCGCGGCTATCGTGGACCGGTCACATTCAGCGGCTGTTGAAATTGAAATAAAATCGATTTTGGGTATTGCGCAATCGGAAAGCCCCCCCTATACACCCGCTCACTGGCCGACGCGGTGATCCGCAGACGCCCGCCGCGCCCTTCGTCTAGCGGTCTAGGACGCCGCCCTTTCACGGCGGAAACACGGGTTCGAGTCCCGTAGGGCGCGCCAACATTCTTCGTTGAGAAGATTTGGCTGTTTTTGCGTTGCATCGATCGATGCACGACTCTAACAATGCCGGCGACACATATTTTTTCGGCGCTTTTCGAAAGCGCTCCAGGCGCCCTTCGTCTAGTGGTCAGGACGCCGCCCTCTCACGGCGGTAACACGGGTTCGAGTCCCGTAGGGCGCGCCAATTCCCTCACGACCTTGCCGGCCATCGCGGCGCTTGCCGACATGCCATCATCCGTCCCCATCGTCTCAGCCAATTGATCGACGCCCTGGGCTCGTTCTTGAGCGCCCGTGTCCCGGGGCTTTGGGCAAACCGTTAACCGCGCCGTGCGTAAATTTGACCAACACTATCGCTCGAGAGCCCAGATCATGAGTCACACCACGCCGTGCACAGGATGTCAGGAAGGCGCGCCCTTCCCCGTCGACTTCACGATGGCCTTTCAGCCGATCGTCGATGTCAGAACCAAACGCGTTTGGGCATATGAAGCCCTTGTGCGGGGGACAGGCGGCGAAGGCGCTGGGGCGGTGCTTGCTGCGGTAACGGCGGACAATCGCTACAAGTTCGATCAGGCGTGCCGCGTGAAGGCCATCGAGATGGCAGGCAATGGCCTTCCGTCGGGCTCTGATGCTCGCTTATCGATCAACTTCATGCCCAACGCCGTCTACGAGCCGACTGCATGTATCCGTGCCTCGCTGGCGGCCGCCAGGCGGGTCAATTTCGACCCCCAAAAGCTCATGTTCGAATTCACTGAAAACGAACAGATCGCTGACACGGCCCATGTCCGCAATATCATTGCCGAATATCGCCGGATGGGGTTTGCCACCGCCCTCGACGATTTCGGCGCGGGGTATGCCGGGCTGGGGTTGCTGGCCCAATTCCAACCCGACATCATAAAAATCGATATCGAGCTTGTGCGGGGGATCGACACGTCGAGCGCGCGGCAGGCCATCGTCGCGGGCATATTGGTCATCTGCCAAAACCTTGGCATACAGGTTCTGGCCGAAGGCGTCGAAACCGCACGCGAAGCCCAGACGCTGCTGAGCGCGGGTGTGACCCTGCAACAGGGATATTATTACGCCAAGCCCGAGATCGCGACGTTCATCTCCGGCGAGGATGTTTTCGCCCGGCTGCAATAGCGCCAACGGGGCGCCGGTGCGTGCCCGTTTGGCGCGCCGCCCTGCCGCCGATCACCAGATGAAACAAACCACCGAACCGCCCTGGCAGGTGATATGGTGTGCTCTAACCAGTGAGGCACCATGACCACGACGTTCCTGATCCAGTCGTTCCAGCAACGCGGACGCAAGCTCGTTTCCGATCCACTGCAAAAGGCAAAGACCGCCGAAAGTGCCATTGCAACGGCGGAGCGGATTGCTCCGACAAAGGCCGGTGTGGTGGCCTTTTCCCAGGAAGTCGATATCGAAACCGACTGCTATGACGAGCCGCTGGTCCTGTTCAAAACTGGGGTGTTGCCCGCTGAACTTCTTGAGTGAGCACGCCGGTAAAATTTCTTTACTGGACCGACTCGGCTGATAAGGTCGCGGCACTTCCAACTCAATGACGGGCCTTTCCGCAATGACCGATGCCAACGCTCCGCTCGATGCCGTGCTTTCCCATGTCGATGCCAATGTCGACCAGAGCCTCGAGCGGCTGTTCACGCTTTTGCGGATTGCCTCGATTTCCACCGACCCGGCCTATGCCGGAGAATGCCACAAGGCAGCCGAGTGGCTGACCAATGAACTGCAAGGTCTCGATTTCGATTCTGCCGTGCGCCCTACCCCCGGCCATCCGATGGTGGTGGGTCATCAGCGCAGCGATGTCGGGCCGAATGTCCTTTTCTACGGCCATTACGACGTCCAGCCGGTCGATCCGATCGAGCTCTGGACCAGCGAGCCGTTCGAGCCGAAAATTGGCGAGGAGAACGGGCGCAAGGTGATCCTTGCCCGCGGCGCGTCCGACGACAAGGGCCAGTTGATGACCTTCATCGAAGCCTGCCGGGCCTATAAGGCGGTGCGCGGAACGCTGCCGGTTGGCGTTACCGTATTGCTCGAGGGGGAAGAAGAATCCGGATCGCCGTCGCTGGACGGTTTTCTCAAGGAGAACGCCGCCGAACTCGAGGCCGACATTGCGCTCGTTTGCGACACGGACATGTGGGACGAGGAAACGCCCTCGATCATCACCATGCTGCGCGGGTTGATGGCCGACCAGGTCGAGATCCAGGCGGCGAGCCGCGACCTGCATTCGGGCATGTATGGCAACGCGGCGCGCAATCCCAATCAGGTGCTGGCCGAAATCATCGCCTCGCTGCGCAATCCCGATGGCTCGGTTGCGCTCGAGGGCTTTTACGACGACGTGCCCGAACTTCCCGCCGAGGTGGCCGAACAGTGGAAGCGGCTGCCGTTCGACGAAAAGGCCTATCTGAGCGCTGTGGGCCTTTCCGAGCCCGCCGGCGAGAAAAACCGCTCAGTGCTCGAACAGATCACCTCACGCCCGACCTGCGAGATCAACGGTATGTGGGGCGGCTATACGGGCGATGGGTTCAAGACGGTGATCCCGGCCAAGGCGGGAGCCAAGATATCGTTCCGGCTGGTGGGCAATCAGGACCCGCACAAGATCCGCAAGGCCTTTCGCGCCCATGTCGAAGCGCGGGTGCCGGCAGATTGCACTGTGACCTTCCACGAACATGGTGCGAGCCCGGCATCGGTGGTGCCTTCGGACGGCGCCATGCTGCAAAAGGCGCTCGGGGCGCTGACCGACGAGTGGGGCCGTGAGGCCGCTATTGCGGGTTCGGGCGGCTCCATACCGATCGTGGGCGATTTCAAGCGCAAGCTGGGCATGGATTCGCTGCTGATCGGGTATGCCCAGACCGACGACCGTATCCACTCGCCCAATGAAAAGTACAATCTCGAGAGCTACCACAAGGGAATCCGGTCCTGGGTTCGGGTGCTCGACGCGCTGTCGAAATAACGGCGCAACCTGATCCAGAGCGAACCAGTTTCGTATTGATTGTCAGATCGATCGAAAGGGCAAGCGATGGCTAAGGTTGCATGGGTGCTTGGCGGTGGTTCGGGAATCGGCGCCGAGACGGTGAAACAGCTTTGCCAGCGCGGCTGGACCGTCGCCATTTCGGGACGACGCGAACAGCCGCTCAATGCGCTGTCGGTCAGCCATGGCGCGCGCCCCTACCCGCTCGACGTGACCGATTTCGACGCGGTCAAGACCACCCTCGCAAGTATCGCCGAGGAATTGGGCAAGATCGATCTCGTTGTGTTTTCAGTCGCTGCCTGGGAGGTCACCGAGCCGGGGCGGTACGATTACGAGAGCTACGCCAAAATCATAGACACAAACCTGTTGGGCGCCATGCGGATCATCGATCCGGTCGTCGCTCAGATGCGCAAGCAGGGGTTTGGCGAGATCGCGCTGGTGGCCTCGGTCGCGGGCTATTTCGGGCTACCGCGCTCGGCGGCCTACTCGTCGGGAAAATCGGCAATGATTACGCTGGCCGAGACCATGCGGACAGAGCTTGCGGCCGACAATATATCGGTGCGGGTTATCTGCCCGGGCTTCGTCAAGACCGACCTCACGGCCAAGAACGATTTTCCGATGCCGTTTCTCATGGAAGCCGACGATGCGGGCAAGCGGATAGCCGATGGCCTGCTCAACTCGAAAAAATTCGAGATTGCATTCCCCCTGCCGTTCGTCCTGATCCTGAAGACGATCCGGCTGTTGCCCTACCCGGTGTTTTTTGCCCTGATGTCGCGGCTGATTTCACAGCCGTCAAAATGAGAACGGGCGGCGCAATGGCCGCCCGTTTCGTTATTGGGTCACCACTTCGGAGCGCTCGATCAGTGCGGTCAGTTCCTCGAGCTCGGCCGCATAGGAGCCGTAGGTCCGGATCCACCAGGCTGGCCAATCGCCAACCTGACCGGCCCGCACGGCGTCGATGATTTCCGCAAGCGGCTGATTTTCAACAGCAGTGCGGACGTCATCTCCGCTGCGGTCATCCAGGAGCAGAACATCGGCAGGATAGGTGTCGGCGTTTTCCCAGCTCAGGATGCCCCAGTATTCCCCTTCGGGAGCGTCCGGCACGACGACATCGAGCCCCCAGTTGGTGAAATCCTGCAGTTCGGCCGCCCCGGCGGGAGCCGCTACCATCAGGCTCTCGTCGCTCGCATAGGCGGCCATGACCTTGAGCCCGGGCTTCTCGCTTACCGCAGCGGTCAGTTCGGTACGAGCCTGCTCGAAAGCTTCGCGCTGGCTGGCGATTTCGGGTGCATCCAGATCGGCCCCGAGCGCCTCGGCGAGTTCGCCATAAGCCTCGATCAAACCGAGAATGGAAGCGCCCTGTTCAATGCCGATGATGGGCGCAACGCCGGAAAACTGGCCTTGCGGACTCATCTGGTCACCCCCGCTGTATGATTGGGTGCGCGGCCAGTATTCGGTAACGATCAGGTCGGGGTCCAGGGCCAGGAGGCTCTCGGGCTGCAGTTCGTTCCAGGCCGTGCGAATGACTTCGATCCCCGACAGGTCGAACTCGGCGTAGCTTTTCCCCGAGGCGCTCTCGTCGATGAAAATTCCGACCGGGTTCACCCCGAACTGCATCAGCCCGGCTGCCGAGGACGAGAAGGCCACGATCCGTTCGGGCGGGTTGTCGAGGGAAACCGTGTTTCCCGCGCCGTCGGTGAAGCTCCAGTCCTGAGCCATGGCCATGGATGCCGTTGCCGCCATGAGGACGGCAAGGGCAGATGTGATCGTCAGGCGTTTCATGAAACGCTCCCTTATGCTTGGGTTACTGTTCGAGGGTCTCGGCGAGCATCGGCACGAAACGGTCCATCATCCAGGGGATCGACAGCGGCGAGGGAGCCGACAGCGCCATGACGAAGGCCCGATCGATCAGCGGAACGAAACGGTCGTTGGCAATGGGCTTCCAGCGCGCAAAAAGCGGGTTTGCCATGAGGGTGTCAAGATCGTCCTGGCTGGAGTACCAGGCAATGAAAATTTCAGCGTCGACGGTGTCGAGCTGCTCGAAGCTGACCTGCTGGACATAATTGTCGGTCGGCAGATCGTTTAGCGCCTCTGCCGGTACCAGCCCCAGGTCCTCCATCAAATGCACGCGGGGGTCCGAAGGGATATAGAACCCCACATTGCCCGCGTCTGAACCGCCGCCAAAGGCAAAGGTGCGGCCGGCAAACTGGGGATTGTCCGCCGCATACCGAGCGATGCCGTCCTGAGTGTTCGCGACAAGTCCGGCGGCCTCCTCGCTCCGCCCCATGGCAGCCCCGACAGTTTCGACCACATACTGCCAGCTGCCGGTCCAGGGTGCTTCCTTGAAGGCGACGGTTGGTGCGATGGCGGAGAGGCGGTCATAGTCGTCCTGGCTCAAACCGCTATAGGGGGCCAGGATGAGATCGGGCTCGAGTTCGAGAATCTGTTCGAACGGCAGGCCGTTGGCCGTGTCGAGGGCCAGGGGAAGGTCCGCGCCCAGATCCTCCACCGCTTCCTTTACCCAAGGCAGATAGCCGTTTTCATCGCCGCCCCATGTCTGGCTCTGGATGGCGATCGGAACCTCACCCAGCGCCAGGACGGTATCCTGAGCCATCCAGCTGAGCGTGACGATGCGCTCGGCTTCGGCGTCGATGACCGTCTCGCCATAGAAATGATCGAGGGTTACGGGAAAGGCATCCTGTCCGGTGGCAGGCATGGCAATCAGAGCGGCGGCGGATGCCGCTGCCAAGGCAATATGTCTCATGATGTCCTCATGTTTGAGCCGGTTGGGGTTCGGCGTGAGGAATCGAACCGCGGGGAATGACCATGGGCGTTTTGGCCAATGGATCTTCGATGATGATGCAGGGCAGTCCGAAGGCCTCTTCGACAAGGTCTGCGGTGATGATCTCGGCCGGAGCGCCTTCGGCGAGAATCTGGCCGTCCCGCATCGCGATGATGTGGCTTGCATAGCGGCAGGCATGGTTGAGATCGTGCAGGACGGCGACAACGGTGTGGCCGTCGCGCGCATTGAGCGCGCTCAACAGTTCGAGCAGCTCGATCTGGTGGGCAATGTCGAGATAGGTGGTCGGCTCGTCGAGCAGCAGCATCGGGGTCTGCTGGGCCAGAACCATGGCCACCCAGACGCGCTGGCGCTGGCCGCCCGAGAGTTCATCGCCCAGCCGGTGTGACAGCGGCGTGATCTTTGTGGCTTCCATGGCGCCCACGACCGCCGCTTCATCTTCCACCGACCATTGGCGGATGAATTTCTGATGCGGATACCGGCCGCGCGCCACAAGGTCGGCGACGGTTATGCCCTCGGGGGCAATCGAGGTCTGCGGCAGCAGGCCCAGACGGCGGGCGACCTCCTTGGCCGGGTAGTGTGAAATTGCCTTGCCGTCGAGCATGACCTGGCCCTGGCTGGGCTGGATGAGGCGCGACAGAGCCCGCAGCAGCGTCGATTTTCCGCACGCATTGGCGCCCACGATAACCGTAAAGCCGGCGTCGGGGATCTGGACCGAAAGTTCGCGCGAGATCACCCGGTTGTCGTATCCGATGGTCGCCTTGTCCGCGGAAAGCCGCGACATGCCGGCCGGTCCGGCGGGATCGACATGCTTGTTCATTTTCAAATCCCCTGTCATTGCCGCCTGGCTTCCCGCATCAGCAGCCAGACGAAATACAGCCCCCCGATGGAGACGGTGACCACGCCCACCGGCAGCTGGGTTGGCGCAAAGACGCGCTGCGCCAGAAAATCCGCTACAGCGAGCAGCAGCGCGCCCATGGCCGCAGACGGAAGCAGCGCCACCCCGGCGGCACCGGTCACCCGGCGGGCGATCTGCGGGGCGGCCAGCGCAACAAACGAAATCGGTCCGGCCACGGCGGTCGCGGTCGCCGTCAGCGCCACCCCGAGAACCAGCAGGGCCAGCCGCACAGGCTCGGCGCGAATACCGAGGGCGCGCGCTGCGTCGTCGCCCATTTCGAGCTGTTTCATGGGACGTCCCAGGATCAGCACCAGCGGCATCAGAACGCCGAGCACCACGAGCGTCGGCCAGAGCTTGTCCAGGCCGAGCCCGTTGAGAGAGCCAGCGCCCCATACGGCCGCGGCCATCGCCACCTCGAGCTTGGCGCGCAGCATCAGCCATGTGTTGAGCGAGGAGAGCATGGCGCTCATGCCGATGCCGACGATGATGAGCCGGAAGCCCTGCACGCCGCGCCGCCAGGCCAGCGCATAGACGGCGAGCGCGGTCAGCACGCCACCGAGCAAAGCTCCGCCTGCGATCTGATAATAATTGCCCGAAAAGACGATGATGGCGATCAGCGCGCCAGTGTAGGCGCCCGAATTGAAGCCGATCACGTCGGGACTGCCGAGCGGATTGCGGGTGAGCGACTGGAACACGGCGCCGCTCATCCCCAGGGCGGCGCCAAGGATGACCGCCAGCAGGGAGCGCGGCAGGCGCCATTCGACGACCACCATGTGGATTCGGCCATCGGCCTGCCCGGTCAGCGCCGCGATGACATCGGGCAGCGCGACGGGATATTCACCACTCGCCAGCGCCAGCAAGGTAACACCGAGGGCGGCTGCGCACATGATGGCGACCAGCGCCATGACGCGCATATCGACCCGCATGGTGACCCGGCCATCGAACAGGCGCAGAATTTTCGTGGGCCGGCCGAAATCGATGGCGCTCATAGTCCGCTTACCTTGCGCCTGCGGGCCAGAAGGATCAGCACCGGCGCGCCGATGAAGGCGGTGACGATGGCAACCTGGATTTCGCCGGGCCGCATGACAATGCGCCCGATGATGTCGGAGATCAAAAGCAGCACCGGTGCCAGAACAACGGTATAGGCCATGATCCAGCGTTGGTCGGGCCCTACGATCCAGCGCGCGACGTGCGGCACCATCAGGCCCACAAACCCTATGGGGCCGACGGCAGCGGTCGCACCGCCGGCAAGCAGCGTGACCGCGATCACGACCACCGTGCGAACGCGCACGATGTTGGCGCCCAGCGATTTTGCCAGGTCGTCGCCCAGCGCGACCGCATTGAGCGGACGGGCCATCAGGACGGCCAGCAGCAGGCCGACAATGAGGAAGGGCGCCACTGTCGTCACCGCCTCATAGGTGCCGCCGCTCAGCGCACCGGCAGCCCAGAAACGCATGCGATCGAATGCCGTGGGGTTGAGGAGCGTGAGGGCCGTGGACACACCACCGAGGATCGCCCCGATGGCGACGCCGGCAAGGGTCAGCGTGACCGGGGTGGCCCCGTTGCGCCCCGATGAGCCCACGACATAGACCATCACCGTGGTGATGATGGCGCCGAGAAAGGCGAACCAGATGTAAGACTGCAGCGAGGTCATGCCGAGATAGCCCACGGCAATCAATACGAAAAAGCTCGCGCCCGCATTGACGCCGAGAATGCCCGGATCGGCCAGGGGATTGCGGGTCAGAGCCTGAATGAGCGCACCGGACGTTCCAAGCGCTGCGCCGATCAAGAGCCCGAGCACCGTGCGCGGCAGGCGCAGGGTCCGGACGATGGCGTGGTCGTTGGAATCGTCATAGGCGAACAGCGCATCGATGACAGTGGGCACAGGGATGTCGCGGGAGCCGACGGCGATACTGGCGAGCACCGCCACAAGCAGCACTGCAAGGCAGATCATCAGCCCCAAAAAGCGCCGGGCATTGTTTGCGGCGACGCCGGGCCGGCGTGCAGCCTGAGCTTGTTCGGCAATAGCAGTCACGTGGCCAATCGCTCCGGCGATAGTCAGCGGAATTGGGCCTAGCTATATTTTATGATTTAGACAGTCAAGTTAAATGCGCCCGCGCACCTGCGCTATTGCTGGCGCCGATATTGATAAATGCCCACGTCGATCGTGCCTTCGGTGAATCCGGCTTCGCAATAGGCCAGATAGTAGAGCCATTTGCGCTTGAAAGCCTCGTCATAGCCGAGCTTTGCTATGGTATCCCAACGCTCGATAAACCGCTTGCTCCAGGCGCGCAGGGTGCGGGCATAATCGAGCCGGAAACAATCGGTCGCTTCGAGCACGAGCCCGACCCTGGATGCCGCCTCTTTCATCACCGTCTTGGTGAGCAGCATGCCGCCAGGGAAGATGTAGCGCTGGATGAAGTCGGGATAGGCCTTGTAGGTTTCAAAGTCACGCTCGGCGATGGTGATGGCCTGAATGGCGGCGGTGCCGCCCGGCTTGAGCCTGTCGTGGACGGTCTTGAAATAGTCGGGCCAGTTTTCCTCGCCGACCGCCTCGATCATTTCGATGGAAGCGACGTGATCGAAGGCGCCCCTGGTGTCGCGATAATCTTCGAAAACCAGTTCTCCGAAATCGGAGAGCCCCTGGCTCTCGAGCCGGTCGACACCGTATTTGAGCTGCTCACGCGACAGCGTGATCCCCCGCAAGTGCGCTCCGGTCCGCGCGGCGGTCTCGGCAAAGCCGCCCCAGCCGCAGCCGATTTCGAGCACATGATGGCCCGGCCGTATGCCGGCCATTACCATGATGCGCTGATATTTGGCGCGCTGAGCCTCTTCGAGAGAAATGTCCTGACCGGCAAAATAGGCCGAAGAATAGGTCATGGAGGGATCAAGCCATTCGGCGTAGAAATCATTGCCGAGGTCATAGTGCTCGGCGATGTTTTTCTGACTGCCCTCTCGGGTGTTTGGCCGGGACATGTGGTAGGCCAGATCCTGGGCCGTGCGGCGAAAAATGCCGGGATTGGCCTTGTCGAAAATGTCGCGGTTCTGGAGAAAAAACCGGAAAAGAGCCGTAAGATCCTTAATCTCGATGTCGCCACTCATATAGGCTTCGGCAAAGCCGAGCGTACCGCGCCGCATTGCGGCCTTGAGCACCTTGAAATTATTGAGCTTGAGAAAGGCGTGCTCGCCGGTAGTGGCGTCACCCAGCGTGCGGCAGCGTCCGCTGGGGAACGTTACGGTTATGGCGCCCTTGTGCGGAATGCCCATCAGCGCTGCGCCGACCTTTTCGAGCAACACCGACTTGATCCGCGTACCCAAGCCGGGCCGCGGCTGCTCCCGATCAAACGTTGCCTGACTCATTGATTCTCATCCCCTGCCTACGGGCAACTGAAGCTGCTGTGTTTGTCCCTATACGAACCGGAAGCGGCTCCAGATTAGTGCGCCGACAGACGATCTTAACCGCCATGCCGGGCGATGCAAGTCTGGCTAACCCGGTATGGCTGCATCGATAATCCGCAATTGCACGGTTTCGCGGCCCTGCCAGTGATCAATATTGAGTGTACCGGCCACGTGCAGACGTTGGCCGTCGCGGGCCTTGAGCAGGGCTTCGCCCAAAGGTGTTCCGGCAGCGCGGAAGGCGATGGCCTTGAGGTTGGCACCGTCGCCTGAATTGACCGTGCAGCGCACATGCCCCCCGGCCCCGACAATGTCGGCAAAGCGGATCTGATGGGCGGGAAGCGCAAAGATGGGGGTGGGATTGCCGGAGCCGAACGGGCCGGCCCGCTCGATCTGGTGGATGAACTCTGGATTGGCGCCCCGGGCGGTGAGCGCCGCGTCGATTTTCAGCCCGTCTTCGGCGCGAGCCGCCAAAACATCGTCAGCAAGGGTATCGTTGAGGTATTGGCGGAAGGGTCCGAGTTGGCCCGGCGTCAGCGTCACCCCTGCCGCCATGGCGTGGCCGCCACCTTTGGCGATGATGCCGCCGCGTACGGCGTCGACGACGGCGGCGCCCAGATCAACCCTGGGTATCGAGCGGCCCGAGCCGGTGCCGCCACCATCGGCGCCCAGGGCAATGGCAAAGGCGGGGCGTCCGAAGCGTTCCTTCAAACGTGCCGCCACCAGCCCGACGATGCCCTGATGCCAGTCCGAGGAGCCGGTCACCAGCACCGACGGTCCGGGGCCGTCGCCGATTTCCATTTCCGCGGTGGCCATGGCCTGTTCGACGGCGGCGACTTCGATGCGCTGGCGTTCGGCATTGAGCTCGTCCAGGCGCTGGGCCAAGGCGAGCGCTTCGTACTCGTCATCGGTGGACAAAAGTCGGGCTCCGAGCCCGGCATCTCCAATGCGCCCACCGGCATTGATGCGGGGCCCGAGTACGAAGCCCAGGTGATACGCATTGGCCGGGCCAGAGACGCGAGCCGCGATAGCCAGGCTCGAGAGCCCGACATTTTTCCCGGCCCGCATGACATCGAGGCCCCGCAGCACGAAGGCGCGGTTGAGTCCCTTGAGCGGAACCACGTCGCATACCGTGGCCAGGGCCACCAGATCGAGCCATCCCATGAGGTCGGGCAGGCCCGCCCTGCCCGCTTCGCGAAGGACCCGGTTGGTGGCGACCAGCACCATGAACGCTACGCCGGTGGCGCATAGGTAACCGAGCCCGGAAATGTCGTCACGACGGTTGGGATTGACCAGCGCGTCGGCATCGGGAAGCGTATCGGGTGCCAGGTGGTGATCGATGACCAGAACATCGGCGCCAAGCGACTTGGCATGTTCAATGGGCGCGTGGCTGGCGGTACCGCAATCGAGGGTCACGATCAGTGAGACGCCCTGTTCGACAAGGCTTTCCATGGCCGCGTTGTTGGGCCCGTAGCCCTCGAATATACGGTCGGGTATATGGGTGGGCGGATTGAGCCCGAAATGGCGAAGATATCGGACCATGAGCGCCACGGCGCTTGCGCCATCCACGTCATAGTCTCCAAACAGCCCGATGGGCTCGTTGTCGAAAATGGCGCGGGCCAGGCGCTGGGCCAATGCGTCCATGCCGGCCAGCGTCGACGGGTCGGGCATCAACGCGCGAATGGTCGGTGCAATAAAGGTCTGGGCGTCCTCGACCGCGACACCGCGCGCGGCGATGATGCGGGCCAAAATTTCCGAGAGGTCGGTCTGCTGGGCGATGGCGCCCGCCATGCGGCCGGCCGCAAGGTCGAGCCGATCGATCCAGCGCTTGCCACACACCGATCTTTCAACGTTGAGAAAGGCTTGGGGCTCTGGCTTCATGGGGTATCTATAGACGGTGATGCGGTTTGATCGATAGCCCGATAGCGGTTTTTTTGCACCGAATTTGCATCGGGCCGGCAACAAGCGCACGCGGCGAGGGAACATCCGCCGCCTTATCGCCGTTTTTCTCGCGGACGGGTTGCCGATCGCCCCATTACTGGTTCTTTCGAGGGATTACCAATGAACACCAAGCTCATTTTGCCATTTGTATTGATTTCCACGCTGGCGCTGGCGGCCTGCGAAAACAGCAGCGACGCGCCCGAGACTCCCGATCCCGACGCTGGAAATCCCGAGGCTTTCGCAGAGCCTTTCGAGGAGACCGATACGCCGAGCGAAACGATGTCGGCCGAGGAAATGCAGCAGCGCCGCGAGGAAATCGAAGAGGATGCCCAGCAGACCTTCGAATCCATCATGGAGGAGACGGAGGAAACCGGCGACAATCTGGTGCAGATGGGCGACGATGCGATGAGCGCGCTGAGCGAACAGATGACATCGGCCTCGGACGCCATCGCAGTTCAGATTGACGGGCTCGTGGCCAATGCCGCCGAGGTCCGCGACGACAATATGACCGACGAGCAAAAACTGCAGGTCGTGTCCAATGTGCGCAATGCCGCCGAGGAGGCGGCGCGCGCGCTGGGACAATCGCCGCAGGAAGTGATTGCTGCGGGCGATACCGCTGAGGAACGCACACGAGAGGTTCTGGGACTGGAGTAAACGCCCTGGCGGCGAGGCGACGATCACTGCCTTGCTGTGCGGTTCCTGGGACAACAAATCTGCTTGCGCCGCGTTAAAAATGCGGCGTAGGCTCTTTTTAGATGAGAATGCCAATGCTTGGGGGCGAGAATGGCACTTACGACGCAAGACCGTATGCTTATTGAGCAGCGGGTTACCAATGATGCAAAGTCCGCTGGTGTGGCCTACCTCTTGTGGTTTTTCACGGGTGGGCTTGGCGGCCATCGATTTTATCTCGGCAAGACTGGAACTGCAATTTTTCAACTGGTGCTGTTCGTTGTCGGCTGGGCCACTGTCGCGGTCTTTGTCGGTTTCCTCGTCCTTGCGATTCTGGGTATCTGGGTTCTCATCGACGCATTTTTGATACCAGGGATGATCCAGGGTCACAAAGATGCAATCCGCAACCGGCTGACGTCGGAGGCAGCGATGTATTCCAGCATGGGAACGCCTGCACCCGCGGAACCGACCCTTTAGCTCCTATCCCGCCCGGCCGTGCTCGGCGGTGATCCAGCGGATGGTATGAGACCAGGAGCGCATGACCACGCTGGAGGTGACGATCTTGCGCGGCATGAGCTTTACGCCGCGAAGCAGGCTGCCGTCGGTCACGCCGGTGGCCGCAAACAGCACATCGCCTTTTGCCATGTCCAGGGCTGAAAATTTCGTGGTGGGGTCGGAATGGCCCATCTCGCGGGCTTGGGCGCGCTTGTCGGGCGTATCGAGAATGAGGCGGCCCTGCATCTGGCCACCCATGCAGCGAATGGCGGCGGCGGCCAGCACTCCTTCCTGCGCGCCGCCCGAGCCCAGATAGATGTCGATGCCGGTGTCGTCGCTGTTTGCGGCGTGAATGACGGCGGCAATATCGCCGTCCGGCAGCAATTTGACGGCCACGCCCAGATCACGCAGTTCGGCGATCAGTGCAGCGTGGCGCGGACGGTCGAGCACGCAGGTGACGATATCGGCCGTGGCGACCCCCTTGGCCTTTGCCAGCGCCGCGACATTTTCGGTGGCGGTCTTGTCGAGATCGACGATGCCGTCGGGATAGCCCGGGCCGATGGCGATCTTTTCCATATAGGCATCGGGCACCCGCAGCAGGGCGCCGCGCTCGGCAAAGGCCATGACGGAAAGGGAGTCCGACAGGTTCTTGGCGCATCCGGTCACACCCTCGAGCGGGTCGACGGCGACCTCGATATCGGGACCCTTGCCAGTGCCGACGGCTTCCTCGAAACCGAGCAGGGGGGCATTCCGACCCTCCCCTATCACGACCGTGCCGGCGATATCGATGTGGCTGAGTGCCAGATGCATGGCCTCGACGGCGGCCTGATCGGCGCGCATCTCGTCGCCGCGCCCACGCCAACCGGCGGCCGCGATGGCGGCGCGTTCGGTGATGCGGGCGATCTCAAGGGTGAGATTGCCATCGACCTTGGCTTGGACTGGGGCGGACTGGGCCACGGGTCAGAACTCCTCGATACGGATCAATTGAGGCTGTCCCACGATAAACCCGTCCCTGGCAATCCGTTCAAGCGCTTCGCGCACAGCACTTTCGATCGTTTCATGGGTAATGAGCACCACCGTGCGCGAGGTTTCCTCCTCGACGCCGGGCTCGCTGGCGCGCAGATCGGGGCGCTGAATGACGCTTTCGAGCGAGATGTTGCCCTCGCCCATACGGGTGGCGATGGCGGCGAGAGCGCCGGGAACATCCCTTGCATTCAGTCTTATATAATAGCCGCCTTCATGAATGCGCATGGGCGCGCGTTCGCAGGGCTTGAGCTCTGAACTGGGCACGCCGAGGGGCGGAACCTGGGTGCCGCGGGCGATGTCGAGAATGTCGGACAGCACCGAAGCCGCTGTCGCCTCGCCGCCGGCACCGGGTCCGGCCAGAAGCAGCTCCTGGACGTGGTTGGTTTCCAGCGCCACGGCATTGAGAACACCATCCACGCCGGCGATGGCGCTCGATTTTCTGACTAGCGTTGGATGCACGCGCTGCTCGATCCCGTTTTCGACCTTGCGGGCCATGCCCAGCAGCTTGATCTTGTATCCGAGGTCTGCGGCAACTTTTATGTCAGCCTGGGTGATGCGCGAAATGCCCTCCACAAGCACCTGATCCGCCGAAATTTCAGTTTCAAAGCAGAGGCTCGCAAGGATGGCCAGCTTGTGCGCCGTATCGAATCCTTCCACGTCGAATGTCGGATCGGCCTCGGCATAGCCAAGGGTCTGAGCGTCCTTGAGGCATTCCTCAAAGCCGATTCCCTCGTTGCCCATGCGGGTGAGGATATAATTGCAGGTGCCGTTCATGATGCCGTAAACGCGCGTGATGGCAGCCGAGCCGAGCCCCTCGCGCAGCGTCTTGATGACCGGTATGCCGCCCGCCACGGCCGCTTCAAATCCCAGCTGGGCGTGGGCGGCCTCAGCTGCTGCGGCAAGCGCCACGCCGTGCCGCGCCAGAAGAGCCTTGTTGGCCGTGACGACAGGACACCCGTTTTCGAGCGCGGCTGTAACCGAAGCAAGGGCGGGACCGTCCTCACCGCCGATCAGTTCGACATAAAGGTCGATTTCGCCCGAACGGGCCAGGGCGACGGGATCGTCGAACCATTTGAAAGGTGAGATGTCCACACCCCGGTCGCGCGAGCGCGAGCGGGCGGAGACCGCCGATACGATGAGCCGACGCCCAAGCTTGCGGGCGATGGCATCGCCGTCTTCAGTGAGAATGCGGATCAATGCGGCACCGACAGTGCCCAGGCCGGCGATGCCGATGCGCAGCGGGCGCATTTCTTCACCTTCGCCGCTGGCATAGACCTGCATGGCGCGCGCGATGCGCTGGCGGGTTTCACTGCGCGGCTCGCGGCCTTCACGCAGATCGAAAACAAAGAGCGGGTCTCCGGCGATCTCCCGGCCGAACCGGGTCGGTGTCCAGCCGCGTTCGGAGATGAAGGTCTCTATGGAGGATTTGAAACTGTCGATATCACTCATGGTCGCACGCAGGTTTGAGATTGCGCGCGACCATGAATAGGAATTTGCCTACACGTCAACCCTTGTGAGGGTGAAACCTCAGCCTTTGGCCAGCGGAACGACGTTTCCGTTGCTGGCCTGGCCGCCAAGAAACTTCTTGATGGCCCGTGCGGCCTGACGAATGCGCTGCTCGTTTTCGACAAAGGCCAGGCGCACATATTGGTCGCCATATTCACCGAAGCCAACGCCGGGCGCCACCGCAACGCCGGTCTCCCGGATCAGCAGCTTGGCAAATTCGAGGCTACCCAGATCGGCGAACTGGTCGGGGATCGGGGCCCAGGCAAACATGGTGGCTGCCGGGCTCGGGATGTGCCAGCCGGCGCGGCCAAAGCTTTCGACCATAACGTCACGGCGATGGCGGTAGATGCCGCGCACCTCCTCGATGCAGGAATCATCGCCATTGAGCGCGGAGGCGGCCGCCACCTGAATGGGGGTGAACGCGCCATAATCGAGATAGGATTTAACGCGCGCCAGGGCCGCGATCAGCCGCTCGTTGCCCACGGCAAAGCCCATGCGCCAACCGGGCATGGAAAAGGTTTTCGACATGGACGTGAATTCGACCGTCACGTCCATTGCGCCGGGCACTTCGAGCACCGAATGGGGCGGCTCGTCCTCGAAATAGATCTCGGAATAGGCGAGATCGGAGAGGATGAAAATCTCGTTGCGGCGGCAGTAATCCACCACTTCCTTGTAGAAGTCGAACGAGGCGACATAGGCCGTGGGGTTGGCCGGGTAGTTGAGAATCAGCGCGATCGGCTTGGGGATCGAATGGCGCACGGCCCGGTCGAGCGAGCGCATGAAATCCTCATTGGGATCGGCCGGCATTGACCGCACGACGCCCCCCGACATGATGAACCCGAACGAGTGGATGGGATAGGTCGGGTTGGGCACCAGCACCACGTCGCCCGGCGCGGTGATCGCCTGGGCCATATTGGCAAAGCCTTCCTTGGAGCCCAGCGTTGCAACGACCTGGGTGTTGGGATCGAGCTTTACGCCGAACCGGCGGCCATAATAGGAAGCCTGGGCCTTGCGCAGGCCGGGAATGCCGCGCGAGGTCGAATAGCGATGGGTGCGCGGATTGGCGACCGTTTCCTTGAGCTTTTCGACGATATGGGTGGGCGTCGGCAAATCGGGATTGCCCATGCCCAGATCGATGATGTCGACGCCTTCGGCGCGCGCCTTGGCCTTGATCGGGTTGATGTGCTCGAACACATAGGGTGGCAGGCGGCGGATGCGATGGAATTCTTCGCTCATTTTGTCCTCGATGGGATCGGGTGCGATCCCGTTATGTCCCGGCGTCGCGGCGCGAATGGGACGCGCGGCGAACAGAGACGCAGTATCTGGCTATCATGGTGTTCAAAGTGTGAACGGGGCGTCCGCATCAGACAAAAAGACCGGCCGCGCCGTGGTCTTTACCGGCCCTGTCGCTTTTCCTTCCTGCATGATCTGTTCCGAAAACCGGCGTCCACTTTTCGGGATCATGCATTACGGGAAGAGCGGCAGAGCCTCGATGGCGGTCGCCTCGGGATAGCCGAAGGCCACGTTGAAGTTCTGGATCGCCTGCCCGGCGCTCCCCTTCACCAGATTGTCGATGGCCGCGATGACGATCACCCGGCCGGGAATGCGGTCGTCAAACACATTGATGACGCAATAGTTCGAGCCGCGCACATGGCCGGTCGACGGGATGACGCCCTTTTCGGCCACGCGGATGAACGGTTCGCCGGCATAGGCATCGGCGAGGACCTTGCGCACTTCGTCGGCATTTTTGGCGCTGTCGAGCTTCACATGCGCGGTAATCAGTTCGCCACGGCTCATGGGGATGAGGTGGGGGGTGAAGTTGACGGCAACCTTCTTTCCCGCGGCCAGGCCGATTTCCTGTTCGATTTCGGGCGCGTGACGGTGCACGCCGACGCCATAAGGCGTCAGGCTTTCGCCGGCTTCGGCCAGAAGCGTATTCTGCTTGGGTGCCCTGCCCGCTCCGGTGACGCCCGATTTGGCGTCGATGATGAGATCGTCGGTCGAAATCGCACCAGACTTGACCAGCGGCAGCAGCGCCAGCAGCGTTGCCGTGGGGTAGCAGCCGGGACACGCGATGATCTTGGCGTTTTGGATCGCATCGCGATTGTGCTCGGTCAGCCCGTAAGCGGCCATGTCCTGCAAATGGGGCGCAACGTGATCTGCGCCATAGACCGGACCGTAGTCCTCGGCATTGCGGAACCGGAAGTCGGCCCCCATATCGATGACACGCAGGGAGGAATTTTCTTGGGCGATTTCGGCAACCAGTTTCTGGCTCGTCCCGTGTGGAAGCCCGCAGAACACCACGTCGATATCGGAGAAATCCACGTCCTCGTTGGCCACCAGGTCGGGCAGTTCGGCCACGGCCAGATGCGGAAACACCGAAGCCATCGGCTTGCCAGCATGGGTGTTGGCGGTCAGTGCCACAAATTTGAGGCCCGGATGACGCACGCCAAGTCGCAAAAGATCAGCTCCGGTGTACCCGGAAGCACCAAGAAGTGCGGCTGTCTTAGGCGACTGCATCTGACTTGCCCTCGTTGTCCGATTGTGTAAATGAAACACGCGAGGGGTCGTCATAATGCTCTGTAACGACAATGTAAATGACCCACGCGCCATGAGCGCACCCGCCGCGGCAGGGGTTTTGAGGTGAAGATGACAAAGCGCATTGCGATGGCCACCCTGGGCACGCAAGGTGACGTTCAGCCTTATGTTGCCCTGGCGCGAGCGATGATCGCTCAAGGCTATTCGGTCGTCATCGGCACCACCGATGATTTCGAACCCATGGTCACCGGATATGGCATCGAGTTCTGGAGCCTTGGCCCCTCGATGCAGGAGTTCGTCAAGCAGAGCCAGTTCGAGCGCGCCATGAACCAGAACCTTCTGGTCAACGCCCCCGCCCTGCTCCGGCAGGGCCAGAAGATCGTGGATCGCGCCGCGCGCTCCGCCTGGGACATGGCCCAGGGCGCCGACTGCATCATGCTCAACATGAACACGAGCTTTTCGATCGACATCGCCGAAGCGCTCGATATTCCCGCCATCGTTGCCGCGCTGCAGCCGCTCAATTCGACGAGCGAATTTCCGCTCTGCATCTATTACGGGCCGACCTTCGGGAAAACCATCAACCGGCTGACCTATTCGACGATGACTGTGCAGCAGATCTATTACAATCTGCCGCGTAACAAGCTGCGTCGGGAATTGATGGGGCTGGGACCGCGCAAGAATGGGGGGTTCTTCAAGGACACTGACGGCACCCCGCTGTGGACGCTGAACGCCTATTCCGAAACCATTTCACCGCGTCCGCGCGACTGGCCGAAAACCTCGATCGTCACCGGCTACTGGATGCTGCCAGACAATTCGGGCTGGCAGCCTTCCGAAGAGTTCAAGACGTTCCTCGATGAGGGGCCACTGCCGATCTATGTTGGGTTCGGGTCCATGCCGTGGGGTGCGGATCGCAATACCGATATATTGCGCGAGGCGCTGACCATGTGGGAGGGCCGCGTGGTCGTGGGGCGCGGCTGGGGGGGCATCAAGCCCGACGATCTGCCTTCGGAGCGGGTCTATGTTATCGACCGGGCACCGCACGACCAGCTTTTCAAATACGTGAAAGCGGTGGTCCATCACGGGGGCGCGGGAACCACGGCCTCGGGTCTCATTCTTGGCAAGCCGACCTTCATCGTGCCCCAAATGGTCGATCAGCCCTACTGGGGTGGGCGCGTGCATGAATTGGGCTGCGGGCCAAAACCCGTGCGCCGCCGCAAGCTGACGGCAGAGGCGCTGGCCGATGCGCTCAGCCAGCTCGATTCCAACCCCGGCTTTGCCCGCAACGCCGAAAAGATCGGCGCGCAATTGCGGGCCGAAGACGGGACCGGCAAGGCAATCAAGGTTATCGAGCGGGTCATGGCCAATTACCATCCGCGCAGCGCGCGCCAGCTGGCATAAAAAAACCGGCGACTGTCTCCAGTCGCCGGGTTCTGCTTTGTGTGATCAGGCCCGAAGCTTGTAGCCTGTCCTGAAAATCCAGGTGATGATGGCCAGCGCGGCGGCCATGAAGACCAGCGTCATGCCCAGACTGATCCACACATCGACATCGGCCACCCCGTAAAAGCTCCAGCGGAAACCGCTCACGAGATAAACCACGGGATTGAGCAACGCGATGTTCTGCCAGGTCTCGGGCAGCATGGTGATCGAATAGAAGGTGCCGCCCAGGAACGCCAGGGGCGTAACGATGAGCAGCGGGATGAGCTGGAGTTTTTCGAACCCGTCCGCCCAGATGCCGATGATGAAGCCGATCAGTGAGAAGGTGACGGCGGTCAACACCATGAACGCCATCATCCAGATCGGATGCTGGATATGGAGATCCACAAAGAAACTGGCCGTCAGAAGGATGATCAGCGCCAGAATGACCGATTTGGTTGCCGCCGCGCCGACAAAGGCGATCACCGTCTCCACATGGGAGATCGGCGCGGTCAGGATTTCATAGACCGTGCCGGCGAATTTGGGAAAGTAAATGCCGAAGGATGCGTTCGACAGCGATTGCTGCAGCAACGAGAGCATGATGAGCCCTGGCACGATGAACGCCGCATAGCTGACGCCTTCAACCGATTCGATGCGCGAGCCGATGGCCGCGCCGAACACCACGAAATAAAGCGATGTCGAAACGACCGGGGAAATGATCGACTGGGTGACAGTGCGCCACCAGCGCGCCATTTCAAATACATATATGGACTTGATCGCGTAGTAGTTCATGTCCGGTCCCTCAAAAGGCCAATGAAGATTTCCTCGAGCGACGACTGGTGGGTCGACAAATCCTTGATCCTGATGCCTTCGGCATTGAGGGCTCCGATCAGGGTCGCGATGCCGGTCCGGTCGGCCTGGCTGTCATAGCTGTAGCGCAGTTCCTCACCATCATCGGAGAGTTTGAGCCCGAGATCTGTCAGCGATTGCGGCAGGGTCTTGAGCGGTTCCTGCAACTGAACGGCAAGATCCTTCTTGCCAAGCTTGCGCATCAGCTCGGCTTTTTCCTCCACCAGAATGATTTCGCCATTCGAGATGACCCCGATCCGGTCGGCCATCTCCTCGGCTTCTTCGATGTAGTGGGTGGTGAGAATGATCGTGACGCCGTTTTCCCGCAGTTCGCGGACCACATTCCACATGTCGCGCCGGAGTTCGACGTCGACGCCAGCCGTGGGCTCATCGAGAAACAGGATTTCCGGTTCGTGGCTGAGCGCCTTGGCGATCAACACCCGCCGCTTCATGCCGCCCGAAAGCGTGATCAGCTTGTCGTTGCGTTTGTCCCAGAGAGAGAGGTCACGCAGGATCTTTTCGATGACCTTGTCATTGCGCGGTTTGCCGAACAGGCCCCGGGTGAACGATACGGTCGCCCAAACCGTCTCGAACCGATCCGAACTCAATTCCTGCGGCACCAGGCCAATCATGGCGCGGGTCTTGCGAAATTCGGTGACGACATCATGCCCGCCGACCAGAATCTGCCCGTCCGTGGGGCGAACCATGCCGCAGATCGTGCCGATCAGCGTGGTCTTTCCCGCGCCATTGGGCCCGAGCAGCGCGAAAATTTCGCCCACCCTGATGTCGAGATTGATATTTTTGAGGGCGTGAAAGCCCGTGTCATAGGTCTTGTTGAGACCCAGAACCGCTACCGCAGGTTCAGCAGTCGTTATTTGCATATTCATGGAAGTCCGCCCTCTGGCCAGAGGTGCCTATATAAGATGCAAACGGTCGATGACCACCCCCTAAAGCAAACAAAAAAGGCCCGCCAGAAGCGGGCCTTTCCAAAAATCGGGAAGCGATGGATTAACGCTTGGAGAACTGGAACGAACGACGGGCCTTGGCCTTGCCGTACTTCTTGCGTTCAACCACACGGCTGTCGCGGGTCAGGAAGCCACCCTTCTTGAGCGTCGGGCGAAGCTCGGGCTCATAAAGGGTCAGTGCCTGGGACAGACCGTGGCGAATGGCACCGGCCTGGCCGGACAGGCCGCCGCCGGCGACCGTTGCGATCACGTCGTACTGGTCGACGCGCTCGGCGGTCACGATCGGCTGCTGCAGAATCATCTGGAGAACCGGGCGGGCGAAATAGGCTGTGAATTCCTTGCCGTTGACGGTGATCTTGCCCGAACCGGGCTTGATCCATACGCGGGCAACGGCATCCTTGCGCTTGCCGGTGGCATAGGCGCGGCCATAGCTGTCGAGCTTCTGGGTATAAACCGGCGCGTCATTGACAGCGGTATCGGTGGCCGTGCCGAGATCTTCGAGGGAGTTGATGGTCTCGGACATATTACTTCACCCTCACATTCTTGGTGTTGAGCGCGGCAACATCGAGCGTTTCGGGCTGCTGGGCTTCATGGGGATGCTCGGCACCGGCGTAAACGCGCAGGTTCTTGAGCTGGGCACGGGTCAGCGGGCCACCCGGCATCATGCGGCGCACGGCGTTTTCAACAACGCGCTCGGGGAAACGACCCTCGAGCAGTTCGCGCATGGTGCGGTCCTTGATGCCACCGGGGTAGCCGGTGTGCCAGTAAAAGCGCTTGTCGTCGAGCTTCTTGCCGGTGAACTTCACCTTGTCGGCATTGATGACAATAACATTGTCGCCCATGTCCTGATTGGGGGTGAAGGTCGGAAGGTGCTTGCCGCGCAGGCGAGTGGCGATGACCGCAGCGAGACGGCCTACAACGAGGCCTTCCGCGTCGATCAAAACCCACTTCTTGTCGATCTCGCCAGCCTTGGCCGAGTAGGTTTTCATTGTTCTTGATCCTTTTGGATATCTCTTACGAGACAAGGCCGCCAAAGCGGGAGGCCCATCCCCGGCCAGACTTGCGAATGGCCATTTCGACGCGGGTGATACAGGCGACCCGATGCGCCGTCAAGCACAAAGTAATTTCTGTTATATTACAACTGCTTAATAGCGCGGTATAATACTACCGCTAATAAAGTCTATGCATATCAGAGAGATAGGCCACCACCATCGCCACCAGTGTGAAGGCCAGCGCCTGATGGACGAGCGCGACGGGAATATTGACCACCGACAGCAGCGTCGTGATCCCCACGGCGACCTGCAGCACGATGAGCACCGCGATACGCGGCAGCCATGCGTGAACGCCCGCAAAACCGGGACCCTTGCGACCGCGCCACCACAGGACCAGCGCGTAGATCGTGATGAGGTAGGCCAGGCTCCGATGGTTGAACTGCACGGTGAGAATGTTTTCAAATATGTTGCGCCAGGCCGGGTCGATGGTGAACAGACCGCCCGGCACGATCGCGCCGTCGATCAGGGGCCAGGTGTTGTAGATGAACCCGGCGTCCAGTCCGGCGACAAGTGCCCCTGCCCCGATCTGGATAAACAGCAGTGCGACCAAGACCCAATTGGCGATCGTCCATCCGCGTGAGGGCACAACGCCGCTGACGGGGGGTTCGAGCGTTCTGGCCACCCAGACGAGCGCCATCATCAATATGCTCGCGGCGCACAGATGGGCAGCGAGGCGATATTGAGAGACCGAAGTGAGTTCGGAAAGGCCCGAGGACACCATCCACCAGCCCAGAAACCCCTGGAAGGCGCCTGCGACAAACAGACCCGTCATCGGCCAGACGAGGCTTTTGGGGATACGGCGCTGGATAAGGAAGATCGCAAAGGGGATGGCGAAGGCAAAGCCGAGCATGCGCGCCAGAAAGCGATGGCCCCATTCCCACCAGAAGATCGATTTGAACTCATCGACGCCCATCCAGCTTTCGACAAGCCGGTACTGCGGAATCTGCTGGTAGGCCTCGAATTCGGCTTGCCAGTCGGCGGCGGACAGCGGCGGGATAATGCCGGAAATCGGCTTCCAGCTGGTGATCGAAAGGCCGGACTCGGTCAGCCGCGTACCGCCACCCACCACGACGATCAGCAACACGAACGCGGCAAGGCAGTAGAGCCAGATGCGGACGGGCCGGATGCGGTCGTAATCGAGCGATGCGGAACCAGCGGAGACGATGGCAGACACAGTAAGCGTACCGGAGTTGTCAATATTGACCGAAGTGCTAATGGGATGCCCGGCAAATGGCAATGATAACAAACGCCGCAGCATGGAGACAGCAATGACCCAGCGCCAGCGCAAGGCCGTCGGCATCGGACTGACCCTTTTGACGCTCGTGATGTGGACGGCTTTGGGCCTCTGGATCTACGAGTTGTGGCTGGTAGGAGCGCACAATCTCGTTCACCTGGCCTTTTTCGTGCTGTTCGGGCTGGGCTGGGTGTTTCCGGCCATGGTGGTGATCAGGTGGATGCAGAAGCCCGACGCCTGAGGTTTACTCCACGTCGAGCCGCTGGCCCCGACGCATCAGGGTGAACACTTCGGCGGTCAGGAAAACGTCGATAAAGCGCTTTTCCTGGAACAATCCGTTGAGCGAGACCCGGGGCAGCGCATTGAGATGGGCGCGGTGTTCGGCATAAAGACCGCCCGGGCGCGTGGTCACGGCGGTGGCAAATCCCAGATCCCGCGCGGCGGCAAATTCGCGCGGGCCTGCAGCGGCGACTCCACCGATGGGATAGGACAAATGCCGCGGGCGCTTGCCGAACTGGGCTCCAAGCACATTGGCCGATTGTTCGATCTCGGCCCGCATCTGGTCTTGAGGCAGTTTTGACAGTTCGTAGTGATAGACCGTGTGTGCGCCGATGGTGCACAGCGGCTCGCCGGCAAAAGTCTTGAGTTCGGACCAGTCCATGATCAGCTCGCGACAGTGCGCGGCAAGGTCAAACCCATAGCGTTGGGCCAGTGTCCTGATCGACGCCTCGCGTTCGGGCTCGGCCATTTTGCGGTAGCGCTCATAGACATGGGCGAAGGTCGCGTTTTTCTGGTCCAGCGTCCCGGCGTCACCGTAGTGCGGGCCCTCGGGCATGTCGAATGCCACCACGTCATTGGCGGCGATGATATCCTCGAGCGCCTGCCACCAGACAATCCCCACTCCGTCAATCAGGCCGGTCGGGATATAGAGCGTGAAGGGTGCGGCGTGCCTGCGCAGGATGGGCAAGGCGTGAACGAGATTGTCGCGATAGCCGTCATCGAAGGTCAAAACGATAAAGGGCTTGGCGTCCTCTGCGTCGATCCGGCTTATGGCTTCATCGAGATCGACGATATCGAACCCGGCCTCACGCGCCCGCACAATCACCGCTTCGAGGAAATCGGGCCGGACCTGAAGGATTGAATTGGGCGAGAACTCTGCCGGAGCGTCAGGGACAACCCGATGCAGCGTAAAAATGAGACCGCGCGCTGCGGAGAACCTGCGCAGACCGGCCGTCACCCCTGGTAGCGCCAGTGCTTCGAAGGCGGCCCTGTAAACTGAGTAAGGCGGCATCGGATCGCCCCTCAGGCGACTTCGGACTGCGGTTCGGCGGTCGCAATGACACGGATATCGGAGAATCCGAGTGCGGCGATTTCTCTGGCTTCGGCGCTGTTGCTCGTGCCCGCCGACGAGAGAAGAACGCACTTGCCCTCAATGCCGGTAAAGAGAGGCAGGCTCGAGGTCATGCCGACCCGGCCGGTCACGATAACAATGGCCTCGTAGATATCGGAGAGCGCTTCGACCAGCGTCGCCACGCGCTCGGTGTTGCGGTTGAGGCGCGTGCCCTGCCCCCACGGCACGAAAGCAAACCGGTCGTCGGCGCCCCTGTGCACGACGTCGCCGAATTCGGCACCTTCCGCGCAAAGATCGGTGAGACCCAACTCGATGCCCTGCTGGCCGCTGGCCGCGTCGATTTCGGCCACGCTCTGGCCGTTATCGACGAATGCAGCCGTGAGGCGCTCGGCAAAATCGAGGCTTTCCTGCGCGTTGTGGTCAGACGCAACCAGGATCACCCGATCGAGCCGCGCCAGCACGCTGGCAGCGAGGGCCTCGATTTCGGTATCGATCGGGGTGGCCGGGGGCCGGTGACCGGTGATCGCAAGGGGTTGAGGCGCTTCTGGTGCCTCGGTGACCCCGGCATCATCGAGCGCCGCAGCACCGGGGTCTTCCTGATCGAGATCGGGCCGCTCCCGACGGGCGGGACGTTCAACGAGAGCACGGCCCGACAACAGCTCGGAAAAAATGACGGCGCCGACCTGCAAAAGCACCGCGGCGATGCCGACAGCGAGCAGGACAAGGCTTGTCTTGGGCGAAGCTGGAGAACTGGAGGGCACAGCTTCGCTCACGACACGCACGTCGGGCAGCGCAGAGCCCATGTCCGAGCGCGCCGAGGCTTCAGTGAACCGCAAGAGATAGGCATTGAGCAATTCGCGCTGGGCCGCCGCCTCGCGCTCGAGTTCGGCAAGGGTTACCCCCTCGATGGTATCGGACCCCGCCGTCACCTTGACCCGTTCAAGCTCGGCCTGCAGGGATTGCTCAAGGTCGGCTTCGATCTGGGCCTGCGCCTCGAGGGCCTGGGCGACACGGCGGCCTTCATTGGAGATCTGGGTGTCGATTTCGGCAATCTGGGCATCGAGTGCCCGGATCGTGGGGTGGCTGGGCAGGAAGGTTGCTGCCTGCTGGGCACGTTCACCCTGCAGCCGCGCCATTTCCTGGCTCAATTGCTGGACGATCGCCGATGACTGGACGTCGGAAACGCCACCGACCGACTGCCCCGATTCGAGCAGGCTGCGGATCAGCTGCGCGCGCGACTGGGCAGCGTTGCGCCGCTCATTGGCGGCTGTGATCTGGGCCGAGAAATTCGAGAGCTGCTGATTGGTCAGGCTCTCGTTGTTGGAGCCGGTAAACAGGTCGTTCTGGACACGAAAATCGGCAATGGCGCGCTCTGCACCGACAACGTCCTGGCGCAGCCGGGTTATTTCCTGCTGCAGCCAGGCCGTGGCATCGACTGTATCGGAAATCTGCTGGCCGGCCCGACGCTGGACATGGGCCTGAACGACTGCGTTGGCAACTTTTGCCGCCAGATCGGGATCGGTATGGCGATAGGCCACCGAAATCAACCGCGAGGCGCGCTCCTGGGTCACCACAAGATTGTCACCGATTTCGCCGACGATTTCGCTGTCGCTCCAGCCCTCGAACGCGGGCTCGTCGCGCAGCGCCGCGGTTTCGATGGCCGCCAGGATGGTGTCACGCGACTTGATGAGTTCGATCTGGCTCGAAACAGTCGCGATGTCGATATAATAGGTTTCGGCGTTCTGGTTGCTTGCCGCGCTTGTATAGGCGGTGCTGCGCGGCTCGACGAGCAATTCGGCCCGAGATTCGTAAAGCCGGGGGACAAAGAGCAGAACCGCATAGGCCGCCGCCAGCAGCAGGACCGTCACCAGACCGATGCGGAACAGCCTGGAAACCACGGCTCTCAAAATGACGCTGGCGTCGATGCTTTCCTCGGACTTTTCTGCCCCGGATGCGGATTGGTTCATTTCGTCGCCTCTTCGTCGTCAAGCGCTTATCGCCCCGTCATGGTAAGCATTCGGTTAAGCGCGCACGGTTCTGCTCCCGATAAGGGCTTTTTAACCATGACGTGGGAGACCTAACGTCACTGCATGAAACGGGACGAATATGATGGGTCGGCTGCGCCTTGCCTTGCTATTGTTGCCGCTCTTTTTGGGAGCATGCGCGCACAGCGGACGCCCCGCCACCTATCTGGTGGAACAGAGCGGTCCCTATCTTCTGGACAGCGGCGATGTCTTGCGCATCAGTGTCTATGGGGATCCCAACCTCACCAACACCTACAGAGTCGACGATTCCGGCGCGATTTCGATGCCGCTCGTCGGTGCCGTGGCGGCGCGCGGCGGAACCACCGACGCACTGTCGCGCAAAGTGGCATCGGCGCTGGCCGCCGGGTACATGCGGAACCCGAACGTCGCCGTCGAAGTTGCTGAATACAGGCCCTTTTTCATCCAGGGCGCTATAGGGTCTTCAGGGCAATATCCCTATTCCTACGGCATGACGGTGCGTGCGGCGATCAGCGCTGCTGGCGGCTTTAGCGATACCGCCAACCGCAACACGGCAACAATCTATCGGCGGCAGGGCAATGAAATGGTCAAGGGCAGCGTGGAACTCGACTTCCCCATTCTGCCTGGCGATACCATCGTCATCGCAGAGCGCTGGATCTGACCTGTGGCCAGGGACAAACTCCGGGTTCTCCAGGTCATGCGGGCACCCGTCGGGGGGCTGTTCCGCCATGTCGCCGACCTAACGCGAACGCTCGCCGAACGCGGCCATGAGGTGGGGATCGTCGTCGATGAGAGCGGCGACGCGCAATCCGATTTAAAACTCGCTGGGTTGGAGCCGTTCGCCGCGCTGGGCATCCACCGGTTTCCGATCCCGCGCCTTCTGGGTCCCGACGATATCACCACACCGGCCAGGATTCGTGCACTGGCGAAGTCGACCGGTGCCGATATCCTCCATGGACACGGGGCGAAGGGCGGGTTCGGAGCACGGCTGGCGCGCATCGGGCGAAAGCGTGCGGGCGCGGTTTATACGCCCCATGGCGGCGCGCTGCATTTCGATCCCCGGTCGCTGTCGGGCGGGCTCTTCATGACCATCGAGCGCTCGCTCTTGCGGCTGACCGATGCGCTGATCTTTGAAAGCCGCTACGCCCAGAAGACATTTGCTTCCCATGTCGCCCAGCCTCAGGGCCGCCAGGAGGTTATTCACAACGGGTTGGCCGCGGCCGAGTTCGTTCCCATAAGCCCCGGCCCCGACGCCGCCGACTTCGCCTTTGTGGGCGAATTGCGGACGCTCAAGGGGATCGATCTGATCGTCGAGGCGCTGGCCCCGCTGCGCGCGCCCGACGGTCGACCTGCCACCATCATCATGGCCGGAGATGGCCCGGATGCGGCTGCCCTGCGTGAGCGGATCGCGCAGTTGGGGCTTGGTGAGCGCATCACCCTGGCCGGCATACGGCCCGCGCGGGACATTTTTGCCAGCGGCCGGTGCGTTCTGGTGCCTTCCCGCGCCGAGTCCCTGCCCTATGTGGTCATGGAAGCCGCCGCCGCCGGCCGGCCGATCATCGCCACCAATGTCGGGGGAATTGGAGAAATCTTCGGACCGACCGCCCAAAGCCTTATCGCGCCCAACGACGTGAGCCCGCTTGGTGAGGCGATGGCGGCGTTTCTCGCCGCACCGGAGTTGCTGCAGAGAGAGGCCGAAGCACGGCGCGATTTCGTCCAGTCGCGCTTCTCGCTCGTCCACATGGTCGATGAGATCGAGGCTCTCTACCAGTCGCTAACCATTTGACCAATTGAAGGGGATAGATTTAACCCCTCTTCACCCTGAACACCCCATAGTCCCGCGCACGAAATCCATGACGATCAGTGCGAGGCCAGCCCGTGTTCAGGGTCGATCCCAAACAAGCCGTGCTCACCCACATTTCCGCAAACGCAGAGGGGGCAGGTGCCACCCTTGGCGTGGATGCGGAAACAGCCGCCCGGGCGCCCATTGCCCCGACGCTATCGCACAAACTGATCTCGGGCTTTGCGCAACTGATCGAAGCGGTGCTGCTTGTGGCCCTCGGGCTGGGCATTTATCTATTCTATCTGGGCGGCGTCGATGCGGTGCTTTATGTGCCGCTTTCGCTCGGCATCGTAGCGGCGGCAAATATCGCCTTCAATATCGCCCGCACCCACAGGATCGCGGCCTACAGGACGCTTTTCAAGCAGATCCTTCAGGTTCTCGGGGGCTGGATCGCGGTCCTCCTCGTGGTCGTCGCCGGGCTGTTTCTGTTCAAGGCGGGCGATCTGGTGTCGCGTGTCTGGCTGGGCAGTTGGGCGCTGTCGGGCGGTGCCGTGCTCATCGCCTCCCGGCTGGCGCTGCGGGCCCTGGTGCTGGACTGGTCGGCGAGGGGCCGGCTGCGGCGGCGCACGGTGATCGTCGGTGGTGGAGCGGGCGCCGAAGCGCTCGTGACGGCCATCGAAAAAAGCGCAACCAGCGACATCGAACTGATCGGCCTTTTTGACGACAGGGACGACGAGCGCTCCCCCGAGGCCGTCGCCGGGCTGAAAAAACTCGGCAAGGTGGCCGATCTTGTCGAGTTCGCCCGCCGGGCGCGAATCGACCTGGTTATCGTCTCGATGCCGCTTTCCGCCGCATCGCGCCTGCTCGAAATGTTGCGCCAGCTCTGGGTGCTGCCGGTCGATATCCGGCTGAGCGCGCATATGAGCAAGCTGCGTTTTACCGACAAGACCTATTCCTATGTCGGAGACCTGCCGGTGTTCGAGATGGCCGACCGGCCCATATCGGACTGGAATCTCGTTTTCAAATGGGTGTTCGACAAACTGGTGGCCGTGTTTGCGCTCATCGCGCTCTCGCCGGTGATGCTGGCGACGGCCATTGCGGTCAAGGCAACGAGCAAGGGGCCGATCCTGTTCAAGCAGGACCGGCATGGTTTCAACAACAAGCTGATCGCTGTCTATAAATTCCGTTCCATGTATACCGACATGAGCGATGCCAGGGCCGCACGGCTCGTCACACGCGACGATCCGCGCGTAACCCCTGTCGGGCGCTTCATCCGCAGGACGTCGATCGACGAATTGCCGCAGCTCTTCAATGTGCTCAAGGGCGAATTGTCTATCGTGGGACCGCGCCCGCACGCGCTGGAAGCCAAAGCGGCCAATCGGCTTTATCACGATGCCGTCGATGGATATTTTGCCCGCCACAAGGTCAAGCCGGGTATCACCGGGTGGGCACAGATCAATGGCTGGCGTGGCGAGACCGACACCGTCGAGAAACTGATGGCCCGGGTCGATCACGATCTTTACTACATCGAGAACTGGTCGATCCTGCTCGATCTCTACATTCTGGTCATGACGCCCGTTTCTCTGTTCACCAAGAGCGAGAACGCGTTTTGACCCTCACCCTGCCCGCTTCGAGAGGTCTTGCGCCGTCCGACCGCGGCAGGGCGTGGTTCGGCGCGAGCGCCAAACAGGTGCTCGGGCTGATCGTTGGCATCTGGATTTTTTCGGGCGGGTTCGTCATCGTCGAGCCATCGCCCTATGAGGTGATGTTCCTTTTGGCCTTCGCCGTGGCGCTGGCCGGCGGCCTGCAATTGCGGCGCGAGACGCTGCCGCTGTTGCTGATCGTCATCGCGTTTACGCCCTTTGCGCTGATATCGCCGTTTTTCATGCAGTATCAGCCCGTGATTGACGGGCTGATCTTTAACCTCGTCACGATCTTTTTGCTCGTTACCAGCTATTTTGCCGCCAATTTCGTGGCGCAGGCACCCCACACCCATATGCGCGTGATCGCCCGCGCCTATATCGCCATCGCCATTATAACGTCCGTGGTCGGCACGCTGGCCTATATGGGTTTTCTGCCGGGCGAAGACGTTTTCCTGCGGTTTGGCCGCGCCAAGGCCTTTTTCAACGATCCCAATGTTTACGGGCCTTTTCTTATCCTGCCGGCCATGTTTGCCCTGCAGCGCGTTCTTTTGGGAAAGGGACGTTCGGCGCTTTGGAACGGTATTGCCTATCTGGTGATATTCGTGGGCGTTTTCGTGAGTTTTTCGCGCGGTGCCTGGGGCCATCTGGCCGCGTCGTCACTACTGGTCCTTGTCATGGTGTTTTTTCTCGAGGCATCGGCGCGGGAAAAGGTGCGCCTGCTGCTGATCGCGCTGGGTGGGCTGATGCTACTGGCGGCCGCCATGGCGGTTCTTTTGTCGATTCCCGTTGTCGCCGAGCTGTTCACCCAGCGCTTTTCCCTCACCCAGAGCTATGACACTGGCGAATTGGGCCGCTTCGGTCGCATCTGGTACACGCTCGACGTGGTGTTGACCCACCCCTGGGGCATCGGGCCGCTGGAATATGGCTTTCTGCGCATCACCGAACAGCCCCACAACACGTACCTCAATGTCGCGCTCACTTATGGCTGGGGCGGTGCGCTTGTTTATTATCTGCTTGTCGGTTCGACATTGGCCGCGGGCGGCAGGGCCCTGATCCGCGCCTCGAGCCGTCCGTTGCTGATTCCGGTTTTTGCCACCTTCGTGCCCATGATCGCCCTTTCGGCCATCATCGACACCGATCACTGGCGCCACTGGTTTCTGGTAACGGGGCTTGTCTGGGGCGTCTGCGCCGCGCCGCGTCCGGCCAAGGTGCAGGGCCGCCTGCTCCCCTAAAAGACCTTCCGGATGAGCCAGAGGACCGCGATCACCGCGGTTATGGCCACGAGCGCCCAGAACAGGGCCAGAAGCGCCACGGCGCCAAGCAATGCACCCAGCGCATCCCAGAAACCGATGGCCCCGATCAGCAGGGCAACCAGAACGATCAAAAGTATCGGCATCATACAACCCTTCAATGAACTGAGCAGAAACGGGACAAGCGGGAACATGTTCCCGCATCACCGCTTTTTGGCCATCGAACCCCTTGCGCTATGGAGCGCTATTATATAGGTGAGAGGCCAATCGGGGCGTAGCGCAGCCTGGTAGCGCATTTGTCTGGGGGACAAAGGGTCGTCGGTTCAAATCCGGCCGCTCCGACCATTTTTTCAAGGGCCCGTGCACTGGTGTTGCGCGGGCCCTTTTTGTTACCTGCCCTGCCCCATGTGTGGCAAAGTAAGGCGCCGCCTGTTCGACTGGAGGGCGCTTTCAGCCCGGAAATCGGGCCCCTTGTTCCTGAAAGCCCCATAACAAGGCGGTTCAGAGGGCGTTCAGCCGTCAAGCGATACCGATGAGGAATGTGGCGCCAAAGTGGCGCTCACCGCACTCAGGAGGCTACCGTGACGACTTTCAAGACGATTATCTCAGTGGCAATCGGTCTGACGGGTATTGTTTCGTCGGCGACTGCAGTATTGGCCGCGCCAGCGGCATCCACAACCACCCTCAACGTTCGCTCCGGCCCCGGGACCGGTTTTGGCGTCCTCGACACGCTCGCACCCGGAGAGGTCGTCGACGTCACCGAATGCGTGCCCAGCGGCTGGTGCCATGTGACCCACTCCGGCCCCAATGGCTGGGTCAGCGGCAGCTATCTGGCGCCCGTTGCCCCTCCGCCGACGCCGCCAAGCCCCGATTGCAGCTTCGGGATCACCATCGGCCCGTCCGGCCCCGATTTTTCGATCAATTGCGGCGGGACACCAACGCCAACTCCGACGCCGCCCACTCCCACTCCGCCAGCTGGGGATGAAGCCTGCTTTTACACCGGCATCAATTATGGCGGAGACGAGTTCTGCTATGGCGTCGGCACCCGCAACACGCTGAACGCGACCTTCAACGACGAAATCTCATCGGTCCGGCTGTTCGGCGCGGCAAAAGCCCGGTTGTGCACCAATGTCAATCTGACCGGCTCTTGCGTCAACGTGACGGCCAACGCGCCGATTCTCGAACCGGCGATTGCCAATCAGGCATCGTCATTGCGGGTCTATACCGGACTGCTTCCCGTTCCGTTGCCTTTGCCGATTCCCCTGCCGACACCGGTTCCCTCGTTCTCGACCTATTCGACCGGCCCGATCGAGCTGCCCCAGACGTTCCGGGCCGATCTCGATTCCGGTGCGGTTGGCGGCTCGGGAACCGACATCTGGTTCCGTGCCGCAACGCCCTCGAGCCGGTTCATCACGCCTGTCAACGGCGCCAGCCTCGCGCTTGGCGATGGCAGCAACCGCGGCTTTGCCGGATGCTTTACGGAGAGCTTTGACTCCGATCCAGTGCCGCTCGAAGCGGTTTCGGTTGGCACCTATGTCTGCGCCAAGACCGGTGCGGGCCGCATCAGCCAGTTCCGTATCAACGCCATAGCGCCGTCCTCGCTCTCGATCGGGTACACGACCTGGTCGCACTGACCTCGCAAAGCCCGGCAGCATTTGCCCTGCCGGGCTTTTTTCTCATTCTTGCGTGGACAATTCCCCTCACCGTGGCCGATAAGGCGGTCAAGCAGGGGGATATGCATGACTGACGACTGGATAGGGCTCGCCGAAGCCCTTTTGCTCTGGCCCGGTTTTGAGCAGGGCGCGGCAACGCTCATCAACCTTTCGGAAAACCATACCTTTCGCATCGATTGTCCCGATGGCGGCAAGGCCATTGTGCGGGTACACCGGCCCGGATACCATTCCCGCCTTGCCATCGAGAGCGAATTGGCGTGGATGCAGGCGCTGCGGCGCGATGCCGGGCTTTTCACCCCGCAACCCCTCCCCGGGAAGGACGGCGGGCTGGTTCAGGAGGCACCATTCCTTGGCGGCACAAGGCACATGGTGGCCTTCGCTTTCGAAGCGGGTACAGAACCGCAGGCCGACGAAGACCTGTCTGCGGTGTTCCGACAGCTCGGCTCGCTTGCGGCGCAATGCCATTCCCATGTGATGGGGTGGACGCCGCCGCGCCAATTTGCGCGACAGGTCTGGACTGATAGCGCAATTCTCGATCCCGACGCCATCTGGGGCGACTGGCGGGCCGCGCCGGGGGTTATCGGCACCGTGCGCGCGACGCTGGATCGCCTCGACGCCCATCTGCGCTCCCAGCTTGCCGACTACGGCATGGGACGGGACCGGTTCGGGCTCATCCACGCCGATATGCGGTTGGCCAATCTGCTGGTGTCCGATGGCGTCACGCGACTGATCGATTTCGACGATTGCGGGTTTTGCTGGTTCGGCTACGACTTTGGGGCGGCGGTCTCGTTTTTCGAGGACAGCGACACGGTCCCTGCCCTGCGCGCCGCATGGCTCGAAGGTTACCGCCAATATCGCCCTTATGGGGCCGAGCATGAGGTGATGCTGGACGCCATGGTCATGCTGCGCCGCATGGCGCTTCTGGCGTGGACAGGATCGCACGCCGAAACCGAGCTGGCCCAGAGCCTGCACGCCAGTTTCGCAAAGGGAACCGCTGAGATGGCGGAGCGCTATCTCACCACCGGTACCATCGACCGATAGGGCTCAATCGTAGAACAGCGAGACCCGGTGCCCGCCGATCTCGTGGACATTGATGTCCATATCGTAGATGTCCTTGAGCGCCTCGGGGGTGATGATGTCGTCCCTTCCGCCGTGGCGGATCACCCGGCCGTTTTTCATGGCAATGATGTAGTCTGAATACCAGGACGCGAAGTTGATGTCGTGCAGGACCAGAACGACCGTCTTGCCCAGCTCGTGACAGGCGCGCTGCATGAGTTTCATCATGCCCATAGCGTGCTTCATGTCGAGATTGTTGAGCGGTTCGTCGAGCAGGACATAATCTGTATCCTGACAGAGCACCATGGCGACAAAGGCCCGTTGGCGCTGCCCACCCGAGAGCTCGTCGAGAAACCTGTCCCGCAAATCCTCGAGATTGAGATAGGCGATGGACTGGTCGATGTGGCCCTTGTCCTCGATGGTCAGCCGCCCCTTGGAATAGGGATAGCGGCCAAAGGCCACCAGATCTGCCACCGTCAGGCGTGCCGTCATGTGGTTGTCCTGGCGCAGGATCGACATGCGCCGGGCCAGAACGTCGCTGGGCGTATCGGACACATCGAGACCATCGACGGTCACCGAGCCCGCATCCATGCCCAGAAGGCGTGAAATGATGGAAAGCATGGTGGATTTGCCCGCGCCGTTCGGCCCGATGATCGAGGTGATGCCACGGGAGGGCAGTTCGATCGACACGTCGTCGACCACGGCGGTTTCGCCGTAATATTTCTTGATGCCGGACGTGATGATCATCGCGCCGCTCCCCGTAGAATGAGAATGATGAAGACGAGGCCGCCGGCAAATTCGATGATCACCGATATTGCGGTGGTGAAATTGAAGACACGCTCGAGAATCAACTGCCCGCCCAGCAAACAGATGACGCCGAGCATGATGGTCGCCGGCAGCACGTAGCGATGCTTGGAGGTTCCCATCATCAGGTAACCGAGATTGGCCACCAGCAGCCCGAAGAACGTCACGGGCCCAACCAGCGCCGTGGACACCGAAACAAGCAGCGTCACCAGCAGAAGAATGATCAGGACCGTCCGCTTGTAGGGGACGCCCAGATTTATCGCCGTTTCCCTGCCGAGCGAGAGGACGTCGAATGTATGCCCTATCCGCCAGGCGACCACGGTCGCCAACCCGATTATCACCATGGAAACCGTAAGCAGATCGGTGTTGAGCGAATTGAAACTGGCAAACAGGCTGTCCTGGATGCGGGCGAATTCATTGGGGTCGATGATCCGCACCATGAAATTGGACATGGAGCGAAACAGCGTGCCGATGACAATCCCCACCAGCACCATCAGATGCAGGCTGCGGTGGCGACCGGAAAACATCCACAGACACAGCAGCCCCGAGAACACGAGCATGGCGCCCAGTTCGACGGAGAACTTGATGTAGGGGTGAACCGTCGCCGCGGCGAGCCCGCCGAACAGAAAGACCGTTCCGGTCTGGATGAGCACGTAAAGGGAATCGAATCCCATGATCGATGGGGTGAGGATGCGGTTCTGCATCACGGTCTGGAACATGACCGTGGAAAGCCCGATCGCGTAGGCGACCAGCACCATTGTGAGTACCTTGGTGCCCCTGAAACTGAGAACGAATCCCCAGCTTCCACGCGCCCCGACGGTCATGAACAACACGATGGTGATCACCGTCAGGACTGCGAGACCGGCGAGAATGTATTCGGGCGCTATGCGGCGGCGCGCCATCATGATGACATCAGCCAAGGCGGGCCTCCCGGCGCAACAGAAGATACAGGAACAGCACGGCCCCGACGATGCCGACGACGACACCGACCGGTATCTCATAGGGGTAGCGCACGAGACGCCCCACGATGTCGCAGGCCAGAACGAAACCCGCGCCGAACAGCGCAATCCATGGAACCGAGCGTCGCAGATTGTCACCCATCATCATCGAGACCAGATTGGGCACGATCAGCCCCAAAAAGGGGATGGCCCCGACCGTCACCACCACCGTTGCACTGATGAGCGAAATGATGACGAGCCCCAGGGTCATGACGTTGCGATGGTTGAGGCCGAGATTGGTCGTAAAGTCCTCCCCCATCCCTGCCACCGTAAACCGGTCTGCCGCGAGCCAGGCGATGAGCGTCAGGGCGGCGGCAATCCACAGCAGCTCATAGCGTCCGCTCAGAACAGTCGAGAAATCTCCCGACTGCCAGTTGCCGAGCGATTGCAGCAGCTCGAAGCGATAGGCGAAAAAGGTGGTGATCGAGGAGATGATGCCGCCGAGCATGATGCCGACAAGCGGAACCAGCAGCACCGAGCGCAGCGGAATTTCGCGCAGGATACGCAGGAACAGCGCCGTCCCGGCCAGCGCGAACACCGAGGCGATGAGCATCTTGCCGATCAAAGGAATGTTGGGAAAAAACAGCAGGACGACCAGCATGCCCAATCCGGCCGACTCTGTGGTGCCGGCGGTCGAGGGCTCGACAAACCGGTTTCGCGCCAGCATCTGCATGATCATGCCGGCAATGGCCAGCCCCATTCCCGAAAGGATGAGGGCCAGCGTGCGCGGAATGCGGCTGACGAGAAGGATCATCAGCGCCCGGCCATCCTCGCTTCCCGACATCAGGGTGGCGAGCGAGACGTTCGAGACACCGATGAACAGGCTGACGACGGCGAGGGCCAGAACGAAGGCTGCAGCGAGGAATAGGCGTGTCACCGGCGGTGTGGTCTCCGATATCGTGCGGCGCACACCCCAGGCGAAGGGGTGTGCGCCGATCAGTTCAGCGGGTTTTTGCTGTTATTGGACGTCAGCGCCGATGGCTTCGCCGACTTCGACGACCATCTGATTGAGCGTATAGAGACCGCCATTGACGATGTAGAAGTTCACCGGATTGACATAGACCACCCGGTCGTTCTGCCAGGCCTTCATCTGATGGACCAGATCGTTGTCGAGCACCTGCTGGGCCGGCTGGCCCCCATCGGCGGCACCGACAGCGGCGTCACGGTCGAGCACGAACAGCCAGTCGGGATCGGTTTCGAGCAGGAATTCGAAGGAGACAGCCTCACCATGGGTGGCTTCTTCGACGTCCTCGATGACCGGCACGACGCCAAGATCGTCATGGATCCAGCCAAAGCGCGATCCCGGTCCGAACGCGGAAATGCGGCCGCCGCTGACGCTGATGAACAGCGCATTGCCGACGGTGGGCGCGGTTTCCTGCACGGCTGCCATATTGGCATCGACCTGGGCGATCAGTTCGGCCACTTCGGCCTGTTTGCCAAAGATTTCCCCGAGCGTTTCGGAGCGCTGCTTGATTGTGGCCGGGAAATCGGTCCAGTCGACCGACAGGTCCAGGGTGGGCGCGATTTCGGAAAGCTGGGGATAGACCGCCGAGGAGCGGCCGGCGACAAAGATCGCGTCGGGCTGTTCGGCATTGACGAGTTCGTAATCAGGCTCGAACAGCGAGCCGATCTTGAGCGCGTCGCGATACTGGCTCAGATGGTCGGGAAAGCTGGCATCGGGTACGCCGTCGACTTCAACGCCGATGGCGGCAAGTGTGTCGATGGTCCCAAGGTCATAGGCAAAGATTTTTTCGGGAATGCCCGGCAGGACCGTTTCGCCCTGGGCGTGTTGCGCCGTGATTTCCTGTGCGGACGCTCCAGCGGTGAGGGCGAGCGAAGCCGCAAGGGCAAGGGCCGCGGTGGCGGTCCGGAAATGGTTTGAAGAATGCACGATCACAGTCCAATCGTTGGCTAAGGGTCGGTTGTGCAGCCAATGCTGACTGCAAACATCAGGTTATTAGCCAGCATGCCGACCCGCGTCAACATAGTTGATCGCTATAATCAGGTTTTGATTTTTCGGAACGTTAAGTGCGCGCCTTGTCGAGCAGAACGCGGCATTGCTCAAGAGATTCAAGCGCCGAGGCAAGGGCTTCGCGCTGCGTGTCGGATAACCCTGTCGCCTGGGGGCCTCGCTGTTCTCCGTTGTCGACCGGTGCCGCCAGGGTATGGCCGGCCTCGATTTCCACGAACTCGACGGCGTCGGCGGCTTCGGCCGGTTCCACATGAGGCTGGGGTGCGATGGGACGGATGGACCCTGTCTCGCCGATGGCCACGACATGTCTGGCGCCCTGCTCCTTGAGGATGCGCTGGACGCCCTTTATCGTGAAACCCTGGTCATAGAGAAGGTGGCGGATACCCTTGAGCAGCTGAACGTCATCAGGGCGATAATAGCGCCGCCCACCGCCACGCTTGAGTGGCTTGATCTGCGTGAACCGCGTTTCCCAGAAACGCAGCACATGCTGAGGTAGGTCGAGTTCGTCTGCCGCTTCGGATATCGTCCGGAAGGCGTCTGGCGATTTGTCCAACGCAAGTGCCCCGGTAAAAGTTGTTATTTTCCAGATCGAACCATAGATTTGTTGATCTTGGATTTCAAGACATTGGATGGTTTGAACACAAGAACCTGCCGGGGCAGGATCGGAACCTCCTCGCCAGTCTTGGGATTCCGGCCAATTCGCTCGTTTTTCGAGCGGACCTGAAACGATCCAAAGGACGACAATTTCACATTATCGCCCGACGCCAGAGCGTCGCTGACGATCTGAAGGACGCGCTCTACAAGTTCCGCCGATTCGGTGCGCGACAAGCCGACGGACTGATAGACTGACTCGGCCAGATCGGCGCGAGTCACTGTTTTTCCCGACATGGTGTTCCCCTCAATCTCATTGAGACCCGCAACAGCCCCCAAGATTTCAACCACTTAACGCCCAAATTGGATCGGGGTCAACGCCTACCACACAATGAGCGCGGCGCCCCAGGTGAACCCGCCGCCCATCGCTTCGATCATCACCAGATCGCCTTTCTTGATTCGTCCGTCCTCGCTGGCCACCCACAGAGCCAGTGGCACGGAGGCAGCCGAGGGGTTGGCGTGCTTGTCCACGGTCACGATGGTCTTGGCTTCGGGAATGCCGAGCTTGCGGCCCGCGCCATCGATAATGCGCTTGTTGGCCTGATGGGGAACAAACCAGTCGAGATCTTCGGTCGTCTTGCCGGTCTTGGCCAGAACCTCTTCTATAACGTCGGAAATCATGCCCACGGCGTGCTTGAACACTTCGCGGCCCTCCATGCGCAGATGCCCGATCGACTGGGTGGTCGAAACACCGCCATCGACATAAAGCTTGTCCCAATGACTGCCATCGGTGCGCAGGCTCGAGACCAGGATGCCGTTTTCCGGGGCGTCATCGGCCGCCTCCTGCGCTTCGAGAATTATGGCCCCGGCCCCGTCGCCGAACAGCACGCAGGTGGTTCGGTCGTTCCAGTCGAGGATGCGCGAGGCGGTTTCGGCGCCGATCACCAGCGCCCGCTTGGCCATGCCTGTCTTGAGATAACTGTCGGCCGTCGCCACGCCGAACACGAAGCCCGAGCACACGGCTTGCACGTCGAAGGCCGAGCCTTTGGTAATGCCGAGCTTTTGCTGCAGGATGGCCGCCGTCGCCGGAAAGGTGCGATCGGGGGTCGTTGTGCCCACGACGATCAGATCGATCTCGCTGGCGTCCATCCCGGCATTTTCGAGCGCACGCTGCGCGGCAACCAGGGCAAGATCGGAGGTGTATTCGCCTTCCGCGGCGATGTGGCGCTGCCGGATGCCAGTGCGCTGCACGATCCACTCGTCCGAGGTATCGACGATTTTGGCCAGGTCGTCATTGGACATAACGCGTTGCGGCAGATAGCCACCAACGCCACGCACAACAGATTGGATTTTGGTCACGCGGAAGGTGCCTCCAGATTGGACGGTTCTGCCGGCAGGGCCAGCGCAGGGAAGCGTTTCATGCCTTCCCCGATCTTTGCGAGGAGATCGTTGCGGGCCATTTCATAGGCGACGCTGAGTGCGCTTTTGTAGCCGATCTCGTCAGTTCCACCATGGCTCTTGATAACGACACCATTGAGGCCGAGAAAAACCCCCCCGTTTACGGTGCGCGGGTCCATCTTTGAGCGAATGGCATTGAGCGCGCCGCGCGCGAAGACGGCGCCGATCTTGCTCATCAGCGAAGAGGTCATGGCGTTGCGCAGATAGGTGCCGACCTGCCGGGCGGTGCCTTCGGCCGTCTTGAGCGCGATATTGCCGGTGAACCCTTCGGTGACCACCACATCGACGGTGCCCTTGCCCAGATCGTCGCCCTCGACGAACCCCTTGTAGGTAAATCCTGCACCCGAGGTCTCGGCAAGGATCTTGCCGGCATCCTTGACCCATTCATTGCCCTTGGCCTCCTCGACGCCGACGTTCAGAAGCCCGATGGTGGGGCTTTCGATATCGAACAGGGCGCGGGCCAGCGCCGAGCCCAGGATCGAGAAATCGACCAGTTGCTGGGCGTCGGCCCCGATGGTCGCGCCCACGCCGAGCACGACGATGTCGGAGCGAAGTGTCGGCCAGATCGCCGAAATCGCCGGGCGGGAAATGCCTTCCATGGTGCGCAGACAGAAGGTCGCCATGGCCATCAGCGCGCCGGTATTGCCGCCCGAGATCGCCACGTCGGCCTCTCCGTCCTTGACCGACTGGATGGTCGCCCACATCGAGGAGGTGCCCCTGCCCTTGCGCAGCGCCTGGCTGGGCTTGTCATCCATGGTGATGACGTTTTCGCTGTGCCGGATCTGCGAGACGGCTTTGAGTTCTGAAAATTCTTCGAGCAGAGGGGTCAGAACCTCCTCGCGCCCGTGAAAAATAAACCGTGCATCGGGATGTTCGCGAAGCAGCAATTTGGCGCCATGCAGCGGAGCACGCGGCGCGTTGTCCCCGCCCATTGCGTCGACGGAGATCGTTATGGTTTCAGTCATTGCCTGCCTTGAAACGTTCCCGAAAATCGGCGCTCACCATAGTCATTGGAGCCCGCCATGCAAGCCCGTCAATCCTTCTTGAGCGCCTTGAGCGCGGCAAACGGAGAGAGTTCGGCCGGATCGTCGCCCGTCAGATCGTCGGTCAGTTCGGCGCCGGGCTTGCGCGGGTAAAGATCGATAGCGAGCGCGAAGACTTCAAGAACCAGATCGGCCAGATCGATTTCATCGCCCTCGAAATAATCGGGGAGATCGTCGTCCTCGAGATTGACGAAGATTTCGGCACCGGCGGTCGCTTCGCTCGCCTCATCGTGACCGGGCAGAAAAACCCGATCGATCGGCTCGCTGATCTGTTGGGTCACCGGATCGCCGCTCACAACGCAAGGCTGGACCACAGTGCCATTGACATGGCCCTTGGCCTGGATGCCGCCGCGAAACCGGGTCGCTGTGACCTCGGCGGAAAATGCCGTGACCTCGCTCACCTTGAGTCGGTCGGCCAGCACCGCCCGCTGTTCGGCATCGGTCTGGATGGAAACGATCCGGCCGGCTGCCGGGATCTTGTCGATCCTGACCTTGGCGTCGAGATCGAATTCATCGGGGCGTTGGCTCATTTGGGGTCTCCGAACGTCACGCTGCCGGCCATGATCTGCCCGACAGGTTGGGATTTGAGCGTCTGGTCGCACTCCAGAATATAATCGGCAAACCGCTCGGTCTGCGGATGGGTTGCACCGTCGTGAAAATTCCGGGACACAAAATCGATGAGCCGCGCCCGATCCCCCGAATCCAGAATCGAGGAGAGATTGGACAGCATGCCGTAAAACAGGCTCCCCATCTTTTCGATCCGCTTGCCGACGGAAAGATCGCCCACCCCCATTTCACGCAGCGAACGATCCATGTCATGGAAAAAGCAGTCGAACACGTTCTGGGAAAAATCCCTGCTTTGCCGTTCGCTCGAGCGCAAACGCCGGAAAACGAGGGCCGCGTGCAGGCTGATCATGTCGAACCGGCCGGTCAGCGTGTCGGCCACGCCCCATTGTGCATAGAAAATCTCGCGCCGGGATTGCGCCACAATGGCATTATAGACGGCATAGACGGGCTCGGAGAGCTTGGGCTTGCGAAATAAGGACAGGATCATTTCTTGGGGTCTCACAACGAGAAAAGCTGGCCGGTCGCATGCTCAATTCGATTGGCGGCTTGCCAGAGTCGTGCCCGGACGGCTAAACAACACCAAAATCCCTGGCGCTTTGTCGCGAGGCTATAGTCGAGAGAGCTGAGGAAAGTCAATTCATGACCCTGCGTCCCGCCCTTGTCCGCCTGTCCCCTATTGCCGCGGCAATTGCCCTTGGCCTGACCCTGTCGGCCTGTTCGGGAACCGGATTGGTTTCCCAACGTACCCAGGGCTATGTGCTGCCCGACGATGCCATCACCCAGGTCCGACCGGGCTCGAGCCAGGACTTCGTCCGCATCGTTCTCGGATCGCCACAGACGACCAGCACCTTTGGTGGCGAAACGGCCTGGTACTATGTCGAGACGAAAGTCACCCAGACGGCGTTCGGCCTGACCAGCATTCAGGAGCGCACGGTGCTGGCCGTCTATTTCGGTGCCGACGGGCGGGTTACCGACCGCGCGCTCTATTCGCTTGAGGACGGTCGGGCCTTTGCCATCGAGCAGCGCCGCACCGGATCGTTCGGCGAAGACCGCAACTTCGTGGAATCGCTGCTGGCCTCAATCTGAGGCCAGCGCCTGCCGGCCGATGCGGCGGGTGCGCAGATCGTCCCAGCCCAAAAGCAGAATGGCCGAAACCGCGATCGGCAGCGCTATCAGGTTGACCGCTTCCCAGCCGAAAAAGTTCAGCGCCAGCCCGGCGCCGATCGAGCCTATGGCGTTCGAGCCGAACACCAGTTGTTCGTTGAGCGCCTGAACCTTGGCCCCCTCTTCAGGCCGGTAGCTTTTGGTCAGCAGCACCGTCGAGCCTATAAAACCGAAATTCCAGCCCATCCCGAGCAACACCAGTCCGAGATCGAAATGGAACGTGGTGGTGCCCATGAGCGCGGTGCCCACGCTGAAAATAATCAGCAGCATGCCGATTGCTACTGTCAGGTGGGTCCCGATGCGCTTGATGATTTCGCCGGTGACAAAGCTGGGCGCAAACATGGCCACGATATGCCACTGAATGGCGTTGGCCGCATCGGCGGGCGCGTGCCCGCACAGATGCACCATGGCGAGCGGCGCGGCGACCATGACAAAGGTCATGAGCGAAAAACTCGCCATGCCCGTCAGCACCGGCACGAACACCGCCGGGGTCCGGATCATGGCTTTGAGCGGGCGCCCCTGCTCGGATACGGGCCGTTTGGCCTCGCCTTTCGGCAAGCGCGTAAAGCTGAGAAGCAGCATGGATACGAGCGACAGGCCCGCCAGCGCAATGAACGAGCCGGCATAAAGGGCGTCAGGTATGGCTTCGGAGGTTATTGAAGCCAGCCGTGGGCCGAGGAAACCCGCCAGCACCCCGCCGAAGAGCACCCAGGACACGGCACGCGCCTTGGCGCTTTCAGGAACGCTGTCGGCGGCCGCGAAGCGATATTGCTGGCCGAAGGCTCCCGCAGCGCCAATCAGCAGCATCGAGGCCGAAAAGATCGGGAAGCTGTCGAGATAGATGCCAAGGGCGGCCAAAAGGCCACCACACCCGGCAATTGCGGCCCCGAGCAGGAAGCCGCGCGTGCGGCCCAGCCGATGCAGTGCGAGGGCCGCCGGCCCGGCCATCAGTGCAACGCCGAGAATCATCGCCGTGGTCGGCAGTGTTGCAAAGGCGGGATCGAAGGCGAGATAGGCGCCGGCCAGAGCACCGACCGCCATTACCATGCCCTGTGAAGACCCCGCGATGGCCTGCGCACCGGAAAGAAGGAAGATGTTGCGCATACTGGCCATGGCGATGCTTTCAGGACTCAGGCGTTGGGGTTTTCGCCGCCACCATAGCCCTCGGAATATTTTCGCGCCACGGCGTCGAGCACGCCATTGACCATGCCGGGCACTTCGTCCTCGTAAAAGGCGTTGGCGACGTCCACATATTCGCGGATCACCACCTTGAAGGGAATGTCCTTGCGCATGGTGAGTTCGAACACCCCGGCGCGCAGAAGCGCCCGAAGCGTCGCGTCGATGCGGGTCATGGGCCAGCCCCTCTGCAGGGCCGTGTTGATGACCGGATCGAGCTTGACCTGATTGGCGACGACCCCGCGCACGATGTGGCGGAAATAATCGGCATCGGCGGGCAGATACTGCTCGCCCTCCAGTTCGCGCCCCAGCCGGAAGCTTTCGAACTGACTGAGCGTCTCTTCCAGCGTCTGTTCGCCCACATCCATCTGATAGAGGGCCTGAACGGCGGCGAGGCGGGCCGATCCGCGCTGATTTGCAGGCCTAGGCTCGTTCTGGTCGGCCATCGATCAATCCTCCATCAGCAGCGCACGCAGCGCCGCCATGGTCATGGCGGCAACAGCCGCGCCGCCGCCCTTGTTCTGATCGGAGACCCTGGCGCGTGCCCAGGCCTGCGCTTCATTTTCGACGGTCAGAATGCCATTGCCCAGCGCGATCCCGTCGGCGACCGAGAGATCCATCAGCGCCCGCGCGCTTTCTCCCGAGACGATCTCGTAATGGGTTGTCTCGCCCCGGATGACGCAGCCGAGCGCCACATAGCCATCATATTCGTCACCCTTGAGTTCAGACGCCATGGCAATCGCAGCGGGGATTTCCAGCGCGCCGGGAACGGTCAGCACCTCGTAGGTCGCGCCGGCCTTCTCAAAGGCCGTCGTCGCGCCTTCAAGCAGTGCGTCGGCGAGTTCGGTATAAAAGCGGGCCTCAATGATGAGGTAATGCTGGCCTTCGGCCGAGCCGGGCGCAATCGCGAAAATGTCGCCAGAACTGGCCATCATCTAATCCTGTCGGGTTCAAAAATGCGCTGCGCCATCGGTCGTCCGGCGCTACGCCAATTTTATTGGGATTTCTCCATGAGGCGCGCGGCATAGCGCGCCATCAGGTCAACTTCAAGATTTACCGCGTCGCCCTCGCCATAGTCGGGCCAGTTTGTCGCGGAAAGGGTGTGCGGGATCAGATGGACCGAAAAACGGTTGCCGTCCACCCAATTGACGGTCAGCGAGGTGCCGTTGAGCGCCACACCGCCCTTTTTGGCGATGAAATGGGACAGATCGTCCGGCGCCTGCAAGGTAAAGGTGATCTGGTCGCCGGTATCCCTACGCTCCACGATCGTCGCCAGCCCGTCCACATGACCGGAAACGATATGTCCGCCAAGCTCGTCCCCGACCTTGAGCGACCGTTCGAGGTTGATGCGCCGTCCCTCGGCCCAGCCGCCCAAACGCGTCACATCGAGCGTCTCACGGGCCGCGAACACGTCAAACCAGTTCTGGCCGGCTTCGCTCCCTTTGTCGGTCACGGTCAGGCAGATGCCTTCGCACATGATCGAGGCCCCCAGATCTATGGTCTGGGGGTCATAGCGCGTGCCGATACGCAGCTTGCGCCCGTCATTGCGGTCTTCGACCGCCAAAAGCGTGCCGATGTCGGTGATAATGCCGGTAAACATGGGACCAGACTTTCTCGAATGTGGTGAGCATATCGCACCCCAGCGGCCGGCTTTCAACCACGCTAAAGCCCAGTTCGGCCAAACGCTCCGGCAGAGATGAGTGAACAGTGGCCCCGACACCGTTCGCACCGATCTCCACATCGCTTTGGAGCAAATGAAACCGGTCGATCAGCCCGGCATCGAGCAGAGCATCGTTGAGCCCGGCCCCGCCTTCGACAAGCACGCTGCCGATGCCTCTTCTGGCCAGTGCCTGCAAGCCTTCATCAAGGTCCGGCCTGCCCGCCTTGCCGGCAACGCCAAGGATTTCCGCATGTTGAGAAAATGATTCAAGGTGCGTGTTTTCTGCAATGATTACAGTTTGTTGGGCCGTAGAGACGGCAAACTGATTCAGGCTTTGGGGCAATTGGGATCGTCCCGCGACCAAGACCCGCAGCGGCGCCCTGCCCTCCAACCCGGCCAGCCGGACATTGAGCCTTGGATCGTCCAGCCGCGCCGTTGCCGCGCCGACCATTATCGCATCGGACACCGCCCTTTGCATATGCGCCCAGCGCCGTGCCTCTTCGCCGGTTATCGCCACATTGCCGCGTTCGGTGCGCCCGATCATGCCGTCGCGCGACACGGCCAGCTTGGCGGCAACGAATGGCCGCCCACGCCGGACACGCGAGAAAAAGCCCTCGTGCAGCCTTTCGATGGATCGCAAATTGTCCCCGAAAACGACCTCGATCCCGGCGCCGCGCATTTTGGCGATACTCTGGCCCCCGGTGCGGGGATCGGGGTCGGATGCGCCGCATACAACCCGGACGACGCCGGATTCGAGCACGGCATCGACGCAGGGCGGGGTCTTGCCCCAGTGATTGCAGGGTTCGAGTGTGACGTAGAGCGTCGCGCCCCTTGCCCCCTGCCCGGCCATGGCAAGCGCGGGGGGTTCGGCGTGCGGTCTGCCGCCGGTGGCGGTCACACCGCGCCCCAGCACCCTGCCGTCAGGACAAACCACGATGGCCCCGACTGTGGGATTTTCCGCCGTGGTTCCGCGATACGGCATCGCGATGCGGGCGGCGGCTTCGAGCCAGCGCAGATCGGCCGGCATGATCTCATTGCGACGAGTCACGTCCACGACAATGATCTCAATTTTGGTCTGGTCGCGCTTTCGAACCGCAAAAGTGGTGTCCCCTTTTGCCCAAAGCGCTCCTGGTCACTCACCCCCGATCCTCGGGATCGTCACCGCCCATTTCGGTCAGAAAAGACTGGAAATCGTCGGCGCTGGAGAAATTCTTGTAGACCGAGGCGAAGCGCACAAAGGCAACGTCGTCCAGGCCCTTGAGCCCTTCCATGACGTATTCGCCAATCTGATCGGAGGTCACTTCGACGTCGCCCACGCTTTCGAGCTGGCGCACGATGCCCGAAATCATCCGCTCGGCGGTCTCCGGGTCGACCTGACGTTTGCGTAAAGCGGTGTTGACCGAACGCGCCAGCTTTTCGCGGTCGAAAGGAACCTTGCGGCCCGATTTCTTGACCACGATCAGATCGCGCAACTGCACGCGCTCGAATGTGGTGAACCGGCCGCCGCAGCCGTTGCAGACGCGGCGGCGGCGGATGGCGTTGGAGTCCTCGGTCGGCCGGGAATCCTTGACCTGCGTGTCATCGTTCCCGCAATAGGGGCAGCGCATGGGCTTATCCGTAAATGGGGAATCTGGCGGTCAGCTCAAGGACCTTTTCCTTGACCTGGGCTTCGACGGCCCCGTTGTTTTCCTCGCCGTTGGCGGCAAGGCCATCAACCACTTCGACCATGAACGCGCCGACCAGCCGGAATTCCTCGACGCCAAAGCCGCGCGAGGTCGCCGCCGGGGTGCCGACGCGGACGCCCGAGGTGATCGCGGGTTTTTCAGGGTCGAAGGGCACGGCATTCTTGTTGCAGGTGATGTTGGCGCGCTCGAGAGCCGCTTCCGTCGCCTTGCCGGTCACCGATTTGGGCCGCAGATCGACCAGCATCAGATGGTTGTCGGTGCCGCCCGTGGCGATTTCCAGACCGCCCTTGACCAGCGTTTCGGCCAGCACCTGCGCATTGTCCACGACCTGGCGGGCGTAGGCCGCAAATTCCGGTGTCAGCGCTTCGCCAAAGGCCACGGCCTTGCCGGCGATGACATGCATCAGCGGCCCGCCCTGGATACCGGGGAAGATGGCCGAATTGACCTTCTTGGCAATGGCTTCGTCATTGGTGAGGATCAGCCCGCCGCGCGGCCCGCGCAGCGTCTTGTGGGTCGTTGTCGTCGCCACATGGGCGTGCGGGAACGGGTTGGGATAGACGCCGGCCGCGACAAGGCCTGCCACATGCGCCATATCGACGAACAGATATGCGCCCACCTCATCGGCAATCGCGCGGAATGCCGCCCAGTCGAGAATGCGCGAATAGGCCGAAAAGCCCGCCACGATCATCTTGGGCTGATGTTCATGGGCCAGCTGGCGCACCTGGTCCATGTCCACGCGCCCGTCCTGCTGGCGCACGCCGTACTGGATGGCGTTGAACCATTTTCCCGACTGGTTGGGCTTGGCGCCGTGGGTCAGGTGCCCGCCAGCGTCGAGGCTCATGCCCAAAATGGTATCGCCGGGCTGGAGCAATGCCTGATAGACACCCTGATTGGCCTGCGAGCCTGAATTGGGCTGAACGTTTGCGAATTCGCAGCCGAACAGTTCCTTGGCGCGGTCGATGGCGAGTTGCTCGACCACATCGACAAACTGGCAGCCGCCATAATAGCGCCGCCCCGGATAGCCTTCTGCATATTTGTTGGTCATCACCGAGCCCTGCGCCTCGAGCACGGCCCTGGACACGATGTTTTCCGACGCGATCAACTCGATCTCGTGCTGCTGGCGGCCGAGTTCGTCGGCAATCGCCTTGGCAACCACCGGATCGTGATCGGCAATGGTGCGCGTGAAGAAATCGGGAAAAAGCGGTGCTGTTGCGGTGGCGCTCATGGGCGGGCCCTCGACCTGTTGCGGAAAGATGCTGGTGGCAAGCAAGCGCGATCCGCATAGCACGGAGGCTCCTGCGATTCCAAGCACAGATCGGGCCTAACGCGCCTGCGGGTCCTCTCGTTCGATCCGGCGGCGCAGCTTGGCGAGCGCGAGGTTCTTCATCTGAGCTTCGGTGGCCGTGGTTGGCGCTATGGCCACGACCTCGATGCCGGTCTCGACATCGATCGCGGCGACGCGGATCTGGGGACCGGCCTGACGGAACTCGAAAAGCACCTCGCGGCCTGCCCCCATATCAAAAATCCCCGCTGTTGCCCGGTCAGGCACTGATTTCGGGGAAATCGACCTTGCCCTGAGCGTCGTACTCGTAAACGTCGTCGCGGAAGCTTACGACGCCGTTCCGGTTCGCCCAAGCGGTAAAATAGGTCATGAAGATCGGCACGGGATTGGACACGGCGGCATCGATCCGCTCACCGGAGGCGAAGTTGGCGTTCACATCAATGATGTCGTACCCGGAATCGCGCAGGATCCAGGCAACGAACTCGGCGACGTTGGCGACGCGAACGCAGCCCGAGGAATGGAACCGTGCATTTTCCGCGAACAAGCCCTGCTGGGGCGTATCGTGAAGATAGACGGCGTGCGGGTTGTGGAAGTTGATCTTGACGTGGCCCATCGAGTTCTGGGCCCCCGGATCCTGCCGGAACGTATAGTTCGTGGCCTCTTCGGTCGACCAGTCGATCGCGCTCTGGGGCACCTCGTTGCCGCTGCCATCGAGGATGCGGATCGAGTACTCGTCGAGGTAATTGGGGTTGTCGTTGACCAGCCCGATGATGTCGCGGCGAATGATCGAGACCGGCACCGTCCAGAAAGGATTGAAATTGATCTGGTGGATGCGGCTGCGCAGGATCGGGGTCTGGCGGTCGATCTTGCCGACCACGGCCGTATGCCGGCGCGCCACCTGCCCGCCCTCGGTGGCCTCGATGGCGGCAGCGGGAATGTTGACGTTGACGTAACGGTCCTCGAGCTTGCCTTCCAGGCCGCGCACGCGCTCGATGTTGAGCTTGATCTGGTTGAGGCGGGTCGAGGCCGGAACCTTCATGGCCCAATAGGTGTATTCGTCGACCATGCCGTTGATCTGCAGGCCGTGCCGTGCCTGAAAGCCGCGAACCGCGCCGTCCAGTTGGGCGTCGAACTCGTCCGACAAAGGCGTGTCGCGCGGCAGGGCGCCGGTGTGGGCCAGATAGGTCCGTAGATCGCGCACCGGAGCGCGATCCGATCCCAGACCGAGCCGGAAAATCGATTCAGGCATGTCGGGCCAGCCGCCGATGGCGTTGAGGCGCTCGTAATACTCGGCAACACGCTGCAGATTGTATTCGGTATCGACCGAAATGATCGGATCGGTTCCGCCAATGGCGTTCATGGCCGTGCTGGAATTGAGCTCCAGCTGTTCCTGCGTCACCACCTTGCGGCCGCCGCCGAAGAGCGATTGAGACAGAGCGGGCATCGGAAAAGCCGCCGTCGCCGCAAGGGCGGACAGACCCGTCACGACCGAACGCCGATTGAGTTTTCCTTTTAAGTCGCGCATCGCGTAAGTTCACCTATCGAGAGAGCCGGGAAGCCGAGCGGTCCTTTTGCCCGATGGCGCGCAAGACCACAACGCCGCTCACCGGACTTTGACCACCTTGCAGCTGGCTAAGCTGTCCAACGGAAAATCCGGAAAGCGTCATATATCGACAACCGCCAGCTAGAAAGAGTTTGCGGCGCAAATGAGAAACGCCGGCCCTGGAGCCGGCGTTTGCCATGTCAGTGTGGCGGCAAAGCCACAATAAAGGATGTCTAGAGCTTGTAGAGGATCTGATCGACCCAGAAACGCTCGAGGCGCGAGAGGGCGGTGTTGAGCCCGGAAAAGTCCGATTCGCCCAGTCCACCGACCTTTTCGATCGAGTTGAGGTGGCGGTCGTAGAGTTCGTCGATCACCTCGGCGACCTCTTCCCCCTTGGGCGTGAGGCGGATGCGCACCGAGCGGCGGTCGGTCTTGGAGCGTTCCTGGAAGATATAGCCGGTATCGACCAGTTTCTTGAGGTTGTACGAGACATTCGAGCCCAGATAATAGCCCCGGGTGCGAAGTTCGCCGGCTGTCAATTCGCTGTCGCCGATGTTGAACATCAAGAGAGCCTGGACCGGGTTGATGTCGTCCCATCCCATGCGGTCGAACTCGTCCTTGACCAGGTCGAGGAGCCGGCGGTGCAGGCGTTCGACGCGGGATACGGCCTCGAGATAGAGCGGTTTCAGGCTCCTGGGTTCATCGGCCTTTGCAGCGGAAAGATTGTTAGCCATTGGTTCTGCCTCACTGTAATTTTTTAGCGCGATTTTTCGCGTCTGTGAGGGCAATCTAGCGGGCTGCCGATAAGATCGGTTTAAGAGACAGCCTTAATGTTATCTTACGGGGAAACTTGAGTTTTTTTGGTTTTCAGTTCCTTACACCCGTATCGAAAACTGTAACCTTTACGGCTCGTTACGAAGGCAAAGCCCCGGATGGCGTGACGCCCACCGGACACCCGGACGGCTGTCCATCGCCCGACGGGCAACGCCCGTTCCTAATCGGCCAGCTGTCTTTGCACCCAAAGCTGGGCGAGCGCCAAAAGGGCAAAAGTTGCCAGCATGACCCCAAGTTTGAAGATAAAACTCCACAAACCCAAACTAACCCAATTGCTGCCCGCCAGATAAAAGCCGATCTCGATGACCAGCGAGGCGGCGAGCACGATGGCGCCCCATGACGATTGTATCCACAAGCCGACTGAGGCGAACAGGCGCATCAGCGTCAGCGCCGAGAGCAGCACGAAGCCCATGGTTCCCATGAGGACGACGGGACTTGCCGATCCGCTCCCCAGACCGAGCAGACGCGCCGCGTCGCCGAGCCCGATGAACAGGCTGAGCAGCGCCAGTATGCGGGCAACCAGCCCGAGCGGTTCGTTTCTGAAATCCATGGAACATTCCCCGGTCAGCCTGAGCTAACGTGATTTGGGCGGACGGGACAAGTTATGATTGACCCTCCCGCGTCGTCTGGTCCCTTTGCGCGGCGATTGCAGGCTGATATTGAGCGGATCGACACTATGAAGACTGGACGGATCGATGAGTTTTGAAAAGCACGACATGGACTTTCTCGGCGGCCGGCGGTTGCGCAGGCCGCGCATGGCGGGCTGGAGCCGCAGCCTTGTGGCCGAGAACGTGCTGACCCCTGCCGATCTGATCTGGCCGATCTTTGTGATTGAAGGGCAAAACGAGCGCCAGCCGGTTGCGACCATGCCGGGGGTGGAGCGCTTGAGCATCGATCTGGCGGTCGAGGCGGCCAGGGCTGCGCATGCCGAAGGCATTCCGGCCATGGCGCTGTTTCCCAACACCGATCCTTCCAAACGCACCGAGGACGGCATCGAAGCGACCAATCGCGACAATCTGGTGTGCCGCACGCTTTCAGCCATCAAGGACGCGGTGCCCGACATCGGGCTGGTGGCCGATGTGGCGCTCGATCCTTACACCAGCCACGGCCATGACGGGGTGATGGCGGGCGAGGAAATCCTCAACGACGAGACCGTTTCCATCCTCGTCAAGCAGGCGCTGGTTCAGGCGCAGTCCGGGGCCGACGTGATCGCGCCCTCCGACATGATGGACGGGCGCATCGGGGCGATCCGCGCAGCGCTCGACGATGAGGGTTTCGAAAAGACCATAGTCCTTTCCTATGCCGCCAAATACGCCTCGGCGTTCTATGGCCCGTTCCGCGACGCTGTGGGGTCGGGCGCCCGGCTCAAGGGCACTAAGCTCTCCTACCAGATGGACCCGGCCAATGCCGAAGACGCCATCCGCGAGGTCGAGCAGGATCTGGCCGAAGGCGCCGACTGGATCATGGTCAAGCCCGGCATGCTCTATCTCGACATCTGCCGCATGCTCAAGGACCGCTTCGACGTGCCGGTGTTCGCCTACCAGATCTCAGGCGAATACGCGATGATCGCCCACGCGGCGCAGGCCGGCATTCTGGACCGCGAGGCCGCGATGGCCGAAAGCCTTATGGCCTTCAAACGCGCCGGCTGCTCGGGCATCCTCACCTATTTCGCGCTGGACATGGCCCGGAAGATCAACCGGTAGGACCCGGGGTGGGTCGCGGACCGTCCGCCTCCCGATCAACCGCGCCAGAAAAACGCGGTCGCCGCCCTTGGCAGGCTCAATGCCCGCCTTCGACTATGTCGGAGATCGCCTGGCGAATAATGTCTGGGCTGTCGATAACAATCGTCTCGTGAGCGCTCTGCTCCGCGAGCACATATTTGCGGTTCGGCGCGCCAGTTGTAAAACTCTGGTGGGCAGCTCGCCATGCATCGGCCACGGGACCCGCTTCGCCGAACGGAGTCTCCTCCGCCCCAATGACGACGACCGGGACCGAAACTGGCCAAACTGCCCTGTGGAAGGCGCGCGAGACCTCCTCAAAAGATTGAGCCACAGCAATCAGTTGCCGATTTGCTGGGGTAGACGGGGCATCCTCAAGCTCGGCGATCATTGGAGTGTATTCAGCGGATAGGGCCGCGACCATGTCATCGGTGTAGAAGTCAGGCACATTGGCGTCCACCATGACGACACCCTTGAACCAGGACGGCTGCTGAATGGTCAGGAATGTGGCGATTTCACCGGCGATCGAGTGGGAAACCAGAACCACGTCCCGGGTCGCCCCAAGCTCGCGGAGCCCAGTCTCCAGATCGTCGGTTGCAGCGTCGAGGTCCCAAGGTCCCGGCACTTCATCGCTCGCGCCCATGCCGGCCCGATCATAGGTAATCACTTTTGACCCGGTGCGCTCTGCCAGATCGAGCGCAAAGCCCGTCCAATAAGACGAATCGTTGCCGCCACCAGCATCGAGGACAATTACCGGATCTGCGCCTGGAATGATGTTGAAGGCGAGCCTGTGGTCGCCATTGGAGATCATTCGGCTTTCAATCTCGTTCGATAAAGGGGCCGCAGCCGACGATAGAAAGAGCAGCACCCCCAGGCCCGCAGCTTTAAGAAATATCATGGTCATGCCCTGTGTTGAATTGATGATGCTGCAACGTGCTATATCGCGTCGCAACAAGAAACACTCTCAGTCCTAGCTGCCGAGTGCGACAGTTGATTGCCCTCGGACGAGAAACCACGCCATTTGTCTCGCAATGACCGCATCGGTCGCGCCCTGCCCGTCCATGCCGCCCCCAAGCCTCCTATTTCCACAACCGGCCGCATCACCACCATCACGCCCCTCTCCCCTAACCCGGCGGTGCCGACAGTGTCTCAATAACTCGGCACTGGGCGATCCGGCCCTGCCGGCATTGGTCGAGCATGGTGGACAGTTCGGCCTTCAGCGCTGTCAGCCGCGAAATGCGCAGTTCGATTTCGGCAAGGCGGCCCGAGGCGATGGCGTCGACCTGGGCGCAGGATTGGTCGGGGTTGTCCTGCAGGCCCAGCATGGCGCGGATGGCCTCGATCTCGAAGCCGAGCTGGCGGGCATGGAGGATGAAGAACAGCCGGCGCACGCTCTCCTCGTCGTAAAGGCGCCGATTGCCCGCCGTGCGGACCGGTGGGGGCAGCAGGCCGATCTGCTCGTAATAGCGGATGGTGGGGACTTTGACCCCGCTGCGGCGCGCGGCCTCGCCAATCGGGAAATCTTTCATTTCACGCTTGCTCCTCTAGTCGCTGGAGATTTTAGCATCGGCGCGAGATCAATTGAAAGGGGCTCCCATGAGCGGATCGTGCTGCAACCATAACGATGCGGATCAAGCGGCGAGAGCACAGGCCGACACAATTTATCGCCGCGTCCTGTGGGCCGTGCTGGCGATCAATGCCGTGATGTTCGTTGTCGAAATCGGCGCCGGCATCGCCTCGCGCTCGGCATCGTTGCAGGCCGACGCGGTCGATTTCCTCGGCAATGCGGCCAATTACGGCATCAGCCTTTTCGTGGTGGGGCACGCCCTGCACATCCGCGCCCGGGCATCGCTGGCCAAGGCGTTGACCATGGGCGCATTCGGGATTTGGGTGCTGGGCGTTGCCGGCTGGAACGTGGTGACCGGGGCAACGCCCCATGCCTATACGATGGGCATCGTAGGGTTCAGCGCGCTTGTGGCCAATGGAGCGAGCTTTGGCCTGCTGTGGCGCTTTCGCGAGGGTGACAGCAATATGCGCTCGGCGTGGATCTGCACGCGCAATGACGTGGTGAGCAATATCGCCGTGCTGCTGGCCGCGCTTGGCGTGTTCGGGACCGGCACGGGCTGGCCGGACGTTCTGGTCGCCTCGATCATGGGCATTCTGGCACTTCAGGGGGCGACGGTGGTCACCCGGCAGGCGCTTGCCGAGTTGCGGCCGTTCAGTGTGCGGCCCGCTGAGTAGCGCGCGCTGAAAGCACGGCCGGTGATCGGGCTGGCGTCCGGGCGCGTATAAAACGCCATGACCGAAGCCACGCAAGCCCTCATCATCGGTTCGACAGGCGGGATCGGGCGCGCGCTCGTCGAACAGGTTCGCGCCTCGGGACGCTACGATCTGGTCACCGGCCTGTCGCGGTCCAGCAGCCCGGCCATCGACATCACCGATGAGGCCTCGATCGTATCGGCCATGGACGCGGTTGCCGGCCGTGGCGTGCTGCGGCTGGTGATCCTTGCAACCGGCTTTCTGCATCACGGCGCCATCGGGCCCGAAAAGGCCAACAGGCACTTGAGCGGCGAGGCGCTTGCGCAGGCGTTCGCCGTCAACACCATCGGCCCGGCCCTTGTCCTAAAGCACGTCCTGCCGCTCCTGCCCCGTTCGGGGCGTTCGGTGGTCATGGCGCTTTCGGCCAGGGTGGGCAGCATTTCTGACAACAGGCTGGGGGGCTGGCACAGCTATCGGGCATCCAAGGCCGCGCTCAACCAGATCGTGCGCACCTGTGCCATCGAATTGGCGCGAACCCATCGAGACGCCGTTCTGGTCGCCATGCATCCGGGAACCGTCGATACGCCGCTTTCGCGGCCGTTCTCCCGGTCGGGCCTCGACGTGCAACAGCCCGAGGACGCCGCCGGAGCGATCCTTGCGGGCCTCGATACATTGACCCCATCGGAGTCCGGGCAATTTTTCGACCGGACCGGCGAACGATTGCCCTATTGATCCGGGAAATCGTGGCCGTGGTCTTGTCATCGACGCCGATTGTACCAACATAATTCTCAACTTGAGGAGCACTGACCGTTGGCAACCGATTTTCTGGGGCGCATGCTGCGCCACGACCTTCCCAATCCCAACACGTCGCCCGAATTGTTCGACGGGATTCTGACGCGTCGGGTTATGGCGTTTCTGATCGACTGCGTCATCATGGGCGCGGCGATCCTTATCGTCACTCTGGTTGCCGGCATTCTGGGCATTTTCACGTTCGGGCTGACCTGGCTGTCCATTCCGCTGATCGTTCCGTTGACCTTTGTTGTCTATTACGCGGTGACGCTGGGTTCGGCTTCTCGGGCCACGCTGGGCATGCGGGCCACCGATATCGTGCTCACCCCGACGCGGGAGACGACGCTGGACGGGTGGATGGCGATGATCCATGTCGTGCTTTTCTGGATTTCGTGTTCCATCCTGACCCCGTTTATCGTTCTGATCGGGCTGTTCACACCGCGCCGCCAATTGCTGCACGATCTGGTGCTGGGCACCATGATGGTCCGCCGCTCGCCCATGGTGCGGCACTGGCAGGCTTACGCCCGTCCGGGCGACGCCGCCCAATAGAGCTCTTTCATCGCGCTTTCGATCCGCAAAAAGCGGTGTCCGGCTCCCGCCGGCACCGCTTTTGAGATTTGTCGCGTTGCACAGCGGGTTCGGTGCGATTACTATTGAATCCGAGCCGTTCGTTTTTCTGAAAAAGGGTTGAACGGCTTGAAATTTTCGGTTTGCCGCTGCTCATCGAGTGGCGTCGGACACCCCTGCGGGCCAAGCGAGTACCCTCATGGACCATACGCCGGAAAGCGCGCAGTTCTTTCTGACAGCCCCTTCGCCCTGCCCCTATCTCGAGGGCAGGCAGGAACGTAAGCTCTTTACGCACCTGTCCGGCCGGCGCGCCGCGGCGATGCATCATTTGTTGTCCGATCACGGGTTCCGGCGCTCGCAAAACCTGATCTACCGCCCGGCATGTCTCGATTGCGACGCCTGCCAGTCGGTGCGTGTGCGCGCAGTCGATTTTTTCCCGGCCACCCGCCACCGGCGCAATCTCAAGCAAAATTCCGATATCGTGGCCGAAATGGTGGCCCCCATCGTTTCAGCCGAGCAATACGGGCTGTTCAAGCGCTATCTCGATGCGCGGCACGATGGCGGCGGCATGACCCAGATGAGTTATCTCGATTATGAGTTCATGGTCGAGGACACGCCCGTCCAGTCCGTGCTCATCGAATACCGGCTGGCCGAGGACGGGCCGGACGGGGTGGCGGGCCAGCTTGTCGCCGTGGCGCTGACCGACCCCCTGCCCGACGGGCTTTCCATGGTCTACAGCTTTTTCGATCCGGCGCTGTCGCGGCGGGGCCTGGGCACCATGATGATTCTCGACCATATCGCCCGCGCCCGCGTCGCCGGTGGCTATCTCTATCTGGGATATTGGGTCAAGGATTCCCCGAAAATGGCCTACAAGGCCGCCTTCCAGCCCCTTGAGGTGCAGCGCGGCTCGCGCGGCTGGGTGGACCTCGACCCAGAGACCGGCGCGGAACCCGAATAGGTGGGCTCCATAGGCAAGATACTGGCCGCGCTGGTTGCCGCAGGCTATCTGTTGGTGTGCTGCCTTGTGGCGGGCATGGCGATCGTTGCGGTGCTGGGCTTTATCTACCCGGCCATGGATCTGTTCAACCACATCCAGCCGGTTCTGTTTTTCGGACTTCTGGCGCTGCTCGTTGCCAGTCCGGTCTTTGTGCGCTTCCGCGCCCTGCGCGCCCTGGCGCTGAGTATCGCGGCGACAGGGTTCGTGGCTTCGAGCGCCATCTACATTCCCGAACTGGTCACCGGCCTTGTTACCCGCACCACTGTTGCGCAGGCAGAGCAGACCTACAGGCTGATGACCTTCAACGTGTTCGGGCGCAATGAGGAACCGGAAGCGATCGTTGCCAACATCACCGGGGTCGATCCCGACATCGTGGCGCTGCAGGAATACAGCCCCGGCCTGCGCAGCGTGGTTCATCCGCTCCTGACCGAGCGCTATCCCCATTTCCAGTACTGCGCCGGCGGCGAGCGGGCGTTTGTGGGCCTCTATTCACGGCTGCCGTTCGAGCCGCTCGATGCGGATGCCTGCTCATCCTCGATCATGAGCACCGACCGCACGGCGCGGATCATCGTGCGTTTCCAGACCGAGGCCGGTCCGGCCTTTTCGCTGGCCACGACCCATAATGACTGGCCGGCCCCCGTCACCCGGCAGGCCGAGCAGTTCGCAACGCTGCGCGAGGCGCTTTCGACGGTCGAGCCGCCGCTGATCCTTGTGGGGGATTTCAACTCGACGCCCTGGTCCTATGCCCTGCGCGGGTTCGTAAGCGCTGCGGGGATGATGCGCCACACCTACAATCTGCCGACCTTCCCAACGCTCTGGTACTATCTGCGCGACTGGCGGGCGATGTTCCCCATCCTGCCCATCGACCATGTGATGACGCGCGGCGCCATCGCCATCCACGACCTGCGCACCGGCGAACCGAGCGGCAGCGACCACCTGCCGATCATCGTGGATTTTTCGGTTGAGAGTGAGGGGCCTTGAGCGTCGGTGAGGCACACCACGCTCAGCCAATCCCCTACCCCACAAACCTGTTGTTGCGCGGAAAGCCTGTGGGGGGCTGACGGCCGGCCTGGGCGCGGTCGCCGATCCAGTAGAGCAGTTCTTCCATCGATTTCGAATAG
>PBNW01000055.1 GCA_002723255.1 Pelagibacterium sp. | reverse complement strand
ACGCCCCGTGTACCAGCCGAGCGGCCGCGTTCCCCTCGCGACGGTGTGCAGCCTTACTGCTTCGGCGATCTGGGCCGCTTCGTCCTGCCGCTCCATGTCCTTGTGCTCGACCCATTTATAGCCATGGGAGGCGATTTCCCAATCGGCGTCGAGCATGGCCTGCACCTGCTGCGGCGCGCGCATCAGCGCGGTGGCAACGCCATAGACCGTAACGGGCAGGTTGTTCTGCGTGAACAGCTTGTGCAGCCGCCAGAAACCGACCCGGGCACCATATTCATACATGGATTCGATGTTCCAGTGCCGCGCACCGGGCCAGGGCGCGGCGCCCACCACATCGGCCAGAAAGGCTTCGGAGGCCTCATCGCCATGCAGGATGTTGTTTTCCCCGCCCTCTTCGTAGTTGAGGACGAACTGGATCGCGATATTGGCGCCGCCGGGCCAATTGGCATGGGGTGGGTTGGGGCCGTATCCGGCCAGATCGCGGGGATAACGCATGGCGTACTCCATGACGGGCAGACAAACAGGAGCGTACCTTAGACACAAATTTTTGGACCATGTGGTAAAAAATTCTGTGCCCGCCCCCTTTCGCAGGGCAATTTTTGGGTTGATAGTTGGGGAAAATCCAATGGCGCTTGGAGCAGGCATGACCACAACCGGACGGCTGACGACCCACGTTCTAGATACCGCGAACGGGACCCCTGCGAAGGGAATGACCATCGATCTTTACAGGGTAAATGGCGAGGCGGCAGTGTTCGAGCGGTCGGTGGTCACCAATGATGACGGGCGGTGCGACGGGCCTTTGCTGGAGGGGGAATCATTGGCGGAAGGGGCCTACCGGCTGAACTTCCATGTCGGAGAATATTTCAGCAGAATCAACGGCAAAGCCGTCGAATTTCTCGACGTGGTGGCAGTCGATTTCAGGGTGAGTGACAGCCAGGCGCATTATCATGTGCCGTTGCTGGTCTCTCCCTTCGGCTATTCGACCTATCGCGGGAGCTGAGCTTGGACCCGCGCACCGCTATCTGCTTCTATCTCAACGATAATCTGGTCGAGCTGGACACGCTTGAGCCGGACCGGACGCTGCTCGATTTCCTGCGATTGGACCGTGTCCTGCGGGGCACCAAGGAAGGCTGCGCTGAGGGAGATTGCGGGGCCTGTACCGTCATTGTTGGCCGTAAAAGTGGTGGAGTTGTGCGATATTTGCCTGCAAATGCGTGCATAATGCTGGTTTCGATGCTGGATGGCGCGCATGTGGTGACCGTCGAGCATCTCAAGGGTGCCGATGGCAACTTGCATCCGGTGCAACAGGCCATGGTCGACTACCATGGAAGCCAGTGCGGGTTCTGCACGCCGGGGTTCGTGATGAGCCTTTACGGGCTGTGGCTGGCCAATCCCAATCCATCCGTTCCCGAGATCGAAAAGGCCTTGCAGGGCAATCTGTGCCGCTGCACGGGTTATGCCCCCATCGTGCGCGCGGCCCAGGCGGTGTCCAATTATGGCTCGGTGCTCGAAGATGCGCTCAACAAGGAGCGTGGGGAGATCCTTGCGAATTTGACCGAGCTCGAGGACGGGCGACGGGTGGTGGTCGAGGGAACGCGCGGCAAGACGATCATCCCCGCCGATGTCGATGATCTTGCGGCGGTGCTCGAGGCGATGCCCGAGGCGACGATCGTTGCTGGCGCGACCGATGTGGGGCTGTGGGTCACAAAGTTCATGCGCGAGATCGCCCCGGTTGTGATTATCGGCCACCTGATGGGGGAAGTGTCCGTCGAGGACGGACGGATCGTTTTCGGGGCCGGCGTTAGCTACGCCAAGGCGTTCGAGATCATTGCCGTCCATATTCCGCAGATGGTCGAATTGTTTGACAGGATCGGCGGGGCGCAGGTGCGGGCGATGGGAACCATCGGCGGCAATATCGCCAATGGTTCGCCGATCGGCGATACCCCACCGCCGCTGATCGCGCTGGGAGCGCAGGTTACGCTCCGCAGGGGCGGTGTTCGGCGGCTGGTGAAACTGGAGGATTTCTTCATCGCCTATGGCAAGCAGGACCGGGAGAAGGGTGAGTTCGTGGAAAGCGTCTCGGTGCCCGTGCCGGGTACCGATGAGCTGTTCGGGGTGCATAAGGTCACCAAGCGGCGCGATGAGGATATCACAGCAACGCTCGGTGCCTTTCGGGTGAAAATTGCAGATGGCGTGGTGGCGACGGCAGTCATCGCCTATGGCGGCATGGCCGCGACCCCAAAGCGGGCAAAGGCTATCGAGGCGGCGCTGATCGGCAAGCCCTGGACGCTGGAAACGGTCGAGGCGGCGTTGGGTAAATTCGAAGAGGATTTCCAGCCGCTGACCGACTGGCGGGCCAGTGCTGATTATCGGATGCTGGCGGCGAAAAATCTTCTCAAGCGCTTTTATTTCGAGACCGTCGAAGGGCCGAGCCATATCGTTCGGCACGAGGTGGCATAGTGACAGCGCTCGACACCAAAGCCACGATAAGCGGCGGGGTGCATGTGCCGCAAAAGCACGATTCCGGGCACAAGCATGTATCGGGAACGGCCGAATATATCGATGACATGCTTGAACCCGCGGGAACGCTGCATGCCTATCTGGGTCTTTCCACCAACGCGCATGGGGAAATTCAGTCGCTGGCGCTCGAAGCGGTACGGCAGGCGCCCGGCGTGGTCGGGGTGCTGACAGCCGCGGACGTGCCCGGGCATAACGACATTTCCCAGCCCGGCAAGCATGACGAGCCGATCTTTGCCGAAACGCGGGTCGAATTTTTCGGGCAGCCGCTGTTTGCTGTGGTCGCGACGACGCGCGAAGCGGCGCGGCGGGCGGCCAGGCTTGCGCAGGTGAGCTACACCGAATTGCCCTTTGCACTCGATGTCGCTGCGGCGCGCGAGGCAGGGGGAGCGCTGGTGACTCCGGGCATGACGCTTGAACGGGGCAATGTGGCGGCGGGCATGGTGGCTGCCAAAAACCGGGTTAAAGGCACCATGGAAATGGGCGGACAGGACCATTTCTATCTCGAAGGCCATATCGCCATGGCGATACCCGGCGAGGATGACGAGGTGACCGTTCATTCCTCCACCCAGCATCCGAGCGAAGTCCAGCACATGGTGGGCCACGCACTGGGCGTGCCATCCAACGCCGTCAATGTCGTGGTCCGGCGCATGGGCGGCGGGTTTGGTGGCAAGGAAACCCAGAGCAATCTTTTTGCGGCGGTTGCTGCCATCGCGGCCAAGAAATTCAATCGCGCCGTCAAGATCAGGCCCGATCGGGACGACGACATGATCGCCACCGGCAAGCGGCATGATTTCGTTGTCGATTATGAAGTCGGCTATGACGATGAGGGCCGGATCGAGGCGGTCGATGCGGTATTTGCCGCGCGGTGCGGGTTCTCGGCCGATCTTTCGGGGCCGGTGACCGACCGGGCCCTGTTTCATGCCGACAACGCCTATTTCTACCCCAATGTGCGGCTCAAATCCAAACCGCTCAAGACCAACACGGTTTCCAACACTGCGTTCCGCGGGTTCGGCGGGCCGCAAGGCATGGTGGGCTGCGAGCGCTGGATCGAGGACATCGCCTACGCGCTGGGCAAGGACCCGCTCGATATCCGCAGGGCCAATTTTTATGGCGAAACCGACCGCAATCTCACGCCCTATCATCAGACCGTAACCGACAACATCATCGGACGGGTGGTGGATGAGCTCGAGGCGAGTTCGCACTATCGCCGGCGGCGCGAGGAGATCATTGCGTTCAACAGGACGTCCAATGTCCTCAAGCGCGGCATAGCGCTGACGCCGGTCAAGTTCGGGATCAGTTTTACCATGACGGCCTTCAATCAGGCCGGGGCGCTGGTCCATGTCTATCGCGATGGGTCGGTCCATCTCAACCATGGCGGCACCGAGATGGGGCAGGGGCTTTACGTCAAGGTGGCGCAGGTTCTGGCCGATTGCTTCCAGATCGATCTCGACAAGGTCAAGATTACCGCAACGACGACCGGCAAGGTGCCTAATACATCGGCCACTGCGGCTTCCTCTGGATCGGACCTTAACGGCATGGCCGCTGCCAATGCCGCCGAGCAGATCAAGGACCGGCTGGTCCGGTTCGCGATGGACAAGTTCAACGTGCCCGAGGACGCCATCAGCTTCGAGCCCAATTGCGTGATGGTGGGCAACCAGCGTTATGACTGGGCCGATTTCATCGATCAGGCCTATCTGGCCCGCGTGCAGCTCTCGGCTGCAGGGTTTTACAAGACGCCCGACATTCACTGGGACCGAGCGGCGGGCAAGGGCCAGCCGTTCTTCTATTTCGCTTATGGTGCTGCGTGTTCGGAAGTGGTGGTCGACAGCCTGACCGGGGAATACATGGTGGAGCGCGTCGATGTGATGCACGATGTGGGCAAATCGCTCAATCCGGCGATTGATATCGGGCAGATCGAGGGCGGGTTCATCCAGGGCATGGGGTGGCTGACCACCGAGGAATTGTGGTGGGACGACAAGGGGCAATTGCGCACACACGCGCCTTCAACCTACAAGATCCCCGTGGTGTCTGACGTCCCCAGGATATTTGAGGTAAAGCTGGCCGAATGGTCGGCCAACAGCGCCCCGACTATTCGCCGTTCCAAGGCAGTGGGTGAGCCGCCCTTCATGCTGGCGCTCTCGGTGTTCGAAGCGCTCTCGATGGCGGCGGCAAGCGTTGCCGACTACAAGATCGCCCCGCGCATGGATGCACCGGCCACGCCCGAACGGGTGCTGATGACCATCGAGCGAATAAAGCGCGAGGCGGCAGGGCGGTGAGCGTAACGCCGCAACAATTGCGCGATTTCCTCGACCGCCACAGGCAGGCCGTTCTGGTCGAAGTGACAGAAGCAAAGGGCTCAACGCCGCGCGAGGCGGGGGCGTGGATGGTGGTTTCGTCCGAGAACGAAATCGGCACCATCGGCGGTGGTCAACTCGAATTTCTGGCTATCGCGAGGGCACGCGAGGCGCTGACTTCAGGGGAAGCCGCAGCGGCCCTCGATATCCCGCTCGGGCCCGAGATCGGGCAATGCTGTGGCGGTCGCGTGGCCATCGGTATGCGGGCGGTCGATGCCGATGTTGCTCAGGATGTGCGGGTGCGGGCCGAACGGGCTTATATGGCGCGGCCCCATGTCTATGTGTTCGGGGCAGGGCATGTGGGCAACGCGCTGGGTCAGGCCTTATCGCTTTTGCCGTTGCGCACGCTGGTTGTGGACAATCGTGCAGCCGAAATTGCCAAGGTGCCGCACGGGGTGGAAGCGCGGCACGTTCCAGTGGCCGAAGCGCTGGTGCGCGAGGCGCCGAAGGGCTCGTGCTTTGTGGTTCTCACCCACGATCATGGGCTCGATTTTCTGGTCGCTTCGGAAGCGCTGATGCGTGGGGATGCGGCATATGTGGGGATGATCGGCTCGAAAACCAAAAAGGCCACCTTCAAAAGCTGGCTTTCGGACATGGGGCTGGATACGGAAATGGTCGAAAGGCTTGCTATGCCGATCGGCGGGGCCGATGTTCATGACAAGCGACCCGAGGTGATCGCGGCGCTTACGGCGGCAGAGATTTTACGGGCGCTGGCCGGATAAGGTTTAGAGTTGGGGCAAAACGATAAATGACTGATTTCACGCTGTTTTGGGAATGGATGGCGTTTGCCGTGCGCTGGAGCCATGTGATCGTGGGGATCGCGTGGATCGGTTCGTAGTTTTATTTCATCGCGCTCGATCTTGGGCTGCGCAAGCATGCCGGTCTGCCCGCGGGCGTGCAGGGTGAGGAGTGGCAGGTGCATGGGGGCGGGTTCTACCATATCAACAAATATATGGTGGCGCCGCCAAACCTGCCCGAGCACCTGATCTGGTTCAAATGGGAGAGTTATTCGACCTGGCTGACCGGGTTCGCGATGCTTATCATCGTCTATTACGCGGGCGCCGACCTGTTTTTGATCGACCGTACGGTACTCGATGTCGAGGCGCCGGTGGCGATCGCCATTTCGCTGGCCTCGCTTGCTCTCGGCTGGGTGCTTTACGATCTGTTGTGCAAATCGGTTCTGGGCAAGAGTCAGAACGGGCTGATGATCATCCTGTTCTTGATCCTGCTGGCCATGTCGTGGGGCTATATGCAGGTGTTTACCGGTCGCGCCGCCTTCCTGCATATGGGCGCGTTCACGGCGACGATCATGTCGGCGAATGTCTTTTTCATCATCATTCCAAATCAAAAGAAAATCGTCGCTTCGATGAAGGCGGGCGAGGCGCCCGATCCGGCACTGGGGGCACAGAGCAAGCAGCGCAGCGTGCACAACAATTACCTGACGCTGCCGGTGTTGTTCTTCATGCTCTCGAACCACTATCCACTGGCGTTCGCCACAGAATACAGCTGGGCGATTGCCGGGCTGATCTTTCTGATCGGGGTGGTGATCCGGCATTTCTTTAACACCATGCATGCGACCGGACGGCGCGAATATTGGACGTTTGCGCTGGCGCTTGTTCTATTTATCGGGATTATCTGGCTTTCGAGCTATCCCAGGGGGCAGGCGGAAGCCGGGAGCGTGAGCCAGACATCGCAAGCGTTCATGGATGATGCTCATTTTCAGCAGGCATCCCAGATCGTGCTTGGCCGCTGCTCGATGTGCCACGCGGCCGAGCCGGCCTATGAGGGCGTGCATATGGCGCCCAAGGATGTACGGCTCGATACGCCTGACCTGATCGCCCAACACGCGCGGGAAATCTACATCCAGTCTGCCCGCAGCCACGCCATGCCGCCGGGAAACGTGTCGTTCATGACCGATGAGGAGCGACAGATGCTGTCCGTCTGGTACCAGTCGGTGACCGGGGAGCGGAGCCTGTGACCGCAAAGATTCTGCGCGGTCGCGTATTGAGCTTCAATTCCGAGCCATCGGGGCCGGACGATCACGACAGCTACCGCTATATCGAGGATGGGGCGGTGGTTGTCGATCAGGGCCGGATCGTCTCGACGGGCGAATACAATGATGGGCTGAAGCTCGTCGCGCCCAAGGCAGAGGTGATCGACCATCGGCCCGGGCTGATCCTGCCGGGGTTTATCGACACCCATATCCATTATCCGCAGATGCAGGTCATCGGGTCCTATGCCAAGGACCTCTTGGAATGGCTCGACACCTATACATTCGTTGAGGAACAGCGCTTTGCCGATGCCGAGCATGCGGCGCGGATCGCCTCGCTGTTCTGTGACGAACTGGTGCGGTACGGGACGACGACGGCGGCGGTCTATTGCTCGGTGCATCCGGAATCGGTGGATGCGTTTTTCACTGAGGCGAAAAAGCGCGGCATGCGAATGGTCGCCGGTAAGGTGATGATGGGCCGCAATGCGCCCCAAGGGCTGCTCGATACGCCGCAGCGGGGGTATGACGAAAGCAAGGCATTGCTGGAGAAATGGGATGGCGTCGGGCGGCTGCATTACGCGATCACGCCGCGGTTCGCACTGACCTCCACCCATGCGCAGATGGAGATGACCCAGGACCTGGTGCGCGAATTTTCCGATGCCTATGTGCAGACGCATGTGAACGAGAGCCTGGGCGAGATCGAATTTATCAGGGAGCTGTTTCCCAATTTGCCGGACTACGTCGGGGTTTATGAGCATTACGGCCTTCTCGGGCCCAAGACATTGCTCGGCCATTGCATTCACATGACCGATCGGGAAATCGAAGCGCTTTCGGAGACCGGATCGGTGGCGGTGTTCTGCCCGACATCGAATTTGTTCATCGGGTCGGGGCTGTTCGACCGCGAGCGGCTGATGGAATCCAATGTGCGGATCGGGGTGGCGACCGATGTGGGCGGTGGGACATCCTATTCCATGCTGCGCACGCTCGACGAAGGGTACAAGGTGCTGCAATTGCGCGGCCAGCGCCTCTCGCCGCTCGAGAGCTTTTTCATGATGACGCTGGGCAATGCGCGGGCCTTATCGCTTGAGCATACCATCGGTACGCTGGAGCCAGGGAGCGATGCCGATATCGTGGTGCTCGACGCCCGAGCCCTGCCCCATATGACGCTCAAGATGGAGCAGGTGGAAAGCCTGTCCGAGGAGCTGTTTTTGCTCCAGACATGCGGGGATGACCGGGTGATTGCCGAGACCTATGTGGCGGGCGAGGCCGCCAAGGCGAGATTGCGCTGATTTCCACATCGTGGAAGGGTTTTCCACGACTGCTTGGCGAAACGGGGCGCGTCCGGTACCCGATCAGGAAACGATGAGGAGAGAGCCGATGAGCAGCTATGTCAAACGGGCCGGTTTGCAGGTCGATGAACGGCTTGCGGGGTTTGTCGAGACTGAGGCACTAAAGGGGCTCGATCTCGCGTCGGATCGTTTCTGGGCAGGGTTTGCCGAGATGGTTGCGGCCTATATGCCGGGCAATCGCGAGCTTTTGGAAATCCGCGACCGCATGCAGAACCAGATCGATGACTGGCATCGCGACAATGGTCCGGCAACGCGGGATCCGGCGGCTTATGAAGCGTTCCTGCGCGAGATCAGATATCTCGAAGACGAGCCGGAGGATTTTCGGATCGAAACCGAAAATCTCGATCCCGAGATCGCCTCGATCAGCGGGCCGCAGCTTGTTGTGCCGGTCTCCAATGCCCGCTATGCGCTCAACGCTGCCAATGCGCGCTGGGACAGCCTGTACGATGCGCTTTACGGCACCGATGTGATTGCGCGGGAAGGCGAGCTGGCGCCGGGGCGTGAGTACAATCCCAGGCGCGGTGCGGAGGTGTTTGCGCGGGCCGGGCATTTTCTCGATGAGGCGTTTCCGCTGCTCGGGGTCAAGCATTGGGCCGTGACGCGGTATGGGGTCGATACATCGGGCGATGGCGCCAGACTGGTGATCGAAAGCCAGGATGGTCCGGCGAAACTGGCTTATCCCGAGGCGTTCGCTGGCTATTCACGCGATGGCGACCTGCTGCGGATCCTGCTCAAGCATCACGGGCTGCATGTCGAGCTGGTGATCGACGCCAGCCATCCGGTGGGCAAGGACCATCCGGCTCATCTTGCCGATGTTGTCATCGAAAGCGCGCTGACCACAATTCAGGACTGCGAGGATTCGGTCGCGGCGGTGGATGCCGAGGACAAGGTCGGGGTCTATCGCAACTGGCTGGGGCTGATGAAGGGCGATCTGGCCGATACGTTCGAAAAGGGCGGCAAGAGCGTAACGCGGACGCTCAATGCTGACCGGGTCTATACGGCGCCGGATGGATCGTCGCTCAACCTCAAGGGTCGCGCGCTGCTGCTGGTGCGCAATGTCGGGCATCTGATGACGACCGATGCCATCCTCGATGCGGAGGGGCAGCCGATCGGGGAGGGGCTGATGGATGCAGCGATCACCACGCTTTGCGCCCTGCACGACCTCAAGCGGAAGGCCAATTCCACAACCGGCTCGATCTATATCGTCAAGCCCAAGATGCACGGGCCGACCGAGGTGCTGTTTGCGTGCAATGTGTTCGGGGAGGTGGAAAAAATCCTCGGACTGCCGCTCAACACAATCAAGATTGGCATCATGGACGAGGAGCGCCGGACATCGGCCAATCTCAAGGCCTGCATTTATGCGGCGCGCGAGCGGGTGTTTTTCATCAATACCGGGTTTCTCGACCGGACGGGCGATGAAATCCATACGTCCATGGAGGCCGGCCCGGTGCTGCTCAAGGACCAGATCAAGGCCGAGCGCTGGATTGGGGCCTACGAGGATCGCAACGTCACCATCGGGATTGCCTGCGGGCTGACGGGCCGTGCCCAGATCGGCAAGGGCATGTGGGCCCGGCCCGACGATATGGCGGCGATGATGGAGCAGAAGATCGGCCACCCCAGATCGGGCGCCAATTGCGCCTGGGTGCCCTCGCCGACGGCGGCAACGCTGCACGCGCTGCATTATCATGAGGTCGACGTGTTCGAAGCGCAAAAACGCCGGCACAACGAACCCATTCCGACGCTGACCGAGCTCTTCTCTATGCCGGTGCTCGATCCTGCATCGCTTTCGCCCGAGCAGATCCAGCGCGAACTCGAAAACAACGCCCAGGGGATCCTGGGCTATGTTGTGCGCTGGGTCGATGCGGGAGTGGGGTGCTCGAAAGTGCCCGACATCAACAATGTGGGGCTTATGGAAGACCGCGCGACCTGCCGCATTTCATCGCAAGCGATTGCCAACTGGCTCTGGCATGGGGTGGTGACCCAGGACGAGGTGGTGGCCACCTTCACCCGGATGGCCAGGGTCGTCGACGAACAGAATGCGGGCGATCCGGGGTATGAGGCGATGAGTGACGATCCGGAGCACTCGATCGCCTTTCAGGCCGCATTGGCGCTGGCGCTTGAAGGGGTCGAGCAGCCGTCTGGCTACACCGAACCGCTCTTGCACGCCAAGCGGGCCGAAAAGAAGGCTCAGCGATAATCTTCGCGCTTGTCGGAAAGGCGCGGATCCTGCTGTGCCTTTTTCTTGCTATCTGAGGTATTCTGCCCTGATTTCCGGTCGCGTCGGCTGCGGCGCCAGAGGTCCCATTGGCGTTCGCCGCGCAAGATGATTCCGTTCATTGGGCGCTGGAGGAAAGGCAGGTCGATGGCCAGCAACAACAGGCCGAGCGGTAGCATCCAGATGCCGAGAATCGGGAGAAAGGACGCAATGCCGCCTAGGCACAACAGGATGCCCAGTGGAATGCGAATGAGCATGGCCCAAGGCTGGCGCAAGACGTAAATCACCATCGCAAAGCGCGGAAAGCGCGCTTCGAGGCGAAGGAACAGGCGTTCGAGGCGGGTCCGCTCTTTGGTCATGCCCTAAAAGATAAGAGGGAAAGTGGCTTAATCAAGCCATGCGCGATCACGAGACGAAATCGAACTTGTCGACGTCAAACAGGCCGTTGTCGGTCATTTTCAGATGCGGGATGACGGGAAGTGCAAGAAAAGCGACCTGAAGGAAGGGTTCGGGCAGAGTGCAATCGAGCGCTTTTGCCGCGTGGCGCAGATGCTCTAGATGTTCGGTGACGATCTCGAAGGGTTCCGGGCTCATCAGTCCGGCAATGGGCAGGGCAAGATCGGCGAGGATTTCGCCCTCGCAGGCGACGGAAAACCCTCCGCCGATTTCGATGAGGCGATTGACGGCCAGGGCCATGTCTTCATCGGTCACGCCGACCACGGTGATGTTGTGGCTGTCATGGCCGACTGACGAGGCGATGGCGCCGCGTTTGAGGCCAAAGCCCTTGACGAAGGACCGGCCGATATTGCCGTTGATGCCGTGCCTTTCGATGACTGCCACCTTGATGACGTCGGCACTTGTATCCGGTTTGAGGCCGGCTTCGTCGCTGGCGAGGGCCGCGCTTTCGCGGAAAGTGAGGATAAGGCCGGGTTTGACGCCGATTACCGGGACTTCGTTCTTGTCGGGATTGGGGGCGGTGATGAAGGCCGAAGGCTCCACCGGCGTTGCCTTCATGGAATCGAGCCCGACCGGACTTATCTGTTCGCGGGTTGCCCAGAGCGCTTCGGTGACGAGGCGACCGGCCGAAACGACATCGGAGACGTGGCAGTCTTCAAGACTGTCGAGCAGGGCAATGTCGGCGCGCCAGCCCGGCGCAACGTGGCCGCGATCCTTGAGGCCGAAAATGCGGGCTGCAGAATGGGAAGCGGCGCGATAGACGTGGTGAACCGGACAGCCATGCGCGATCAGGCGGCGGATCGAGGAATCGAGATGGCCTTCTTCGGCGATATCGAGCGGATTGCGGTCGTCGGTGCACAACGCAACGAAGGCCGAGGTGTTGGCGTCGAGTATTTCCGCAAGTGCGTCGAGGTCTTTTGACACCGAACCCTCGCGAATGAGGATGGCCATGCCTTTGGATAGCTTTTCGCGGGCCTCCTTGGCGCTGGTCGCTTCGTGATCGGTGCGGATACCGGCGGCGAGATAGGCGTTGAGGTCGAGGCCCGACAGCAGGGGCGCGTGGCCGTCCATATGCCGGTGCTGGAAGGCTTCGAGCTTGGCCAGAATGGCTGGATCGCCATTGATGACGCCGGGGAAATTCATCATCTCGGCAAGGCCGATGATTTTGGGATGATCGGCAAAACGCAACAAATCGTCGATCTCAAGCCGTGCGCCTGCCGTCTCGAACGGTGTGGCCGGCACGCGGGAGGAGAGATTGATGCGCATGTCCATGATCGAGCGTTCGGCGCAATCGAGAAAATAGCGAATGCCTTTGGCCCCCAGCACATTGGCGATTTCGTGCGGGTCGCAGATGACGGTCGTCACCCCGTGGGGCAGCACACAGCGGTCGAATTCGAGCGGGGTGACCAGCGAGGACTCGATATGGAGGTGGGTATCGATAAAGCCGGGCACGGCGAAACGGCTTGCGCCGTCGATTTCGGCATTGCCTTCATAGGCACCATGAGTGCCGACGATGCGATCGGCGACGATGGCGATATCGGTCTGGATGATCTCGCCGGTCACGATATCAAGCCGTTTGACGTTTTTGACGACCAGATCGGCAGGGTCGAGCCCACGTCCTGCGCGGATCATGCGGGCGAGAGTGGCGGCGTCGGTCATCGGCTGTCTGTCCTTGGTCTTGCTTCAGGGTGTCGCGGGGCGGGGGCAGGGTCAAGAAACAAAAGCGGCGGCATTGCTGCCGCCGCTTTCGATCGACCGGTTTTTCTGCTTACTCGGGAAGCTGGTCGTCCACGCCTTCGACGTAGAAGTTGAGGCCCAGCAGAGTGCCATCATCGGCCTGTTCGCCTTCGGCGAGCCACTCGGTGCCGTCCTGTTTGGTGATCGGGCCGGTGAAGACGACGAGTTCGCCGGATTTGATGGCTTCCTCGGTCTCTTCGGCCAGTGCGGCGACCTCTTCAGGCATATTGGTGTAGGGCGCCATGGTCAGGATGCCATCGGCCAGACCGTCCCAGGTGTCTGAGGTTTCCCAGGTGCCGTCGATCACCGCGCCGACGCGTTCGATGTAGTAGGGCGCCCAGGTGTCCACGATGGCCGTGAGCTGGGTTTCGGGGCCGGCTTCGATCATGTCGGACGCCTGGCCGAACGCCTTGATGCCGCGGGCGGCGGCTTCCTGCATGGGGGCGGTGGAGTCGGTGTGCTGGGTGATGATATCGACGCCCTGATCCATCAGGACCTTGGCGGCGTCGGCTTCCGCACCGGGATCGTACCAGGAATTGGCCCAGACCACCTTGACGGCGAAATCGGGGTCGATCGACTGCGCGCCGAGCATGAAGGCGTTGATGCCCTGTACCACTTCGGGGATGGGGAACGAGCCGATGTAACCGGCAATTCCGGCTTCCGACATCGAGGCGGCGATGACGCCCTGGATGTAGCGGCCTTCATAGAAGCGCGAATTGTAGACCGAGACATTGGGTGCGGTCTTGTAGCCTGTGGCGTGTTCGAACAGGACGTCCGGGAAGCGCTCTGCAACGGCAACGGTGGGGTCCATGAAGCCAAACGAGGTGGTGAAGATGATGTCGCACCCCGAACGCGCCATGCGCTCGATAGCGCCTTCGGACGTCGCTTCGGCGACGTTTTCGATATAGCGGGTTTCGACAGCGTCGCCATATTCTTCCTCGACAGCGAGGCGGGCGATGTCGTGGGCCTGGCTCCAGCCGCCATCGGTGTGCGAACCGACATAGACAAAGCAGGCTTCGACAGGCTCGTCCTGCGCCATGGCTACGGGAGTGAGGGTCATCGACAGCGCCGTGGCTGCCGCAAGGGTTGAGAGGAGCGTTTTCATGAGTGTCCCTTCCTTAAAAGTTCTTATGGTTTAGCGATCCGGCACAAAGCTCTTGCCGAGCGAGGCCGGGGTGTTGATCAGCGTCAGCCGCCGGTTCTGGGAAATCAGGACCAGAACGAGGACGGTAGCGAGATATGGGAGCGCCGAGAGAAACTGGGACGGAATGGCGATCCCCAGCGCCTGGGCGTGCAATTGACCGATAGATACCGCGCCGAACAGATATGCCCCCGCCAGCACCCGACCCGGACGCCAGGAGGCAAAGACCACCAGTGCCAGCGCAATCCAGCCGCGGCCCGCCGACATGTTCTCGGTCCATTGCGGTGTATAAACGAGCGAAAGATGCGCGCCGGCCAGTCCCGCACAGGCACCGCCGAACAGAACTGCGACATAGCGGTAGCGGATGACCTTGATGCCGAGCGCATGGGCCGATTGCGGGTTGTCACCGATGGAGCGAAGGGTAAGGCCCTTTTTGGTCCTGAACAGGAACCAGGCGACACCGACGACCAGCGCTATGGAAATGTAGAAGATAATGTCCTGACCGAACAGCAAGCGACCCACGATCGGGATGTCGGACAGGCCGGGTATGTCGAGAACCGGCATGCGGACGGCGGAGCGACCGACATAGGGTTCGCCGATCAGCCCCGATAGCCCCAGGCCCAGAATGGTGAGGGCCAGGCCCGTGGCATACTGGTTGGTGGCAAGCGTCAGGGTCAGGACGGCAAAGAGCAGCGAGAGGGCCGTGCCGAACAGCATGCCGACCAGAGCCCCGACGAACGGGTTGCCAGTAACGATCATGCCTACGAAACCGCCGACGGCGCCCATGACCATCATGCCTTCGACGCCGAGATTGAGGGTGCCGGAGCGTTCCACGACGAGTTCGCCGATGGCGGCGAGTAACAAAGGCGTTGCGGCGGTGATGATGGTGAGAAGGATCGACTCAAGCATCGGCGGCGCTCCCCGATGCCTTTGGCGTACGGGCGAAACGGACGCTGTAGTGGATCAGCGTATCGCAGGCCAGGATATAGAGCAGCAACGCGCCCTGAAAGACGCGCGCCACCTTGTCGGACAGCCCGAGCGAGATCTGCGCGGCTTCTCCGCCGAGATAGGTGAGCGCGAGAACGAGCCCGGCAACGATCACGCCGAGCGGATTGAGGCGGCCAAGGAACGCAACGATGATGGCGGTGAACCCGTAGCCGGGCGAGATAATGGGGCGGAGCTGGGCCGAGGCGCCGGCCACTTCGATGATGCCGGCCAGCCCGGCACAGCCACCAGCCAGGAGGAAAGAGAAAAAGATCATTTTCTTGGCATCGAACCCGGCGAATTTGCCGGCGCGCGGGCTGGTGCCGAGCACCTTGATTTCAAAGCCTTTGAGCGTGCGCGACAGCATGATCCAGATGGCGATGGCAACGATGATGGCAATGGCGATGCCCCAATTGGCACGGCCATCGGCGGGCATCAGCTCGGGAATGCGCGCGAAGTCATGGAAGCGCACGGACTCGGGGAAATTCATGCCCTCGGGATTGCGCCAGGGGCCGCGCACCAGATAGTCGAGGATCAGCTCGGCCACATAGACCAACATCAGGCTCACGAGGATTTCGTTGGTATTGAATTTGGCCTTGAGCAGCGCCGGAATGCCGGCCCACAGAGCACCGCCGACGATGGCGAACGCCATCATCAGGGGCAGGACGAGCGGGCTCTGGAAATCGGTGAACAGGACCGGGAATATCGATCCGGCCAACGCCCCCATGATGAACTGGCCCTCGGCGCCGATGTTCCAGTTGTTGGAGAGGTAGCAGACCGAAAGCCCGGCCCCCATCAGGATGAGCGGCGCGGCCTTGATGAGCAGTTCGTGGATCGACCACAGCTCGGTCAGCGGTTCGATGAAATAGACGTAGAGAGCCGCCAGCGGGTCTTTGCCCAGAATGGCGAACATGATCGCCCCGGTCAGCACCGCCAGAGCCAGCCCGATCAGCGGAGAGAGAAATTGCAGGGCGCGGGAGGGTTTGCCGCGTTTGGTGAGTTCAAGCCTCATGCGGGCTGGCCTTCGAAAATGCCCGACATCTTGAGTCCGATGGCGTTGCGGTCGGTCTGGGCGACTGGCGCGAAATCGGAGAGGCGGCCTTCGGCGATGGCGGCGAGGCGGTCGGTGAATTCGAAAAGTTCATCAAGGTCCTGGCTGATGACCAGAATGGCGGCGCCGTCCTGGGCGAGATCGACAAGGGTCTGGCGGATACGGGCGGCCGATCCGGCGTCGACACCCCAGGTGGGTTGGTTGACGATGATCACTTTGGGATCTTCGAGCACTTCGCGTCCGATGATGAATTTCTGCAGATTGCCGCCCGAGAGGGACTGGGCCGCCGGGTCGGACGCGCTTTTGCGCACGTCGAGGGCTTTGACGATGGTGTCGAGCAGGCTCTTGGCCTTGCCGCGGTTGAGGAACATGCCCGATCTGAGGTCCGGATTGACCCGGTAGCGGGTGAGGATGACATTTTCGCTCAGCGAGAGTGAGGGGACGGTGGCGTGGCCCAACCGTTCCTCGGAGATAAAGACAGCGCCTTTGGCGCGCCGGGCGCTGATGTCGTCATGGCCAACCGGTTGGCCGAAAAGCGTTATCTGTTCAGGCCTCCCGGCAAGGCGTTCACCAGACAGCACATCGAACAGCTCGGACTGGCCGTTGCCGGCAATTCCGGCGATGCCGACGATTTCGCCGGGAAACAGATCGAGTGAAATGTCATTGAGGGGCGTGCCGAATGCCTCGCGGGAATCCATGGAGAGATTGGCGATGGAAAGCAGCGGTTCTGCGCTCTGGGCGCGGGCCTTGGCGGGGCGGATCTGGTGGATATCGGCGCCGACCATCATCTTTGCGATCGAGGCTGCGGTTTCATCGCGCGGGATGCAGGTGCCAACGACCTTGCCGTGGCGCAGGATGGTGGCGCGTTCGCACAGCGCCCTTACTTCTTCGAGCTTGTGGGAAATATAGAGGATAGCCTTTCCCTCGTCGCGCAGCTTGCGCAGCACGGCAAAAAGGTCGTCGACCTCCTGGGGCGTGAGGACCGAGGTCGGCTCGTCCATGATGATGAGGTCGGGATGGCCCAAAAGGCAGCGCACGATCTCGATGCGCTGGCGCTCGCCGACCGAAAGGTCGTGCACATAGGCGTGCGGTTTGAGCGGCAGCCCGTATTCCTTCGAGACCTTTTCGACGTCGGCTGCCACTTTTTTGATGGGCGTGTCGCCGGGCAGGGCGACGGCAACGTTTTCGGCAACCGTGAGCGCTTCAAAAAGGGAAAAGTGCTGGAACACCATGCCCACGCCAAGCTGGCGGGCGAAGGCGGGACTGGGAATGGAAACGGGCTTGCCCCGCCAGACGATCTCGCCCGCGTCGGGCTGCAGCGCGCCATAGAGCATTTTGACGAAGGTGGATTTCCCGGCTCCGTTTTCACCCAGAAGAGCATGGATTTCACCCGGAAATACCTGCAAATCAACGGAGTCGTTGGCCTTGAAACTCCCGAAGGATTTGGTGAGACCTCTGAGGGTCAGCAGTGGTTCTGAGCCGCTTGCCGTCATCACGCGCCAAAATTGGACCAAATGGACAAAAACACTATGTCGTCACATTTATCACCACGCAAGGCCGATTGCACATGAGGTGGTGACTTGTTGAACGATATTTTTCATTTGCCCAATTTTGCATCAGTGGGTGGTGGAACGTGATGCCGGGCCAAGCGTTAAACCGCTGATGGGCATTGTGCCTGACCCGACGAACTCCGGTCGAGTTCAAATCATGAGGGACGCACCCATGAGCGATGAAAAGCCCGATCTTACCAAGACCGAAGCGCGGCAGGGCAATAGCCGCTTGATGAACTCGCGTGTTCTGATCTACGGATTGGTCGCAATCGTCGTTCTGTTCGTGGCTGTCTACTGGTTCAGCACGGCGACCTACGATGAGACCGCGACGACCACTGATGGCGGCGCTACGCTCGAGGACGTACCGGCTGCCGGTGGCGATGTGGACAGCGACCTTGAGGGGTTGCCGACCCCGGCGCCGACAGACGAGGCCGTGACCGAGCCGGAAGGCGCCGATTCGCCAGCCATCGATACTCCCATTGAAACCGCTCCGGTGGATGCGACCGGGCCCGCAGCCGACCCCGCGGAGACCGAAACCCCCGCGGCGCAATAGGCGTCAGGCCGGGCGGCGCAGAGAGACCGAATTGCGCAGGATCAGTTCGGAGCGCAGAAGGATTTCGCGGCTGGTGGGTCTTTCGCCTTCCAGCATTTCGAGCAGCAAGTCCATGCTGGCCTCGCCGATCTTGAGGCGGGGCTGTTTCATTGTGGTCAAGGACGGCGTGACAAAGCTGGCAAAGGAAATGTCGTCAAAGCCCATGACGGAGAAATCTTGCGGCAGGTCATAGCCGCGCGCGGTGAGCGCGATCAACGCCCCCAGCGCCGTCGCATCGTTGACGCAGAAAAAGGCCGTCGGCAGCCGGTCGCGCACGAACATGCGCTCGGCCGCTGCGCGGCCGCTTTCGGTGGTTCCATCGGCTTCGAGTATGAAGCTGGTCTGCGCTGAAATGCCGGCCGCCGTGAGTGCGGTGCGAAAGCCGCGCTCGCGCAATTGGGCAACGGCACGGCCCGGGGACTGACCGATAAAGGCAATTTCGCGGTGCCCCTGGCTGATGAGGTGATCGGTGGCGACGCGGGCACCTTCGATGTTGTCGACGCCGACAAAGGGAATACTGGAATTGGGGATCGGTTCGTTGATGGCGACCATCGGAGGCAGGCGCGCCCCCGGCTGGTTGTCGATCAGGCCGAAGGGCAAGTGGCCGGTGAATAGAATGATCCCGTCGGCCTGGTTGGAGGCGATAAAGCGCAGATAGTCGGTCTCGCGGACCGGATCGTTCTGCGTGTTGCCGATCAGGACGCCATAGCCGCGCTTTGAGGCTTCGGTTTCAAGGCCCACCAGAATGTTGGAAAAGTTCGGATCGCCGACATCGGGAGCCAGGATCAGGATCATGTGCGAACGCCGTGTGCGCAGATTGCGCGCCATGGCGTTGGTCGTGTAGCCGGTCTGGGCCACGGCCTCTATGACCTTGCGGCGTGTGGAGTCGGCGACTTTGCCTGGTTCGTTGAGGGCGCGGGAGACCGTGGCGATCGAAACGCCGGCGATCAATGCCACATCCTCGATCGTTGCTGGTTTGACCGCGCTCAAGGCTCTCCCCCTGCCGATGCCTTCCTTGCGGAGCACGGCCATTCAACGCATTGGATGCTGGGCGCTTTTTTTGTCGCGTTTCCGAACCGGAGACGTTGGTTCCCGCTTATCCTGGAAACGGCTTGGCCACCCTCAATCCCGACGCAATGGTTTATACACATCTGGCCTTGTGTAAACCTTTACATGACAAATGAAAAGGTTTACACAAATTGGCAATTGGAGAAGCTGGCCAGTGAGCCGGTGGGAGATAGGGGGAGGACTGGTGGATGGCCGATAGCGCCAGTACGCCGCATATTCTGGCAGCCAGCAGAGTTTCCAAGAGCTTTGGAGAAGTGCCGGTTCTGTTCAGCATCGATTTCGACGTTCGCGAAGGCGAGGTCCACGCGCTGATCGGAGAGAACGGCGCCGGCAAATCGACCCTTATCAAGATCCTTTCGGGCATCGAGCAGCCGACCTCGGGCACCATCGTGCTCGACGGTGAACCGATCCGGCTTCCCTCCAACGGGGAAAGTGCATCGCTCGGAATCGTGGTTATCCATCAGGAGCTCAATCTCGCCGAGCACCTGACCGTGGCCGAGAGCATTTTTCTGGGCCGTGAATGGAAGCGATACGGGTTTCTGCGTCGGGCCGAAATGCAGGCCGAGGCACAGCGTATTCTCGATGGCCTGCATGTGTCGATCGACCCCAATGCGCGCATCAACACCCTTTCGGTTGCCGACAAGCAGATGGTCGAGATTGCCAAGGCGATCAGCCGCGATGCGCGGGTCCTCATCATGGACGAGCCGACGGCCGTTCTGACATCGGCTGAAACCGACATTTTTTTCGAGCAGGTGCGGCGCCTGAAAGCCAAGGGCGTAGCCATCGTCTTCATTTCGCACAAGCTCGACGAGGTCATGGCGCTTTCGGATCGCATCACCGTGTTACGCGACGGGCAATTGATCGCGACCGTGGACACCGGCGATCTCACCCCGGACGCCATTGCCGAGATGATGGTGGGACGGGAGTTGTCCAATCTTTATCCGCCCAAGAACGAACCCGATGTCGACGCACCGGTGATCCTGGACGTGGAAGGGCTTACGGCGCCGGGCGTGCGCGGCGTAAGCTTTGCGTTGCGGCGTGGAGAGATTTTGGGATTTGCCGGGCTGATCGGATCGGGCCGCACTGCGGTCATGGAAGCGATCGTCGGCCTCTCGGAAAAGACCGGTGGCACCGTGCGGCTCAGAGGTGAGCCCGTGGCGTTCTCGGCGATCGGGGAGGCGATAGATACCGGGCTGGTCTATATGACCAAGGACCGCAAGGGCAAGGGGCTGTTGCTCAACATCGGGTTGCAGCGAAACCTCACGCTCCTGACGCTCAAGCGCCACATCAAGGGGGGCTTTCTCAACGAAGCGAGCGAAGTCGAGGCGATGGAGCGGGCAACGCGGCGCTTCGATATCAGAGCGCGTGACGCTTCGGTTCGCGTGGGCCAGCTTTCGGGCGGCAATCAGCAGAAACTGATGCTGGGCAAGGCCATGGAGAGCGAGCCGGAAATCGTCATCATCGACGAGCCGACACGGGGGATCGATGTCGGCACCAAGCAACAGATTTATCACATCATCGCCGCGCTCGCCAAAGAGGGCAAATCGATCATCGTGGTCTCCTCGGAGATGCAGGAGGTGATCGGGCTTTCTCACCGGGTGGTGGTGATGCGCGATGGGCGCCGGATGGGAACGCTCGAAGGCGCGGAAATCAAAGAGGGAGAAATCATGCGCTATGCCGCAGGGCTCAAGGGAGAATTTGGCGATGACCGCGCAAGCGCATGAGGGTGTAAAGCCCGCCAAGAAGCGGTTCAGGATCGACTATCACACCTTCGGGCCGCTCGTGGCGCTGATTGCGTTGTGCTTGTTGGGGCTGGCACTCAACCCGGCCTTTGCCTCAGAGGGCAATATTTCCAATCTTCTCACGCGCTCGGCCTTTATCGGCATCATCGCGGTGGGGGCGACCTTCGTTATCACAGCAGGCGGGATCGACCTTTCGGTGGGCTCCATGGCCGCGGTGATTTCGGGGGCGATGATTATCGTGATGAACGCGGCCATCGAAACGCTCGGAACGGGCGTTCCGACAGTGCTGCTGGGCTGTGCGGCTTCTGTGCTGCTGGGGCTGGGCGCGGGCTTTCTCAACGGCTTCATGACGACCAAGGGCAAGATCGAGGCCTTTATCGTGACGCTGGGCACGATGGGTATCTTCCGCTCGCTGGTCACCTATTTCGCCGATGGTGGAACGCTGTCGCTGGCCTTCGATATCCGCGACGCCTATCGCCCCGTCTATTACGGCAACCTGCTGGGTATTCCCATCCCGGTGCTGGTGTTTGCGCTGGTTGCGGTGCTGGGCTGGGTGCTTCTCAACCGCACGGCGTTCGGGCGCTATTGCATGGCGATCGGGTCCAACGAAACGGTGGCACGCTATTCGGCGATCAAGGTCGACCGCATCAGAACGCTGACCTATGTCATCCAGGGGCTTTGCGTTTCAATCGCCACCATAATTTATGTTCCGCGACTGGGTTCGGCCTCGTCCTCGACAGGTGTGCTCTGGGAGCTCGAAGCGATTGCGGCCGTGATTATTGGCGGCACCATGCTCAAGGGCGGGTACGGGCGGATCGGGGGGACGGTGATCGGGGCGATCATGCTCACGACCATCGGCAACATCCTGAACCTGACCGACATCATCTCGAACTATCTCAACGGTGCGGTCCAGGGCGTGATCATCATCGCTGCCGTCTGGCTGCAGCGCGGTAATCTTGGCCATCTCAATATCTTCAGGAAGGCCAGGGGCTAGAGCGTTTCCAGGATAGGTGGGACCTGCTTGTCGGGTTTCGGAAGCGCGATAAAACAAAGACTTAGAGCATTCAAGTACTTCGAAGAATGGCGGAAATGCTCTGGAAATTCCAACCGGCGCCAATGCGCGCCGGCGGGGGCAGCGTCTTGAGGAGAGGCGCGAAACACAACCAAGGAGGACTATCATGCGAACACTCAAGCTCATTGCCAGCGCTGCTTTGTGCAGCGTTGCGCTTGGGGTGACCGCTGCGGCGGCACAGGAAATCACCATTGGCGTTTCCATTCCGGCGGCCACTCATGGCTGGGCGGGCGGGCTCAACTGGCATGCAGAGCAGGCCATGACCCGGATCGAGGAAGCCAATCCCGAGATCGACATTGTGCTGATTGCTGCCGATGGCCCGGCACAGCAGGCCAACGATCTCGAGGATCTGATTTCGATCCACCAGATCGACGCGCTGGTCGTGCTGCCGTTCGAGTCCGAGCCTCTCACCGATCCGGTGCGGATGGTCAAGGAATCGGGCGTCTTTGTAACGGTTGTCGACCGTGGCCTGTCTCAGGAAGGCATCGAGGACGTTTATGTTGCCGGCAACAATACCGCGCTGGGAACCGTCTCGGGCGAATACTTCCTCTCGCGGCTCGGCGAAGGCGATAACATCGTCATCCTGCGCGGCATCCCGACGGTGATCGATGACGAGCGCTTCAACGCGTTCATGGAAACCATCGACGGCTCGGGCATCAACGTTCTGGACAACCAGTACGCCAACTGGAACCGCGACGATGGGTTCGAGGTGATGCAGGACTTCCTGTCGCGCTTCCCTGACATCGATGGTGTCTGGGCGCAGGACGACGACATCGCGCTCGGTGTCATCGAGGCGGTGCGCCAGGCGGGCCGCGAGGATGAACTGTTCATCGTCGGCGGGGCCGGCATGAAGGAAATCATCCAGATGGTGATGGAGGGCTCGGACCTGGTTCCGGTGGACGTTCTTTATCCGCCCGCGATGATCGCCACAGCAATGGACGTGACCGTCAGCCATTTCACGTCGAACGGTCCGGTTTCGGGCGAATATATTCTCGGTGCACCGCTGATTACGCCCGAGAATGCCGAAAACTACTATTTCCCGGATTCGACATTCTGATCTGCACTTCTTCCCATAGTGCGAAAAGAGAGGGCGGCTTTCGGGCCGCCCTTTTTCGTTTATGTGCCGGAAAAGACCGAGCGCAGCCATGGCAGGAAGGACTGGCGCGGTGCGCGTTGCTCGATTGACATCGTAGCCGGCCGGCCCAGCGCGCCGGCGCGCGGCAGCAACTCGCTCTTGCCGTCCCGATCGCCGTCGGGATCGTCCTCGCCGGCTGCGGCAGACGGCATCTCGCCGGTCAGCGCGGCCAGATAGCTGTCGGCCCAGTTGTCGACATTGTAGGTCTGCGCCACTTTCATCAAGCCCTCCCAGCGCTCCTTGCGCTCTTCGAGCGGCATGGCGATCGCAAGGCGCATGGCTTCAGCGGTTTCGTCGGTGTCGAAGGGATTGATGATGAGCGCATCATGGAAAATCTCGGCCGCACCCGCGAAGCGCGAGAGGACGAGAACCCCTGGGTTTTCCGGGTTCTGTGAGGCGACATATTCGTGCGCCACCAGGTTCATGCCGTCGCGTAGCGGGGTGACCAGCCCTACGCGGGCGAGGCGGTAAAGTCCGGCCAGCGAGGCCTGGGAATAGGCACGTTTGACGTAGGTTATGGGCAGCCAGTCGGGTTCGGCAAAGCGGCCCGTCAGTCTCCCGACCGCCGAATCCAGCTCGTCGGAGATCACCTGATATTCCTTGATCGTATCGCGCGAGGGCGGGGCGATCTGGATCATGTGGACGGCGCGCCGAAGGTTGGCGTTGTTTTCCAGCAGCTTCTCGTAGGCCTGGACACGCTGTGGCAGGCCCTTTGAATAATCGAGCCTGTCGACACCCAGAATCATGGCTCGGCCGTTCATGGAGCGCTCGACGCGCTTATACATCTTCTGGGCGTTGGGGCTGGCGGCCAGTTTGGCAAAGGCATCAGGATCGGACCCTATGGGAAAGGCCTCGAGAACGGTGTTTCCCATCTCGATTTCGAACGGCGTGCCACCGGCCTGGCGATACATTTCCTCGTGGGCGATGAATTCGTTAAAGGCTGCAACATCGCGCTGCGCCTGGAACCCGACCAGATCATAGGCCAGAAGGTCGGTCAGCAATTCCTCATGGTGGGGAATTGCGTTCAGCGCATCAGGGGTCGGGAAGGGAATATGGAGATAGAACCCGATCTTGTTGCGGATATTGCGCCGGCGCAGCTCTGTTGCCAGCGGAATCAGATGGTAATCATGCACCCAGATGATGTCATCGGGCTGGATGTGCTTGGCGATAGCCTCGGCGAACTGGACGTTGACCCGGCGATAGCCTTCATACCAGTGCGAATGAATGTCGGTCAGGTCGAGTCGCAAATGGAAGGCCGGCCAAAGGATCGAATTGGAAAATCCGGCATAATAGCTTTGGTGATCGGATTTGGTGAGATCGATCGAGCCGATCTGCAGCCCGTCGATGGTCTCGAATTTTGCTTCCCGGCTGGGGTTTTCGGCGAATGCTCCAGACCATCCGAACCAGAAGCCGTCTCGCGCCGAAAGGGTCTTCTTCAAGGCAACGGCAAGTCCGCCCGCAGCGGGGGCCTTCCCGGGAATTCGATTTGAAACGACAATGAGACGGCTCATCTGATCCTGCTTTCCTGGATTCCCTGATCCGCAAAATTGGATGCGGTGTTGTTTGGTTCCCTCTCGATCAGGGCGTCGAAATAGCTGTAGAGCGTGGCGATGTCGGGCAGGGAAAACCGCGCGAGAGTTTCTGACTCCTCACCGATCCTGATGCCGAATCCGCCAAGGCGTTCAGCGGCGGCGAACCCGTCCTCGTCGGTGACGTCGTCACCTATGAAAATCGGCATGCGGCCGACAAACGGGTTAACCTGCATCAATCGGGAAAGCGCAACGCCCTTGTTGGCCGATTTCGGGCGCGCCTCAACGACTTTCTTGCCGTTTATGGCATGAAAATCGGGAAATCCATCAAGCGCACGGGCAAGAGCGGCACTGGCGATGGCGCCCTTTTCCGGCGCTGCGCGGTAATGGACGGCGACACCGGTGGGCTTGGGCTCGACGAGAACGCCATTCTCGCCATGCAGACTATCGGAAACACGGTCGGCTATCGTTCTGGCGTCATCGACAAGATGGGATTCGGGGGCCTGCTGTTCACCGTTGTGACGGTATTCGGCGCCATGGCTGCCGGTCAGCGAAAAGGCCTGGGATGGCAGGAAGCCATCTATCGCTGCAATGGAGCGGCCTGTGACAACGGCAAGAGCACCGTCGAGCGCGGCGTACAGGGTACGAAGTCGGATGGGCAGGTCCTCAGGGACCACGACCGCATCCGGATGTGAGGCGATTTCAACGAGAGTACCGTCGAAATCGGTGAAGATCGCTACCGGGCCCGAACTGGCGGACAGGATAGCGGAAACCGCGTTTTGCATAATCTCCGGGGCTTGGTTGTTGACGTTCGCTCCATCAGTTCAATGTCCACGCGGGACAAAGGGTTCCGGATTTCTGGCCATGGATCGACTCAAGGCGTGGCCGATCATCCTATGCATACAGACTTGCCGAGGTCGCGCCTCGGCGCAACCGCAAACCGCGCATACCGGCTAGTCACCGGACGCAATATGATACCACAAGAAAGAATGGCACCTGGCCAGGTATCCCCGGCCAGGGCAAAATGATGTCAGCGCTGGATGACTGCCTGAACGAGTGATCCCGATGCCGGACAATCAGGTGCGATTGCTGTCTCGACACAGGCAACGGCCGTGACGCCCGTCTGGGGTGTTGCAGTCAATCCATTGGCTTGAGTAATCGTCAATATGACGATGAACAGGCTGGCCACAAGCGCGGTCAGACTGACGAGGCGTGGTGTGGTCATCATGGTGGCCTCCCCGCACATGTCCGGAAAAAACGGCGGTCCAAACCGCGGAAGTTTCCGGAACGTTAACGCCGCATACGATGGGGAGAATGCTTGAGACGAAACCGTCTGGCAAGCCTTTGTTAACAGATTGAAACAATCTGGGTAAAAGCCTGCCACCCAACGCGGCAAAGATCGCTTTCAAAACAGGGAATTAGCCTGCCCTTGAAGTTGGCTGACGATGCGCCGCGCCGGTGGAAAAATGGGGAGAGGTGCGGCAAGTGCCGGCCGGCAAGATATAAGCATGCCCCTCTCCCCATCAAGACCGGCGAAACGAGGACGCTAGGTCCGCCGGTCTTTTCAGTCGCGGCAAGGGAGGGACAAGCCGCGACCAACGCAAATGGCCACGGGGCCGGAAAAAAGGTCGGGAGGAATGAATGCAACACGTTCCTTGGGGGACGCATTAAGGAGCTCATCCCTCCCTATCGAACGCAGCCGGGGACGCGGTGGCTACGCTCGAATGGGCCAGGTGACGGTTTCCCGTACCCAGAAATCTATTATTTTCACCATCTCCGCCCGATAGGCGGTCAACTCGTGGTGGCGGGCGAAAACAGCGTCGGCTCCGCTCTTGAGGAGCGCTTGACGGCTTTCGTCGGCTCCGATGTCTGAAATGGCTGCGATCGGAACGTCCGCCGCGGCGGCGAGGTTCCCGATCCGGGCAATGAACGCAGCTGATGCGCCGCTGTGAGATTTGAGGTCCACAATCAGCATGTCCGGCCGCTGCGACCCGGCCGATCCAAAAAGACGGACGAGCGTGCGTTCAGCCCGTCTGGCGTTGCCGATCCAGACGACACGCGCAGATGAAGCACCCGTCTGCATTGCCCTGCGCATCAGGCGCGCGGAGTGAATATGGTCATCAACGAGCACGAACAGCGGCTCGAGCGTGGCATTGCTGGTCATTGGCCCCCAACCAGTAAACAAACGCGAGTGGCCAAGTCTGAAACGAACTGGCTGACTGCGAAAAAACATGCGGCAAACAGGAAAAAACAGAGGTCTCTCCGCCAAGAGACCGCCGCAATCGCGGCGCCCCGAACCACCAGATGCCGGCAAAGGCAACGGTGATTTCAGCGATATGGGCCAATTCGTGCGCAGGCGGAACGTTATCAGCCGTAACGGGCGGTAACGGGGTTGCCGATTTACATGTAAAACCAACAGGTCTAGGGTTGGTCAAAGGAGGCCGCATGCCTGAGGGGCGCGTGTATGCCAAGGACGAACAGTTAGCCGTTCGCCAAGCGCTCGATGAGCTTCTGGCCTGGGCCCCCATGCAGCGATCTCCAAGGCTGTCGGCCTTTCTTTCCTATATCGTTGAGGCAGAGCTTTCGGGGCGCGCAGGTTCGGTAAAAGCCTATTCCATTGCCGTTGACGTTTTTGGACGTGACGACGATTTCGACCCGCAGTCAGACCCGATCGTAAGAGTGCAGGCGCGCCGGTTGCGGGGTCTGATCGAGGAATTCGACCGACTCGATCTGGGCAGGGCACCCATACGGATCGTGCTCCCGGTCGGTCGCTACGTTCCTGAATTCGTTCCGCGCGAGGATTCAATCCCTATCGTCGGAGACGACGCACAGGAGCCGTCCGGTGCGACCGAGGAGCAACCTGGAGCCCGGCCGCCACAGGCGCCATCGCGATCCATATGGGTCGCGGGGGCAACGGCTGCGCTCTTGCTCCTTGCTTCGCTCTATTTCTGGCCTGAGCTGGGACAGCGCACGACATCGGGGTCAGCCGTCGTTCAGCCGGCGATTCCGCTGGTTATTGTCGAGGATTTTGAAAATCTCACTGACGACCAGCGCAGCACACCGCTCGTTGCGGGTCTGGCGCTTGAGCTGGTCACCGACATCAACCAGTTTGCCGATCTTTCGGCCGCCTATGGCGGGCCGCAGGCCGATCTGGAAGACGTCGAACGGGAAAATGGCGCGATTTATGTGCTTTCGGGCGTGGCGCGGCGGTCGTCGCGCGGCATTCTCTATTCGATCCTGGTGCAGGATGGACTGACACGCTCGATCGTCGCCACGTTTGAAGTTGAGGTGCCACTTGGCGACGGCGCCCCCAGCATGAATTTGCAGGACGTATCGGAAGAGTTTTCGCTCAGGCTCGGCAGTCCGCGCGGCCCCCTCCACAAGGCGGCGCGGATCTGGGTTGCGGCGCACAGCGCTGAAGACGATCCGGTGCTTGAGCCCTATCCGTGCCTTGTCGGATATGGGATGTTTCGTGAACGGCGCGCAATCTTTGATGCCGGAGCGCTTGAGCGGTGCGCGCGCCATTCAATGGACGAAGGCAGATCGGAGGGCGCGGCCATTCTGGCTGTTCTGACCGCTGACCGAGGCTGGCGCGTCGGGACGGACACCGCCGAGGGTGCGGCTCTGGTCGAGAGCGGGCGCGCGTTGGCGGAACAGGCGGTCGGCCGGGAGCCGACGAGCGGATTCAATTGGGCACAAAGAGCCTATGTTGCGTTCCTGGCCGGGGAGGTCGGAGCCTCACGCGACTTTTACAACACGGCGGTTCAGCTCAATCCGGCCATGGTGGACGTGCTTGCGGACTACGGCTATGTGGAAGGCCTGAGCGGAAATTGGGAAGCGGCGTTGGCCCTGTCTCAGCGGGCTCTGTCGGTCGAGGTCAATCCACCCGATTTCTATTCGATTGTCCCGGCGCTCTGGGCTCTGCGCGAGGGCGACTATGCCCAGGCGGTGGCCGTGGGGGAACGCATGGTTTCGGCGGTTCCCGATCTGGGAACCGCCGTAATGGTCGCGGCCGGCGGGCAGTTGCGCGACGCCGAGATCATCAATGCCTATCTTCCAAGGCTGCTGGCGAGCCAACGGTTCAGGCGGCTGGGCATCATGCCCGCTTTGCGCCAGCATGTGCTCGACCCGGACCTGCTGCGGACGATCTCAAGCGGCATTATCAGCGCCGGCGTGCCACTCGACCGGCTGGCCCATCCTTTCTGATCGAACGGCTCGATTGCGACTGGACGCGCCCGGCAAATCACTGTGAGATGCCTGTGGGAGGTGGCGTCATGAGTTTTAGAGCACTGGTTACCGACAAGGGCGCGGACGGCAGGGTCGCGTCCGGGATCACCGAGCTCGATGAGGGCAGATTGCCCCAAGGCAATGTGATGGTCGGCATCGATTGGGCGGGCTTTAACTACAAGGATGGCATGGCGCTTTCAGGTATCGGCGGGCTGGTCCGTGACTATCCTCATGTCGGGGGTGTCGATTTCGCCGGCCGTGTGATCGAAAGCACCGACGAGCGCTATCATCCCGGACAGGCCGTTGTGCTGACCGGCTGGCGGGTTGGGGAATGGCACTGGGGCGGGTTTGCCACGCGGGCGCGGGTCAATGCCGATTGGCTGGTGCCGTTGCCCAAGGAAATGTCGACCCGCGATGCGATGGTTCTGGGCACCGCCGGGCTGACGGCCATGCTGGCCGTCAACCGGCTGAAGTCCGAAGAGATCAAGCCCGGCGATGGCGATATTCTGGTTACTGGCGCCGGCGGGGGCGTGGGGTCCATGGCGGTGCTGCTCCTGGCGCGGCTCGGATACAAGGTTCACGCCATGACAGGGCGGGCCGAGCTCACCGACGAGCTCAAGGCGCTCGGGGCTACCGAAGTGGTCGGCCGTGATGCTCTGGCGCCAACGGGCAAAAAGCTATTGGCAACGCGCTGGATTGGGGCGATCGATAGTGTGGGCGGTGCGCCACTGGGCGAGATGCTCAAGCAGATCCACACGGGCGGTTGTGTCGCCGCGGTCGGGCTTGCGGCGGGCGATGGGTGGGATGCGAGTGTCATTCCGTTCATCTTGCGCGGGATAACGCTGGCTGGCATCGACAGTGTGATGCAGCCTTTCGAAGCGCGCATGGCGGCATGGGACCGGCTTTCCACCCTGTTCGGGTTTGGCGTTTACGAGCGGATGGTGCGCGAAGCGGGCCTTGGGGACCTCGTCGAAATTTCCAAAGACATTCTGGCCGGGAAGGTCAGGGGGCGGGTGATCGTGTCGCCCAAGGGATAAATTGCCTTTAGCGTTGGTATGGAAAACCTTTGCAGGTCTCGAACCGAGCCCGGCGAAAGTCTCTCGAAATTTTGCCAGATCGCTATAGGGTAATGGAGTATTTGCCGGAGGATTTCATGCAGGACGTTATCGATGCGCTCGACGAAAAGCGCGAACACGCGCGGCAGGGCGGGGGCGCACGGCGCATCGAGGCGCAACATGCCAAGGGCAAGCTGACCGCCCGCGAGCGGATCGATGTGCTGCTCGATCCGGGCAGTTTTGAAGAATACGACATGTTTGTCACCCACCGCACCCGCGATTTCGGGATGGACGAGCAGATTATCCCCGGCGATGGCGTTGTGACCGGCTGGGGCACGATCAACGGGCGATTGACTTACGTCTTTTCGCAGGACTTCACGGTGTTCGGCGGCTCGCTGTCGGAAACCCATGCGCAGAAAATCTGCAAGATCATGGACCTGGCCGTCCAGAACGGTGCCCCGGTGATCGGGCTCAACGACAGTGGCGGCGCGCGTATTCAGGAGGGCGTCGCCTCGCTGGGCGGGTATGCGGAGGTGTTCTGGCGCAACGTGCAGGCTTCGGGCGCGGTGCCGCAGATTTCGGTGATTATGGGGCCGTGCGCGGGCGGAGCCGTCTATTCGCCCGCCATGACCGATTTCATCTACATGGTGAAAGACACCAGCTACATGTTCGTGACCGGTCCGGACGTGGTCAAGACCGTGACCAATGAGGTGGTGACCGCCGAGGAGTTGGGCGGCGCGGGAACGCACACCAAACTCTCTTCGGTGGCCGATGCGGCGTTCGAAAACGACATCGAAACGCTTCTTGAAGTGCGGCGGCTGTTCGATTTTCTGCCGCTCTCGGCGCGCGAAAAGGCGCCGCGGGTTGCCACCAACGACCAGATCGACCGGCGCGAAGACAGTCTCGATACGCTGATCCCGGCCAACGCCAATACGCCCTACGACATGGCTGAAGTGATCGAAAAGATTGCCGATGAGGGCGATTTCCTCGAACTCCAGAAGGATCACGCGGGCAACATTCTTATCGGGTTTATCCGGCTCAATGGGCAGAGCGTGGGCGTTGTCGCCAACCAGCCCATGGTGCTGGCCGGGTGCCTCGATATCAATGCTTCAAAGAAGGCCGCGCGGTTCATCCGGTTTTGCGACAGCTTCGATATTCCCATCCTGACTTTTGTTGACGTGCCTGGCTTTCTGCCTGGCGTGGCGCAGGAATATGGCGGCATCATCAAGCATGGCGCCAAGTTGCTGTTCGCCTATGCAGAGGCAACGGTGCCCAAGGTCACGGTGATCACGCGAAAGGCTTATGGCGGAGCCTATGACGTGATGAGCTCAAAGCACATCCGCGCCGATGTGAACTACGCCTGGCCGAGCGCGGAAATCGCCGTGATGGGCGCCAAGGGGGCCACGGAAATTCTCTACCGCTCCGAGTTGGGCGATGCCGAAAAGATCGCGGCGCGGACAAAGGAATATGAGGACCGCTTCGCCAATCCCTTCGTTGCCGCCGAGCGCGGGTTCATCGACGATGTCATCATGCCTCACAACACGCGGCGGCGGGTGGCGCGGGCCTTCGAGAGCCTGAAAAACAAGCAGGCGCATGTACCGATCAAGAAGCATGGGAATATTCCGCTGTGAGGTTCGTATAGATGTTTAGCAAAATCCTCATAGCCAATCGCGGTGAGATTGCCTGCCGGGTGATCGAAACGGCGAAAAATATGGGCATTGCAACGGTTGCTGTCTATTCTGAAGTAGACAGGGATGCGTTGCATGTGCGGATGGCTGACGAAGCCGTTTACATCGGCCCGGCTGCGGCATCGCAAAGCTATCTCGATATTGAAAAGATCGTCGCCGCCTGCAAGCAGACCGGCGCGGTGGCGGTGCATCCAGGGTATGGGTTCCTCTCGGAAAACCCGGCCTTTGCCGAACGTTTGCGGCAGGAGGGGGTCTATTTCATCGGGCCACCTGTCAAATCCATCGAGGCGATGGGGGACAAGATCACCTCCAAGAAAATCGCCGCCGAGGCAGGTGTGTCCACGGTTCCGGGCCATATGGGATTGATCGCTGATGCCGCCGAAGCGGCCAAAATCGCCAAATCCATCGGCTATCCGGTGATGATCAAGGCGTCGGCCGGCGGTGGCGGAAAAGGGATGCGGATCGCGCGTTCGGATGCCGATGTCAAGGAAGCCTTCGAGCGCTCGAAATCGGAAGCTGCGGCGTCCTTTGGCGACGATCGGATTTTCATCGAGAAATATATCGAAGAGCCGCGCCATATCGAAATTCAGATTCTGGCCGATGGGCAGGGCAATTGCATCCATCTGGGCGAGCGCGAATGTTCCATCCAGCGCCGCAACCAGAAGGTGATCGAGGAGGCGCCGTCGCCATTTCTCGATACTCTGACGCGCGAGAAAATGGGCGCGCAGGCGGTGGCGCTTGCAAAGGCGGTCAATTATGTCAGCGCCGGAACCGTCGAATTCATCGTCGACAGGGACCGCAATTTCTATTTCCTCGAAATGAACACTCGGCTGCAGGTCGAGCATCCCGTGACCGAGTTGGTGAGCGGGCTCGATCTGGTCGAGGAAATGATCCGCATCGCGGACGGGGAAGCGTTGCGCTGGAGTCAGGCGGACGTGCAACTGGAGGGCTGGGCGGTCGAGGCGCGGATTTATGCAGAAGACCCTTATCGCAATTTCCTGCCCTCGACAGGGCGGCTCAAGCGTTATCGCCCGCCCGCTGCGGAGGCCTCGGCCCATCTCGTGGTGCGCAACGATACGGGCGTCGATGAAGGGGGCGAGATCAGCCCCTACTACGACCCGATGGTGGCAAAGCTGGTGACTTGGGCCCCCACGCGGATCGACGCGGTGGATGGGCTGGCGGTGGCGCTAGACCAGTTCGAAATCGACGGCATCGGCAACAACATTCCGTTCCTCTCGGCGGTGACCCAGCAACAGCGCTTCCGCGAGGGATTGCTTTCAACAAACTACATTGCCGATGAATTTCCCGACGGGTTTTCAGGTGTCGCCCTCGACGATGATACGTTGCTGACGCTGGCCGCGCTTGCCTGCCGGGCCAGTTTCCAGCTCGAAACGCGCGGCTTCATCGAGCCCACACCGCTCAGCAGCGGACATGTCATCGCCGAGCGGAGCGTGTTGATCGGGGACAAGCGTTGGGATTTTTCCATCCCTAAATCCGACGAATCCTTTGTGCTGATGACCGATGACGGCCAACCTCTGTTAATCGAAGACGGCTGGCAGCCGGGCGCTAGCCTCACGACCACCGAGATCGACGGACGCACCCTCCATGTAAAGATGGATCGGGTGACCTCTGGCTTTCGCATGCGCTATCGCGGCGCCGATATCATCGCCAAGGTGGTGATGCCCCATGTGGCCGACCTCATGCGGCATATGCTCAAAAAGACGCCGCCCGACATGAGCCAGTTTCTTTTGTGCCCGATGCCGGGACAGGTCGTCCGCGTGGACGTGGCCGAGGGCGATATCGTCGAGGAAGGTCAGCCCTTGGCCATTGTCGAAGCGATGAAGATGGAAAATGTGCTCCGCGCCGAGCGCAGGGCACGGGTTGCGAGCCTCAAGGCCTTGGCAGGGGATGTGCTGGCAGTCGATGCAGTCATCATGGAATTTGAGGCGGTGTGATGGGCAAATCCCCGCGCGATGTCTGGTCCCATATCGCCAGCGCGGAATTGCGTGACACCCCGCTCGACAGCCTGCGCCGCGACTATGGCGGGCTCGAGGTCGAGCCGGTCTATCTGGGTGAGGATGGTTCCATCCCCGGCGTTGAGCCGTTCACGCGCGGCGTGCGGGCGACGATGTATGCCAACCGGCCGTGGACGATAAGGCAGTATGCGGGGTTTTCGACAGCCCAGGAAAGCAACCGGTTTTATCGTCGGGCGTTGGAGCGTGGGCAGAAGGGGTTATCGGTCGCTTTCGATCTGGCGACCCATCGCGGATACGATTCCGATCATCCGCGTGTCGTCGGCGATGTGGGCAAGGCGGGAGTGGCGATCGACAGTGTCGAGGACATGAAGCTCTTGTTCGATGGCATCCCGCTCGATGAGATGAGCGTATCGATGACCATGAACGGGGCGGTGATCCCGGTTTTGGCCATGTTCATCGTGGCCGCCGATGAACAGGGGGTGAGCCCCGAAAAGCTCTCGGGGACCATTCAGAACGATATCCTGAAAGAGTTCATGGTCCGCAACACCTATATCTATCCGCCCGAGCCCTCCATGCGCATCGTGGGCGACATCATCGCCTATACGGCCGAGCACATGCCGAAATTCAACTCGATCTCGATTTCGGGCTATCACATGCACGAGGCCGGGGCGACGGCGATCCAGGAGCTTGCCTATACGCTGGCGGACGGCATGGAGTATGTGCGGGCGGCGCAGGCACGCGGGCTCGATATCGATAAATTTGCCGGCCGGCTGTCGTTCTTTTTTGGCATCGGGATGAATTTCTTTGTCGAGGTGGCCAAGCTTAGGGCGGCGCGCACGCTGTGGTCAAAGATCATGACCGATCTGGGCGCGAACGATCCGCGCTCGAAGATGCTGCGCACCCATTGCCAGACCTCGGGCGTCTCGCTGACCGAGCAGGATCCTTACAACAATGTTGTGCGCACAGCCTATGAGGCGCTGGCCGCTGTTTTGGGGGGCACGCAAAGTCTGCACACCAATTCGTTCGACGAGGCGATCGCGCTGCCCTCGGAAACCTCCTCGCGCATCGCGCGCAACACCCAGCTTATCCTGCAGCACGAAACAAAAATCACCGATGTGGTCGATCCTTTGGGTGGGTCGTACTACGTCGAGGACCTTACCCGTCAGCTTGTCGAAAAGACACAAGCGCTGATCGATGAAGTCGAGGCGCAGGGGGGTATGACAAAGGCCGTGCAATCGGGCGAACCCAAGCTGGCCATCGAAAAGGCGGCGACCATCCGCCAGGCGGCGGTCGATCGCGGCGAGGAGATCATCGTCGGCGTCAACCGCTACCGGCTCGATGCCGAGGACGCGATCGAAACGCTCGAAATCGACAACACAAAGGTGCGGTCCGGCCAGGTCGCCCGGCTCGAAACCATCCGTCGCACGCGCGACGAAGTCCGCTGCCAATCGGCGCTCGATGCGCTGCGCGAATATGCGGCGATGGACGAGGGCAATCTGCTCGATGCCGCCGTGGCGGCGGCACGGGCTCGCGCCACTCTGGGCGAAATCTCCCAGGCGATGGAAGATGTGTTCGGGCGATACGATGCGACCACGCGGGTACTGTCAGGGGTCTACTCCCAAAGCTATGCGGGCGACCCGCAATATGAGGAGGCTGTGCGGCGCATTGAGGGGTTCAGGACCTCTTATGGCCGCGCGCCTGCGCTGTTTATCGCCAAGATGGGGCAGGACGGCCATGATCGAGGCGCCAAGGTGATCGCGACCGCTTTCGCCGATCTGGGCTTTGTGGTGCACATGGGCTCGCTTTTTGAAACCCCGCACGAGGTTGCAGCCCATGCCGAAGATCTCGGGGTCGATGCGGTTGGCGTTTCGTCGCTGGCGGCGGGCCACAAGACGCTGGTTCCAGAACTGATCGCGGCGCTCAGGGAGCGGGGGCTCAAGGATGTGGCTGTTGTGGTCGGCGGCGTCATTCCCAGCAGCGATTATGAATTTTTGCGCGAGGCGGGCGTGCTCGATATTTTCGGACCGGGCACCAATGTGCTCGATGCGGCCTATTCGGTGCTCAATGCCATCGAGGGCAGGCTGAGCAATCGATGATCGGGCGGGTCAATCATATCGCCATCGCGGTGCCCGATCTCGAAAACGCGGCCCGTCGCTACCGCGAGATGCTCGGTGCGAGCGTTTCGGGCGTTCAGGAGTTGCCAGAGCATGGGGTGCGGGTGGTGTTTATCGAGACCGGCAACACCAAGGTCGAACTGCTCGCACCGCTTGGGGAAGCTTCGCCCATCACGGCATTTCTCGAGCGCAATCGGGATGGGGGCATGCACCACATTTGCTATGAGGTCACCGACATCAAAGCTGCGGTGCGACGGCTGACTGAGAGTGGGGCGCGGGTGCTTGGTGATGGAAAGCCAAAAATCGGCGCGCATGGGCTGCCGGTGGTTTTTCTCCACCCCAAGGATTTCGACGGTACGCTGATCGAGCTCGAAGAGGTCAAGCCCGAGTTTGGACCTGCCTAAGAAATTATTAACTGCGTTCGTCCAGGATATTGGCATGAGCAGCGCTGTTACCGGTTTCAAGAAGATGAACTGGCTTCCCAAGCAGTCGGCGTGGGACGAGATGGAAGCTGCTCGTCTCAAGCGCCGTGAAATGATGCAGGAGTTCCAGGCAAGCTCTAGCGCTCTCGCGTCCGGCTTTCAGGCCGCGCAGACCATGCAGATTCAAGGGGTTGGCGAACTCGCAGCGCAGGGCGTGCAGGCTCGTATGGACGCCAAGGTCAAAGAGATGCAGGCCAAGCTCGAAGAGCGCTATACCAGCTTTTCAAAAATAGCCTAGCAGCCCCCGTCAATGCCCCACGCGTGAAAACGCGTTGATGATGACGACCCCGGCGATTATCAACCCCATGCCGATCACGGCGGGCAGGTCCAGTGCCTGCCTGAAGACCACCCAGCCAACAATCGATATCAGCACGATCCCCAATCCTGCCCAGATGGCGTAGGCAATACCGACCGGCAGGGTGCGCAGGGTAAGCGAGAGGAAATAGAAGGCTGCCATATAGCCGACGACCACGATGATCGATGGCACCAGGTTGGTAAAGCCGTCGGCGGCCTTGAGCGCAGAGGTGCCGATCACTTCCGCGACGATGGCGCACAGCAGGAAAACATAAGTCATTGATTGTCCCGGCCGAAATGCTGGCGGGCGAGGGTCTT
>PBNW01000054.1 GCA_002723255.1 Pelagibacterium sp. | reverse complement strand
CCCGCCATGTTGTGGATGGGTGACGAGGAGGGACGATGTTTATTTCTCAACAGCGCTCTCCGCACATTTTGGGGTGTTGATCCCGAAAAGCTGGATGAATTTGATTGGTCGTCTACGCTGCACCCTGACGACGTCGAACTGCTGCAAAAGCCGTTCATCAACGCAATGAGAGACCAGGCGCCTTTTGCGGTCGAAGCGCGGTATCGGCGTGCAGACGGAATTTATCGGATCATGCGCACCCAGGCCAATCCCCGATTTGACAGCGCTGGAAAGTTTCTTGGAATGACCGGGCTCAATACCGACGTCACGGACCAGCGGATAGCGGAGGAACAATCACGCTATCTGATGGGCGAGCTCAATCATCGCACCAAAAACATGCTCACCGTAATTCAGGCTATTGCGCGCAGCACCGCGCGCACGACGTCGCCTGAAGCGTTTCTTGATGCGTTTGGAGCAAGACTTGGTGGACTTGCGGCCAGCAACGACCTCCTGGTTTCGAAAGCCTGGGCCTTTGTGTTGATCAAGGACCTCGTGGCTGGTCAGCTGCAAACGATCGGTGCTGAGCGTGATAGCCGGGTTACAGTGGGTGGCCCTGAGATCTTAGTTTGTCCACAGCACGCGCAGATGATCGGCATGGCGCTGCATGAATTGGCGACCAATAGTTTAAAGCATGGTGCTCTTTGCCAGCAAGCTGCATCACTCAGAGTGGAATGGTCTGGCCATCCGGAAAGCGGATGGCACATCGAATGGGACGAAACCCTTCCGGAGCCGATTGCACCGCCCACCCATAGAGGCTTTGGCCAGGTCGTCATGGTGGATATGGTCGAGCGGGCAATACAAGGATCGGTCGGACTAACGTTCCGGCCAAACGGCATTCTTTGGCGTTTGACCGTTGATGGATCGCATGGGCTGACACAAGTCGACAGCTGAGCTCTCCATTTTATCGTGCAGATCGCTTACCTGTCGGTCCCCGAAGTTCGTGCAAATTTGGGACGTTGAGTGATCTTGTAGCGTGTGCACTCAAGTACGCGCCCGCAAGCGAATGGTTTGAAGGCTCGTCATGCCGCACCATTAAAGTCCATAAGCAAGAATGCGGCGTGCGGCGGCTGCCCTGCGGGGCGATCGCCCTTTCGCTGTCAAGGCAAGCTTTGCCCACCCATTGCAGACAAAGAGCCTCACACGGCCCAGTCACAATGCCCCCTGCCGTAATTTCCCCCACAGGCTAAATCAGGCTGCCATAGCAGGTCCAGACCGATAGGATCCTTCGCTGGTACTGTGCATTGCGGGCCCATGTTGGCAGCTTGAAATCCACCTTCATACATCACAGACCCGTAAAATCTGACCCAGCAGCCAACGAAAAGTTAACACAGCGCTTCTAGCGTTTCCGTTTTGGCCAAACTCTGGAGCGCACCGATGAAACACGTCTTCGCCGTCGCCACAGCCGCATTGCTGACTGCGGCACCTGCATCAGCAAATGACCCCCTTCTCGAAGAGGTGATAGGCTTCACCGGACAAATTTTTCACCTCGAAACCGGCGTTCCAGGATTGGTCATTGCCGCTGTGCGAGATGGAGAGAATGCGATTGCCAGCTTCGGCGAAATTGCGATCGACAGCGCTCGCGAACCCGACGGCGATACACAAATCGGTGTCGGCTCCATCACGAAGAGCTTCACTGGCCTTGCGTTGGCCCATGCGGTCGCCGAGGGCACGGTTGCATTGACTGACCCTGCTGAACCGCACATCAGCCTCGTTAGCACGCTGCCCGAACGCGGTGGGCGTCACATCCGGCTGGTCGATCTGGCCACGCACGCCAGCGGGTTTCCGCGCGAACTCGCGCCCGTCGAAGGCGTGGAACGCTACAGCGATGCGTCATTTGCGGCCAATTTAGAAGAAGACGCGCTGCTCTTTGCGCCAGGGGAGGGCATGGCATATTCCAACATCGGTTTTGACCTGCTGGCTATGGCGCTCTCGGAACGCGCTGGTATGCCGTATGCCGACCTGATCCAGGAAACCGTGCTTGACCCCATCGGATTGAGTGCCACCGGTTACGCGCGCCCCGAGGGTGACAATGTCATGACCGGCTATGACTGGAATGACGACGAGATGGATCCCGGTGATCCAATTTCCAACCGCTTCGGAGCGTCGCAGCTCTATACGACCGCCAACGACATGGTGGAGTATCTTTCCTGGAACCTCGACCGCTTCGGCGAGGAAGGGACAGAGGCCCGCTCGATCAGCCACGCAGCATGGGTCATGCGTGACGGACTTGATCCCGTATTCGGAATGGACGAATCCGGCCAAATGGATGCAATGGGGCTTGGCTGGGTGATCATGATGCCGGAGGGCGAGCGCCCATTGCTCCTCCAAAAGGCTGGTGGGACCAATGGGGTGTTTAGCTACATTGCCTTTGCGCCCTCGCGCGGCGTCGGCGTATTCATGGCAATCAACAAGTTCGACTTCGCCGCCGCAACAGCAATGGCCGAAGTCGCAAACGATCTGATTGCCAGCCTCGCACCCCGCTGACTCCAGACTCAATAGCCAGGGGTCCAAAGACGCTGCGGTCGGTGCGTACTGCTGGCGCTGGAAATCGTCATTCAGCGCCGGGCAAAAAACCGCGACCCGACCACAGGAGCCTCAAAGCCAAGGCTGACCAGATCGGGGTGGTTCTGGTTGAACGTGCGCCGCTGCTTGCGCGGTTGGCTCTCTCAGATTCAGCCAGCCTGAAAGCGGTTTGGCATACGGGTCGATCGTGTTTGGCCGCTCGGGCACCTTGACCATCGGCTCAACCGTATCGGACCTTGAGATATTAGCCAATGGTCTTCCGGGACAGTCCGGTGCGCCGCGAAATCTTCCGGATTAAAAAACCGTCCTGGAAATCCCAGCACCGCATAGCGCTCAAAAACGCGGTGTCCAGCACGGCTCGATCTCCCGCCCGAAACGGACAGGATAGCGTTCAAACCTGAGTCAGATCTCAGTGGGAAAATCCCCCAATACCGGGTCAGATCTTTGCGGCCAGCAACACCTTGCAGCCCCTCTGGAGAACAGCAATGACGCCCTCGCCTCGACATCTTTGGATGGCAACGGCGAGGGGGCCGGTAAAACTGGATTGCAGGCAGCTTGAAGACAATTGGTTTGCCGATCGAATGGGAAAGTAAATTTGACATCTTCAATCTGTGGCGCTTTGGACGTTCATTCTCGTGAAGTTCAGTCTTTGGCGGTGACCACATGCCTGCCGCCTACTAGATGGCCCGAGACAAAGTCGAACAGAGCCGAGCCATGCTGGCTGGCGAGGTCTGGGATGACGCTGAGCTCGAACACATCCTCGCCCTGATATTCGGAAGTCTGCAAACTGCTGGACGACAGGACGATGGAGCCAAGCCCATCGCCTTCATCGCGCGAGGAGCGCGACAATATAGTAAAGTTGTTCCGAGCACCGCCAGGTGAAACAAGCGATGATTTTACCAGACGGTAACCTTTGTCTCGCTTAACTGTGTGCATTGAGTGATTTAGTAGTGAGTGCACTCAACTGTTCATGCTCAACCATTACGGGTTTGAAGCTCTGATGCCGCGTGACTGAGTTCCCTAAGCGAGGTTGCGGCATGCGGGTGGCTGCCCTCACAAGGGCAACCACCCTGCAATCTCAGAACAAGCATTAACCCTTTTCGTTGACCGCTATGAGCCTGTTCAATTGAACCCGAATTGGTCTTTGCTAGAGTTGCAGCACTGGCGAGGTGGCGGAAAGAATACGCGCTGGGCGTGCAAGTCCAGAGATTCAGGTTCAAGTCCTGGCCTTGCCTCCATTTTTTGGAGCGAGCGGACGCATGCCAGCCAAACGAACTGCAACTTCAAAGATTGCAGTCTTCGGGCTTTGGCTGGTCGTCCTGCCACTCAACTTCCTGGCGCTATATGGCGCGTGGCAGCTTATTGAGGCTTTTATGCTCCCGCTCGTCATGTAATCGCCGCATCTAGGCCGCGCGTAACTGGCACCAAGAAATCGGACAACCGTCATCGGGGCCTGCAGACCATCTCGCGCCAGTCCAAGACCGCACCATCATTGCCGCCACGCTCAATCGCATCTGGCACCCAGAACGCCGATTCACTAGCCTCTTCATCGTCACGCGCGACCCCAGTGCCGGCGCCCGCCATCTTCCGACTCTCTCCAAGTGGGCCAAATCCAGAAAACTCATAGCGTCCAGCCACGGGGCTCTCGGGTTCGTTCTTCGGAGACTTTCGGGCGCCTATCGGCTGCCGAAACTCTTCACGGATGCCGACCCTCGGCTTTCTTCCATTCCTGCCAAACCGGACATGCAGCATCCGGCCCCCATTTGGCCATTCATCAAGAGCAAACATTTATAGACATAATATGTTGATGGTCGGCCCACCCGGCGCGGGGAAATCCATGCTGGCCCAGCGCCTGCCCTCCATCCTCCCCCCGCTCAATCCGCGCGAACTGCTCGATGTGTCGATGATCGCCTCGATTGCCGGGGAGTTGAAGGGCGGACAGATTTCCGACCATCGCCCCTTCCGCGCCCCCCATCATTCGGCCTCCATGGCCGCGCTGGTCGGCGGCGGCTTGCGGGTGCGCCCCGGCGAGGCCTCGCTTGCCCACAATGGGGTTTTGTTTCTCGATGAGCTGCCCGAATTCCAGGCTCAGGCGCTCGACAGCCTGCGTCAGCCGCTCGAATCGGGCGAAACGGTCATCGCGCGCGCCAATGCGCGCGTCACCTACCCCTCGCGCTTCCAGCTGGTCGCCGCCATGAACCCGTGCAAATGCGGCATGGCGGGAACGCCGGGCCACACCTGCCGGCGCGGCGAAAAATGCGCGGCCGATTACCAGGGCCGCGTGTCCGGGCCGTTCCTTGATCGCATCGACATCCGCATCGATGTTCCTGCGGTGTCGGCAACGGACATGATCGGCTCCAAACCGGGCGAGCCCAGCGTCGTAGTTGCCCAGCGCGTGGCCACGGCCCGCGATATCCAGCGCCGCCGCTATGCCGAACTGGACCTTTCGGGCGTCCACACCAATTCCGCCGCCCCTTCGAGCGCCATCGAACAGATCGTTGCTCCCGACGCCGAAAGCCGCGACCTCCTGCTCAAGGCTGCGGAAACGTTCAACCTCTCTGCCCGCGCCTATCACCGGGTGCTCAAAGTGGCCCGCATACTGGCCGATCTTGCCGGCAGCGAAACCGTCTCGCGCCCCCACATCGCCGAGGCCCTGAGCTATCGCATCAACATGGCCAATGCCTGATATGGACTACAAGATTGTCGCGCGGATACCCGATATCGAAACCTTTGCCCGACTGCGCGCCATATCGGGCCTGTCGCCCCGCAGCCGGGATGGCATGGAAAAGGGCCTTCCCAATTCGCTTTTCGCCGTGCTGGTTGTCCATAAGGGCCACGTCGTCGGCATGGGCCGCATCATCGGCGATGGCGGCACCGCCTACCAGATCACCGACATCGCGGTCGATCCCACCCATCAGGGCAAGGGCTTGGGCAAGGCTATCATGGCCGCGCTGATCGATTGGCTCGAGCGCGAAGCGCCCGAAAAGGCCTATGTTTCGCTGATCGCCGATGGCGACGCGCGCCATCTCTATGGAAAATTCGGTTTTCAGCCCGTTATGCCCGCCTCGATCGGTATGGCGCGCGTCATGGTCAAGACGCCATGATCGACCCCGCCCTGCGCATGCTCACAAAGCTCGCCCGCAACAACGCCCTCGCCAATCATCGCCTGGCGCAGGCCGTCATCGGGCTCGACCAGTCCGAGTTTACGGCAAGGCGCGTGAGCTTTTTCCCTTCCCTTAGGGCAACGCTCAACCACATCCTTGTCATCGATTGGTTCTATATCGACGCGCTTGAAGGCGGAACGCTTGGTCCATGGGCATGGGAAAACGAAGAACCCTTCGATACGGCCCGTGCGCTTTATGCTGCCCAGCGCCAGAGCGATGAAAAACTTGTCGCGTTCTGCGACGCGCTAGAAATTGCCGATCTCGCCCGTCCCATCGCCATCCACCGCCAGTCCCGCATCCAGACCGAACGCTGCGACGATGTGCTCAACCACCTCTTCGCCCACCAGACCCACCATCGCGGCCAGGTCCACGCCATGCTGGCCGGAACGCCCCTCGCCCCGCCCCAACTCGACGAATTCATCGTCTCCGACGACGCAAAATTCCGCGCCGGGGAATTGGCGGCGTTCGGCTGGACTGAAGCCGATCTGGGATTCGGGGATGAATGAGTTGTGTGGAGAGTTAGGTCAGGGCGAGCCGACAACCGTGGTTTTCGAGAACCGGAGCGGAGCGTACTTTCAGTACGTGAGCACCGGAAGCGCAGAAAGCTGCGGTTTGCAGGCCGCCATCGCCTAACTCTCCATACAACTTAAGCCGCCAGCCCGCGATCCTTGGTGGCCATGAAATCGAGCAGAGGAAAGTCCTTTGCACACCGGTCGATTTCCCACTGGCTGGGAGCCAGAAACACCGGATCGCCATAACGGTCCTCGGCGATGTTCAATCGATGCAGCGCCGCGAACTTGTCGAACTGTGCCTTGTCGTTGACCTTGACCCAGCGCGCCGTCACATATTGCGCCGGCTCGATCCGGATCGGCACCGAATATTCCGCCGCCGCGCGGCTGGTCAGCACTTCAAGCTGCAGCGGCCCCACAGCGCCCACATAATACCCCGAGCCCAAGGTCGGCTTGAACACCTGCACCACGCCCTCTTCGGCCAGATCGTTGAGCGCCTTGGCCAGCTGCTTGGTTTTCGAAGCATCGGAAAGATGCACGCGGCGCAGCAGTTCGGGCGCGAAATTGGGAATGCCGGTAACCGTCACGTCAGGCCCATCGGTCAACGTATCGCCGACCGAGAGCGTGCCGTGATTGGGAATACCCACGACGTCCCCTGCCACCGCCTCATCGGCCAGCTCGCGCTCGCGCGCGAAAAAGAACATCGGGTTGGCGACTTTCAAATCCTTGCCCGTGCGCACGTTTTTCAGCCGCATGCCGCGCTTGAGCGTCCCCGAAGCCACGCGCACGAAGGCCACGCGGTCGCGGTGGTTGGGGTCCATATTGGCCTGAACCTTGAACACGAACCCCGTGCACGCCGCCATGGACGGGTCAACCGGTTCGGGCCGGGCTGGCTGGGTGCGCGGCTCGGGCGCAAACCGGCACACCGCTTCGAGCAGTTCGCGCACGCCGATCGATTTGAGCGCCGAGCCGAAATAGACCGGGGTCAGCGTGCCCTCCTCGAACGCGGTCTGGTCAAATTTGGGCAGCGATCCGTTGGCCAGCTCAAGCCCCTCCATCGAGGCGGCAATCTGCTGGTTCTGCGTATCGGCAAACCGCCCCGCCAATGCCTCGATTCCCGGCGCCTCGGCCTCCGGCCTGCCCTCGGTCGAAATGAACCGCCCGTGCTCGAGATCGATAAGCCCGTTAAAGTCGACGCCAGCGCCCACCGGCCACATCATCGGCGCGGTGTCGAGCGCCAGGGTCTCCATGATCTCGTCGAGGATTTCCAGCGTATCGCGCGCTTCCCGGTCAATCTTGTTGACGAAGGTGATGATCGGGATGTCGCGCAGCCGGCACACTTCGAACAGTTTGCGCGTCTGCGCCTCGATGCCCTTGGCCGCGTCGATCACCATGATCGCCGAATCCACCGCCGTCAGCGTGCGATAGGTGTCTTCGGAAAAGTCCGCGTGGCCCGGCGTATCGAGCAGGTTCAGCGTCAGCCCGTCATGTTCGAACGTCATCACGCTCGAAGTGATCGAAATGCCGCGCTTCTGCTCGATCTCCATCCAGTCCGAGCGGGTCCGACGCCGCTCGCCGCGCTCTTTCACCTCGCCCGCCAGATGGATGGCGCCGGAATTGAGCAGCAGTTTTTCGGTCAGCGTCGTCTTGCCGGCGTCCGGATGCGAAATGATCGCGAAGGTACGGCGGCTTTTATAGCCGGTGGACTCAAGGCTCACTGGGGCAGATCTCCGGGAAGATGAAGGCGATTGGCAAACCCATATGGTTCGTGCGCCTGACTATACCAAATCGGCGGCCCTAAAAAGCCCCTCGCTTTTCCGCTAGACAGCCCCTCGAACTCAATTTACCAAGAAAGTACTTGTTTAAATGAGTTCTGCCATGTCCAACACCGCTTCCGGATGGTCCGCCATCGTCTCCCCGCGCTATCTCGGCGCCACGATCACCCTGTGCCTCGGCGTCGCGCTCCTGGCCTTTAACGGCTTTCTGGTCTCCACCGCCCTGCCCACCGCTGTCGATGAGCTGGGCGGCGTGGCGCTGTTGTCCTGGGCCACCACGGTCTTTCTCGTGTTTGCCATCATGGGCGGGGCCGGCGGCGCACTGCTCAAGGCGCGGCTGGGCGCCCGCATGGCGCTGGTCGCCGCCGCCTCGGTTTTCCTTGTCGGCTCGCTCCTCGCCGCAATCGCCGGCTCCATGCCCGAACTGCTTGTCGGTCGCGCCCTTCAGGGACTGGGCGAAGGCATCGTCGCGGCCATATGCTACGCGCTGATCCCCGAACTCTTTCCTTCTGCCCTGGTGCCAAAGGTGTTCGGCGCCGAATCGGTGGTCTGGGCGCTGGCCGCCTTTGGTGGGCCGGTGCTCTCGGGCGCCTTGACCGAAACCCTCTCCTGGCGCGCCGCCTTCGCCGTCAATCTGCCCATCGGAGCCATTTTTATCGGCCTCGTTCTCACGATCGTGCCACCTGGCCTGCGCGAAAAATCTTCCGGCCGCTTGCCCATCGTCCGGCTGCTGCTGATCGGCGCCGCCATCATGGCCGTCTCGGTTGGCGGCCTGCTCGATTCGCCGCTTCTCACCGCCCTGTGTCTTCTCATCGCCGGCGCAACGCTTTTCGCCGTCATCGGCCGCGATCGTACCGCCACCACCCCGCTGTTCCCAACCCATGCCTTCCGCTTTAATGACGTTGTGGGCGCTGGTCTCTGGGTCATTCTGCTCATGCCCCTGGCCCAGGCCGGCGCGGCGGTGTTCCTGGTCTATGCGCTGCAAAACATTTTCGGCTTCGGCCCGACCCTCGCCGGTGTCATCGGCGCGGTCATGGCGATCACCTGGTCAACCACGGCCATCCTTGTCGCCAACGTGTCCGAAACCGCCCGTCCCGGCCTTATTCGCCTCGGCCCTGTCCTGCTCGTTGCCGGTCTCGCGCTGCTCGCCATCGCCTTTGCTATCGGCCAGCTCCCACTTGTCATCCTGGCTCAGATCCTGATCGGTGCGGCCTATGGCACTTCATGGGCCTATACCAGCCAAACCATCATGGAAGCCGCCCGCCCCGGCGAACGCGACAGGGCCTCGGCCCTTTTGCCCACCATCCAGTCAGCGGGCTATGGCATCGGAGCGGCCATCGCCGGCCTCATCGCCAACACCGCCGGCATCGCCTCGGCCCAAACCACCCAGCAATTGACCACCGCCTTGGTCATCACCTTCGCCCTTTGTGCCGTACTGTCCCTCCCGGCCGTCGCCGCCGCCCGCGCCATGACAATCAAATCTTAAGGCCTCACCGGCTCTCCTTACGGTTAGGCGGCGAGGAAAGTTGGACATGGAAAAGGGCACGCTGATCGAATGGGACGACGACCGGGGCTTTGGCTTTATCAAGCCCGATGGCCCGAGGGCGAAGATCTTCGTGTCTGGGCCGCTGTCAGCCTTCTCGTGCTGGTCTTTGCGTCCATCATCCTGGACCGGGCGCCATTCTGGCTGATCGCGCCCTACGCCATAATGGGCGGCGCGTCCTGGCTCGCCTACTGGATGGACAAACAGGCCGCCATTGCCGGTCGATGGCGGATCAGCGAGGCAGGATTGCACGGCCTCGATGCCGTTTTCGGCATCATCGGCGGGCTGCTCGCCCAGCAGGTCTTCCGACACAAGACCGCAAAGCCCGGCTTCGCCCTGACCACGGGCGCGATTGCGGTCACGCATGGGCTGGTGCTGGCCGGCATTGTCGTCGGCGCGCTGTCTTACGCCGAACTGGCGGCCTTGCTCGAATAGGCTGATTCACGTGAAGCAGAATTTGATTGCTTCACGTGAATCAAAAAGCGGGGGCGGGGGATAAATTGGTCCGGCTATCTTCGGCCTTGACCTCAGTGAAACTGGGCCGTCTCGGTCGAACCCGCCATGGCGGGTGTCGAACTCGACCCGCCGCTCACTGCGGTCGCCACAGCATCGAAATAGCTCGTGCCCACTTCGCGCTGATGCCGCGTGGCCGTAAATCCGTCCTTTTCGGCGGCAAATTCGGCCTGCTGCAGTTCGGAATAGGCAGCCATGCCCCGGTCCTTGTATCCGCGCGCCAGATTGAATGTGGTGAGCGAAAGGTTGTGATATCCGGCCAGGGTGATGAACTGGTACTTATACCCCATCGCGCCCAGCTCGCGCTGGAACGCCGCCATATCCGCCTCGCCCATATATTTCGCCCAGTTGAACGATGGCGAGCAATTGTAAGCCAGCATCTGGTCGGGATGCTCCTTGCGGATCGCTTCTGCAAACCGCCGCGCATCCTCAAGATTTGGCGTCGAGGTCTCGCACCAGATCAAATCCGCATAGGGCGCATAGGCCAGCCCGCGCGCAATCGCAGCTTCGAACCCGCCCTTGAGCCGATAAAACCCCTCTTCTGTCCGCTCGCCTGTAATGAACGGCGCATCGTAGTCATCGACATCGGAGGTGATCAGCTGCGCCGCCTCAGCGTCGGTGCGCGCCATGATCAGCGTAGGAACGCCCATGACGTCCGCCGCCAGCCGTGCCGCGTTCAGGGTGCGCACAAAGGTCCGGGTCGGCACCAGAACCTTGCCGCCCAGATGGCCGCATTTCTTCTCGCTGGCCAACTGGTCCTCGAAATGAACCGCCGCGGCGCCCGCCTCGATCATCGCCTTCATCAGCTCGAACACATTGAGCGCCCCGCCGAACCCGGCTTCCGCGTCGGCAATGATGGGCACGAAATAATCCGTGTCGGCGTCCGATTTGTCCTCATAGCGCTCCATGGTCTGGATCTGGTCGGCCCGCTGCAGCGCCTTGTTGATGCGCCTGACCACTGAGGGGACCGAATCGACGGGATAAAGCGACTGGTCGGGATACATGTTGCCCGACGAATTGGCGTCCGCCGCCACCTGCCAGCCCGAAAGATAGATGGCCTTCAATCCAGCTTTCACCTGTTGGACGGCCTGGTTGCCGGTAAAGGTGCCAAGGGTCGGCACGAAATCCTCGCTGTGCAGCAATTCCCACAGCCGTCGCGCCCCGTTCTCGGCCAGCGTATGCCGGATGGGCAGGCTGCCCGAGAGCCGGGCCACATCGTCGGGCGTATAGTCGCGCGCGACGTTCCTCCAGCGGTCCGGCGCCCATTCGGGGGCCTCGAAGGTCTGGGGGTCGGGTGACTTGTCGAGCATTGAGAACTCCTCCTTTTGAAATCTTAAGCGGTGAAAACGAGATCAGCCACGCCGCGAAAAGGTCGCGGCCACCATCTGCGTGCCGCCAAACAGCGCCTCGCCGCCGGCCATCGTAAAGCTGTGCTTTCCGGCCCGGTGGACAATGGAATAATCCCGCTCGGCCAGCCCCTGGCTTCTGAAGCTCTCCATCACCTCGGCCATCGAAGGCGCAATGATGGTGATGAAATCTTCGCTGGTCGTGTCGATTGTCTGATGAGCGCTCATGGCTCTTGTCTCCTACTGATGAGCACACCATCGTGCCCGGTGGAGTAAAGAATTGACAATCGAGGTAAAAAAGGCAAGAAAAGACGCAATAACAGCATGTTAAGCTGTAAATCCTTGCAAAGCCAGGATGGCAAGTTTGTAAAGACTGTAAAGATTTACAGCCGGGAGAAGGACCGATGAACCAACTCGATCTGCAGATCGGAGGCCGCATCAAGCGGTTGCGGCGCCAGAAATCGGTCAGCCAGGCCCAACTGGCCGCGGCGCTGGAGATTTCAGCGTCCTATCTCAACCTCATCGAGCACAATCGGCGCCGCATCACGGTGCCGCTGCTGTTCCGCGTCGCGGGTTATTTCGGGGTTGAGGCGGGAGAATTGGCCGAAAGCGACGATGCGAGGCTGTCGGGCGATCTCATGGAAATGTTCGGCGACGATATTTTCGCCGATTCCGACCTCACCAACACCGACATCCGCGATCTGGCCACCCATCATCCTGCCGTTGGCCGCGCCGTTCTCAAACTCTTCGACCAGCTGCGGCACCTTCAGGCTCCCAAAGCCAGCGACGCGGCGGGCGAAAATCTCGCCCCGGGCCACAATGTGGTCACCGAGGCGGTCTCCGATTTCCTGCAGGAAAACGCCAACTACTTTCCAACGCTCGAGGCCGCCGCCGAACGCGTGCGTCACGACATCGACAACACCTCCGACAGTTTTGAGGCGGGGCTCAAGGCTTACCTCTTCAACGTCTTCGGCATCGAGGCGCGCTTGGCCTCTCTGCCCAACGGCGTGGTGCGCCGCCTCGAGGACAACGGCCGCGTGCTGGCTGTCGCCGACACGCTCGAGCCCGAGTCCGCACTGTTCGCCCTCGCCCAGCATCTCGCGCTATTGATCGCCGATGGGGAAATCCGCGAGCTGATCGATAACAGCACCCTGCCCCAGCCCGACAGTGTGGGTCTGGCTCGCAACGTTTTGGGATCCTATGCCGCCGCGGCGCTCATCATGCCCTACGAAGCGTTTTTTCGAGCCTGCCGCGACACCCGTTACGATATCGAACGGCTGGCCCGCCGCTTCCGCGCCAGTTTCGAGCAGGTCTGCCACCGCATGACCACCCTGCAGCGCCCGTCGATGAGCGGCATACCGCTCCATCTTGTCCGCACCGACATCGCCGGCAACATCTCCAAGCGCTTTTCGCTCTCGGGCATCCACATTCCGCGCCATTCGGGCGCCTGCCCGCGCTGGAACATCTATGCGGCCTTCCTCAACCCCGGCCAGATCAATATTCAACTGAGCCAGATGCCCGACGGTCAGCGTTATTTCTGCATAGCAAAGGCCATCGCCAAGGGCGGCTATTCCTACAACGCCCCGCGCCGCCACATCGCCATCGGGCTCGGCTGTCATGTCTCGCAGGCCTCGGCCATGATCTATGCCGATGGCATCGACCTTTCAGCGCCCCCCGGCGCCGTACCCATCGGGGTGGGGTGCCGCATCTGCCCGCGTCAGGAATGTGGCCAGCGCGCCCACCCGCAAGCCGATCACCGCTTTGCCACCGACGACACAAAGCGCATGGAAAATCTCTATATGGGTTAGGAGCGGTTCGGCCATGCCGGACGAAAAGATCGAGTGGATCTTTCGAGCGACGAACGCCAGGGCCCGCGGCGAGGGCCGGGGCGGCTGAGCGCTGTTGCTGCCCTATCCGCAGGTACGCGACGCATCGAGTGCCTTGCTCAGCGCATTGATCTCGTCGCGAAGCTTGATAACGTCCGGCAAATCCCGCCCGCTGGCGCACGCCACCGCCTCGGGAATCGCCTGCGCCCGCGCCTTGAGCGCCCGCCCGCTGTCGGTCAGGCTCACGACGACCCGACGTTCATCGGTGGTGCTGCGCGTTCGCCTTACCAGCCCCGCGTTTTCCAGCCGTTTGAGCAGCGGGGTCAACGTGCCCGTATCCAGTCCCAGTCTTTGCCCGATTCCCGTTACCGAGATGGGCTCACCCTCCCACAGAACCAGCATGGCCAGGTATTGAGGATAGGTCAGCCCCAGCGGCTCGAGCAGCGGCCGGTAAAGCCGCGCAAAGGCCTGTCCCGCGGCATAAACCGCAAAGCAAAGCTGCTGTTCGGGGGCGAGGATGGGCGTATCGATCTCGTTCATGACAGAAATATCGCACAAAATTATATTGCGCACAATATAAATTGCGCATAAGGTTGCGACTTCAATGAATGGCGAACCCGACCGGGCCGAACGCATTCACCCTCCAGTCCAAACAATCACCACTCATGGGAGTGCATCATGGAAATCCTCTATACCGCCCACGCCACGGCCAGCGGCGGTGGCCGCGAAGACGGTCACTCGAAAACCGACGATGGAAAAGTCGATGTGAAACTCTCGACGCCCAAGGAAATGGGGGGGTCGGGTGGCGATGGCACCAACCCCGAACAGCTTTTTGCAACCGGCTATTCGGCCTGTTTTCTCGGCGCCATGCGCTTTGCCGCCGGCCAGGCCAAGGTCAAGCTACCGCCCGAAGCCACTGTCAATGCTCAGGTCGGGTTCGGTAAGCGCGACGATGGAGAGGGCTTTGGCCTCAAGGTCATCCTCACCGCTTCGGCCCCTGGCCTCGATGCTGAAACGCTCAAGGACGTGATGGATCGGGCCCACATCGTGTGCCCCTATTCCCACGCAACGCGCGGCAATATCGAAGTCGAACTCAAGACCGCCTGATCTATAGCGGCGCCGACGGATTCACGTGAAACCGCCGGCGCCCGTCTGTGCCTTACAGCGGCCGATAGACGAAATGGGAAAAGCCCGCTTCGCGCGACGTCCCATTGAGATCTTGCGCCGCCATCCCAACGAACGCCCCGGTAAAGCTGCCATGCTCGGCATGGCCGCCGCATTCGTCCGACAGGATCGAGGCGTCGAGTTCGGGCCCGATTTTCTGCCAGTCGTCCGACCCCTGCGCATAGAAATACTGCAGCACCGAGTTCTCCACCCGCATCTTCATGCGCACCGGACCGACCCCAACCGGCACCGGATCGATCCAATAGGTCAGCTTCCCGTCCGGGTGGCTCACCACCGAGGAAAAGATATTGAGCTCGCGCTGTCCGTCCGGATCGGCGGTCAGGTGCAGGTAATGGAAATTGTACCGCCCATAATACCCGGTGAGCCCGGCCATTTCCCGCTCGTCGCGCGGCTCGAAGGTCACTTCGGTCTCCGCCTCGAAATCGAAATGGGTCTGTCGCCGTGCCACCAGCGCCTGTTCGAACCAAGAGCCAATCGATTCCCGCCCGTTCAGGATGAGCTTTCCGCCCTCGAGCCTGAAAATCCGTTCCGGCTCCGGCGTCCGCAGCCATTGAAAATCGATGTGCAATTCGCCATCGAACCCATAGCGTCGCTCGGTATCGAACCCGGCCTGATCGTAGGTCCCCGGCACGTTCACTTCGGAGGCCGGCAGATTCGTGCCGCCCACCAGATACAGCCACCCGTCCGCACGCCATTCGCACTTCTGCAGCGCCGTTTCGCGCCCCAGCACGCAGCGGCGCTTCT